>JBGQCL010000656.1:0-5935 GCA_041495365.1 Kofleriaceae bacterium | reverse complement strand
TCGCACGGGTGCCGGGCCTCCACCTCCGGGAGACCATGGCCCTCTGACCGCCAGCTACGCCGTCGAGGATGGGGCGATGTAATTGTCGTCGCTGGGGAGATCTAGTTGTCGCTCAGCACCGCACTACAGAACACAAAACCATGGCCAATGAAAAGGGGTTGCCCACGATTGCATATTCGCATCGTTTTCGTGGGCCAGGTAGATGGACGCGTCGCTCTGTAAATATCGGGGATCGCGCCAGCGAGCGCTCCACCGCGTGGCCCGCCATGAGAGTGGCAACCCGGTGTTGCGGGCCAGGCTGCCGGCTACTTGTCCTGACCGAACAGCGGGGTTGCCAGGCCGATGCGTTCAAGATGCCGCGTCAGCTTCTGACGCGAAACCCCAAGCGACACCGCGGCGCGGCGCATGCTGCCTAGCGTGGCGTACGCGATGATCGCGTCGGCGACCTGGCGCAGCTCAGCGAAGTTGCCCGGCCAGTGGTACCTCTTGAGCGCCTCTTGGTTCACCGAGGTCAGGTCGTCGGCACGCCGGTGAAATGCGCGCTCCTTGAACCGGAGATCCAGCAGCTGGTGGATCTCTCCTCTACGGTATGCGAGCGCGCGCACCGGAATGTGTTGCATCAACTCGACATTGGCATCGGTCAACGCACGCCGTGCGATGTCCGGGCTCGCCGCCAGGGCGATGAGCCGAATACCGCCGCGTGCATCGAACAGCTTCGATACGAAGTCCGGATCGAGTGGTGCATCCTCCTCTTGGCCCAGGTGAAGGATCAACGAGGTTTGGAAGGCTTGCTCCGCGAGCGCCACCTGAGCGTCTCCATCCGGGGGCACCGTGGCGACCTCGACCGCCTTCCGGTTCCGCCGTGTAGACATCGCGTGGATCGCATGCGCAAGGCGATCGAGATCGCATCCAGCTTTGCCCGTGAGCAGCATCGGTCCTGAACCCGTCACTGACTCGACCATCACCCAGTCCGGAGTCCGGACGGCGCCCGGCCCCAGGATCCCGAACACGGTGGGGCGATGCTGCCGCATTTCGTCATTGAGGCAGACGAATGTCATCGGACGTGCCGTGAACATGTCTCCAGGGCTCAGATCCGCGAAGCCTTCGAGTCTACGGCCCCGAAAGAAGACTCCGTACGAGCTGGCGAGGTCGTTCAGCCGCAGCTTGCGCGCTCGACGCTCCAAGAGGCAGTGCCGCGCCGACAGCCCGCGGCCCGGGATCGAGATCGTGCACTGGCTCGATCCGCCGAGGCTGAGTTCGGCAAGATCTCCACGCATCTCCCAGTCCCCGGTAACGTCGTACTCGCAGATCGCGATGGTCGGATCGGGCCCCGCGTCCCATCCCAGAAACCGATCGTTGGGGGGTGGCGGTGTCCGTGTCGGCGTCGCGGGAGATGCGGGCGAGTTCCTCGGTGTCACCCTGCTGAGCCGGAGGGAGCCGGAGGTTTCTTGTGGAGCCGGCACACGTGGACGGGGCCTGTCGGTAGGGTCCATGGGATCAGAGAGCACTTCTAGGTAGGATGCTGCAAGGGTTGGCCCGCCGAACGCTCGATTTCTGAATTTCGCGGGCCAGCTCAGCTGTGTTCGCAACCCTGGATCGCGGTGTTGTCGTCGGGGTGAGTAGTCTCGCCCACAGAGGATGCCTCGCGGCTGGCCCGGAATCACGCCTGGAACCACGATCTGCGGGCCACGTCATGAACCGTCGCGCAGGGTGCATCTCACGCTGATGCAGCAAAATGCGTCACGCAACGAACCTCTCAGTAGGTGAACGGTGGCTAGCCTATCCCCCCACGGAGGGAGTCAACGCTGATGCCAGATCGCGATCTGATTGGGCGCACGCTGGGCCCGTACATCCTGCGCGAGCTGATCGCAGAGGGCGGCTACGGGGCGGTGTACCGCGGCGAGGAGCCGGCGCTGGAGCGCGAAGTGGTGGTCAAGGTGTTGCACGAGCGACGCAGCGACAGCGAGTCGCGCGAGCGCTTCCTCCGCGAGGCGCGGCTCGCGTCACAGCTGGACCACCCCTACGCGACGCACATCTACGCCTACGGGGCCGAGGACGAAGGCAGGCTGCTGTGGCTCGCGATGGAGTGGGTACGGGGCGTCCCGCTCGATGTCTGGCTAGACAGGCAGGGGCCGATGTCGCCCGAGTCGTTCGGTCGGTTCTTCGAGGGCCTCTGCGATGTCATCCACGTCGCGCACAAGCAGGGGATCATCCACCGCGACCTGAAGCCGTCCAATATCATGGTGATCGAGTGCGAGGGGCGTCTGCTCCCCAAGCTCCTCGATTTCGGGATCGCCAAGTGGCACCGACATCGCGAGCTGGCGCCCGGCCCTGGCTCCGACGAAGATCGCGGTTCCGACCACGATGATGTGAAGACCGTGCGCATGCCGGTCCGGCCGCGCCGCGCGTGGCGCACCGTCACCTGCCATGACTCGGAGAGCAGGCGCCAGCTCACGCCGCCGGGTGGGTACGTCGGCTCGCCTCCGTACATGGCTCTGGAGCTGTGGGTCGGTGCCGACGCCGCCGGGCCGGAGGCCGACATCTACGCGCTCGCCATCATTGCTTACGAGACGCTGACCGGGCGCCGGCTGTTCGTCGCGAACCGGACATCCGAGTACTTCGAACAGCACAAGTGTGCGTCTGCACCGCCGCCGCTCGGCGAGGGCTTCCCTCCGGCCCTCGATCTGGTCATCCGGTGCGCGCTCGACAAGGATCCCCGGGCTCGCCCGGCCACCGCGCTGGAGCTGGCCTCGCACGTGCGGACGGCGCTGCGCAAGATCAAGCGGGAGCAGCTCCGGACCTCGGCGCAGCAGTGGTCCGATCAGGCGCGGGCGCCGGGCCTGCTGTGGGGGGCCGACGTACTGGCGAACACCCTGCGCAGCGTGCCCCAGCAGACGCTCAGCCCGCTGGAGCGCGCGTTCGTGGCCGCGAGCGAGCGGCGCATCCGGCGCATCCGCCGGGGACGGCAGGCGCTCGTCGCGCTTGCCGCGGTGGTCGCAATCGGCGGGTTCCTGTACCGCGCGGCGATGCAAACCGAGTTGGCCCAAGAACAGGCTCGCTCGGCCCGAGAGGTGACTGAGGCGACCGTCACGCAGGCCGAGCTTGAGCAGGGTCGCTCGGCGCTTCTCCATCACGAACGCGATGCGCAGCGCCACCTGGCTGCGGCGTACCATCGAGATCCGTCGCCCTCGACCGCATTCATGCTTGCAAGGGCACTACAGCCCAGGTTGGCCGAGCAAGCGCAGCTCCGAAGTTCGTTTGGACGTATGTGGTGGGCGGCGTTCTCTCCAGACGGCAAGCAGATCGTCACTACCGACGACAAGAACGCGCAGGTGTGGGACGCCACGTCCTATCGGCTGCTGTTCACGTTGCACCATGGCGACATCGTCTATCAGGCCATGTACAATACTGACGGCTCACAACTCATCACCGCCTGCGGTGATGGCACCGTCAGGATCTGGAACGCATCCAACGGGGTCGTCGTACGTGAACTGCGGCGCGATCACGCAAAGCTACGTTATTACAGAATTGCTCTATCTCCCTCCGGACAATAAGTATGTTGCTGCGATCGACAAGGACGGGGCGTTTGTCCACGTCTGGGAGGCGAGCTCTGGCGCTCCCCTCGCCGAGCTCGGCAATGATGCGTTGGGAGATGCTTCCGTCGCCTTTAGCGCGGATGGTCATTGGCTGGCTACGAGCGGAGGCAATGACGTGCGCGTTTTTAATACTGGGACATGGGCGCAGGTCCTCTCCATCCCCGGGCCTGGCATCCGTCGTCTGAGCTGGGACCCGAGCGGTGCGCACATCTTGACCGGCAGCTCCCAAGGCGACGCCTCGATCTGGGAGATCCCGAGCGGCACGCGGGTTCATCACCTACGCGAAGTGGGAGAGCTGGTCGACGCCGTGGCTTACTCTCCCGATGGCCATCTCGCAGCTACAGCGAGTCGCGATGGCGCCGAGCAAGTCTGGGATACAGCTTCAGGCAAACTCCGGAGCCAGGGCAACGATCTCCGAAGCAAGATGCTCTCGGTCGAATTCGACCCGACATCAACGCTCGTGGTGGCAGCGGGCGCGAACGGCTCGGTGATCGTTTTAGATATCGCGCAGGGGATGCCGGTCACCGTGCTTGATGGACCTCGTAATGCCGTCCTCGTTGCGCACTTCGATTCGAGCTCACGGCGAATTCTCGGCGCATCCTGGGATGGGACCGCGCGTGTGTGGGATGCAAGCTCACCGTATCGGAAGTGGAGCTCACCGCCGATCAGCGACAGCTGCGACCGCGCCACGAGCCTTGAGCCAGATGGCCGGTTCCTCGCGGTGGGTTGCAAGAGCTATCCGACCCGGGTGTGGGACACCGCTCGCGATCGCCTTCTCGCAGAGTTGCCCAGCGTGACCCCGGCTGGTGGTGATTTCGACCCAGCATATCCTGCAGTGTCCCCTGCTGGGGACCGTGCGGCGATCGCCCGAAATAATACCGTTGAAGTCTACGAGCTGCCCGGCGGTCGGCTGTTACGCACGATTACGCATGGTGCATCGGTGAGCACGGTGGCATTCGCTGGTACCGGAAGAGACATCGTGAGCGGAGCGGTCGACGGCTCTCTGCTTGTGACGCGCGACAACGGTGCGGTGCTCGCGATTCCAAAGTCACCCAGTGGCATCGATTCCGCGGGGGTCCTGCCTGATGGTCGGGTCGTGGCTGCCGATGCCGAACGACGACTCCGCATCTACGGCGTAGACGGCTCTGCCCTGGCAGACCTCGAAACCTCAGCACGCGTAAGGACGTTGAGGGTGTCGGCCGATAGCCGCCGTTTGATCACCGTCCCGAGCTTCACGGGTGGGGCTGCATCGCCTACGTTGTGGGACCTCGAACGCTACCGAGCCATCGCACAGCTCGATGATCCTGGACAGGGGCAAGTGTACTCGGCACGTTTCATCCCGGGTGATCGGATCGTCACCGCGTGCGGCGATGGGGCGGTGCGGCTTTGGGATCTCGCGGGGACCCTCCGCCAGACCTATCAAGGCGGATCGCGCTTCCTAGTCGACGTGACCCCATCGTCAGATGGCTCGATGATCGTGGCCGGCGGCGGCGACGGCCTACTCTGGTTTTGGGAAGCTTCCTCCGGCCGCTTGCTATGGACGATGCCGGCACACAGATCCTATGTGGTCGGCGTGAGGGTCGATGGCGACGACATCGTAACGCGTGGATTTTCTGGCGATCTTTCGCGCTGGACGCTGCCCAGTCCCGTGTCGGTGATCAGGGCGTGCGGCGCCCATGGACACTGCGCTATCGTGGCACAATGAAGAAAACGACCCGCAAGCTGATCGTGCGTAGAGAAACCGTCCATGTGCTGAAGGCGCTGGATAACCGACACCTCGCACGCGTCGCCGGAGGCGATGCCAATGCGGTGGGGATTGAAACGCACGCTGACTGCCCAGCCCGCGCCGCCCAGACCACGCCGGGCTGATCGAAGCGCAGCCCACCTTTGCCAGCGGTGGGCAAACGCAGCCGAGCATCACCTGCCCCAGCCCAAACCGCCGCCCCGTCCTCCCGATCAAGGCCGCGCGCTCGCAGCCGCGCGCGCTCGCGAGCGGCCATGCGTTCGGGACCGGCGGTGTGCTCGAGGCCGGCGGCGCGCTCGTGGTCGACCGCGCTCGGGACCTGCGCACACGAGGGCCAGAGGCACGCTCGCGATCGGCGCAGCGCTCGCGGCTTGACACCCCAGGGCAGCGGCGCGCTCCGCCTGGCGCCGCGATCGGCCCGGGCGCCCCCGGGCCGGCGGCGCGCTCGCGGTCGGCCGGGTGCCCCGGGCCAGCGGCGCGCTCGCGGTCGGCCGGGCCCCCGGGTGTTACGGGGTGGGCTAGGTGATCCGGGTGGAGGTAGCCGAGGTGATCGCGTTGGGGGTGGCCAAAGTGATCGGCCTGGAGGTGGCCGAAG
>JBGQCL010000655.1:0-5935 GCA_041495365.1 Kofleriaceae bacterium | reverse complement strand
GGTCGTGCGCGAGCTCGGCCCGATCCCGCGGCTCGTCGGGGTGCTGCCCGACGTCGACCCCGAGCTCGATGCGCTGGTCGCGCGGGCGGTGGAGAAGGATCCCTGCGCGCGCTACCAGTCCGCCCACGAGATGCGCCAGACGATCGAGCGCTACCTGCGCCGGTCCGGGTGCGCCGTGCGCGAGCTCGAGATCGGCGAGGCGATGACCGCGGCGTTCGCCGACGTGCGCGCCGGGCTCCAGGCCCGGATCCGGCACGCGATGGCGGCCCTGGCGGGCGACCGGCCGGCGGGCGAGCTGCCGGGGCTGGCCGGCGGCGCCGGCGATCGGGTCGGCGGGCTCGACCCCGGTCGCTCGGTGACGCGCTCGCCGGCCCCGGCCGCGCCGCCTGCGACCCGGGCGCGGTCGCGCCGCGCGCTGCGCTGGCCGGTGGCGGCCGCCGCGCTGGGCGCCGCCGCGGTGATCGCCTGGGCCGGGCGCAGCCTGCGCTCAGGCGACGGCCCCGGTCCGCGCGCGGCGATCGCGAGCTCCGCCGCCGCGCTCGCCGTTCCGTCTGCGGAACCGCGGTGCCGCGGCCCGATCCGCGTGCGCGTGATGTACGACATGACCGGCGACACCAAGGAGGTCGGGACCGCCGCGGGCAAGGGCGAGTACGACTACCTGCGCGCGATCGATGCCGCCGGCGGGATCCGCGGCTGCCGGCTCGACATCGACGTCCAGGACACCCGGTACGACAAGCGCGCGTCGCTCGAGGTCTACGCCGCGTGGAAGGCGCGGTCCGACTGGCCCGAGGTCTCGACGATCTTCGTGCAGGGCACGCCGATGACCCAGGTGCTCGGGCCGCTGGCGTCGGCCGAGCACAAGCTGATCCTGTAGGGCGCCTACGCCGGCGAGCTCGCCGCCGCGGGGCCGACCACGGTCGACGTCGCGATCCCGTCGCTGAGCGACGCGTTCGCCGAGGCCCAGGTCCTGGTCCGCAAGCAGTCGCCGGGCTACTCCCACGTGTTCTTCCAGGGCACCGACTACACCACCGCGGCGCGGGTCGCGGCGAGCTTCGCGTGGCGCCAGGGCGCGCGCCGGATGGCGTTCTTCTACTGCTCGACCAGCGCGTTCTGCACCGATCCGGTCGACGGCGCCAAGACCTTCCTCCACGCGCTCGGCGGCACCCGGATCGGCCGCGACCTGTTCGTCGAGCTCGCCGACGACGCGCCGGCGATCGAGCGCAAGGTGCTGCGGTTCTTCCACGACGAGCTGCGCTACCGCGCCGCCCACCCCGGCTACGAGATCGCCGACTGGGTGTGGTTCGGCAACACCAGCCCCAACGCGGCGTCGCTCGGCAAGGCGCTGCACAAGGTCAAGACCCAGCTCGGGATCGACGTCCACGTGATCGGCAACAACTGGTCGGTCGACGAGTCGCTGTACGGCCGGTGCGGCGACGCGTGCGTCGGGTTCCACGTCGTCCAGCCGTTCGCGCTGTTCGGCGATCCGACCGCGGCGGGCAGCGCCGGCCTGATCGCCGACCACGCTCGCTACCGCGCGATCGACGGCGATCCGCCCGACGCCTACCGGACCGTGCAGTACGTCTACGGCCGGGTCGCGGTCGCGACCTGGAGGCTCGCGGTCGAGCGGCTGCTCGATCAGGGCAAGCCGGTGACCGGCGGCAACCTGCGCGACGTGCTCGAGAGCTTCCGCAGCGTCGACATCGAGGGCTTTGCCACGATCGGATACACCGCCACCGATCACCGGCCGCAGTCGGGCGCGCGGATCACCCGGCTCGGCCCGCGCGGCCGGATGGAGACGATCGGCCAGCCGCTGGCACTGTCGCTGCAGAGCGGCTGGCTGGGCTGGTGAGCGCCGGCGCGCAGTTGAGCTCGGCGGCACGGCATGTACAATGGGAGCGGTGCGGGACACGCGCGGTCGGATACCAGGGCTCGATGGGCTGCGCGCGATCTCGATCCTGATCGTGCTGTGCGCCCACTCGGCCGGCACCCGCCACGTGCCGTCGTGGCTCTCCGTGTCCGTGTTCGGCGACCTCGGTGTCCGCACGTTCTTCGTGATCTCGGGGTTCCTGATCACGACGCTGTTGCTCGCCGAGTACGGCAAGCGCGGGCGGATCTCGCTGCGCGACTTCTACATCCGCCGGGTCTACCGGATCTTCCCGGCGTTCTACGTCTACCTGGCGATCCTCCTGGTCATCACCGCGCTGGGCTGGATCGAGCTGCCGGCCCACGACGTCGCGTTCGCCGCGACCTACACGATGAACTTCCACGCCGAGCGCGCGTGGTGGCTCGGCCACCTGTGGTCGCTCGCCGTCGAGGAGCAGTTCTACCTGCTGTGGCCGTTCGTGCTGTCGGTGCTGCGGCCCCGGCGCGCGCTGTGGTTCGCGATCGGCGGGATCCTCGCCGCGCCGATCCTGCGGGTCATGGCGTTCAAGCTGTGGCCCGAGATCCGTCCGCTCACCGATCAGGCGTTCCCGTTCGTGTTCGACTCGCTGGCCACCGGCTGCGTGCTCGCGCTCGCCCGCGACTGGCTCGAGACCACGCCGACCTACCTGATGTGGCTCGACTCGCCGGCGTTCTGGGCGCTGCCGCTGGCCTGCGTGTACGCCCTGTCGATCCAGCGCGCCGGGTTCAACCTCGCGTTCGGCGTGACGCTCGGCAACCTCGGGATCGCGATGGCGATCCACCGCAGCGTCCGGCACCCGAACTTCCCGGTCGGCCGCGTGCTGGAGTGGCGGCCGCTGGTGTTCATCGGCGCGCTCAGCTACTCGCTGTACCTGTGGCAGCAGCCGTTCGTGAACCGGCACGCCGACTCGATCGTCAACGCGTTCCCGTTCCACATCCTGTTCGCGTTCGGCGCCGCGCTGCTGTCGTACTATCTGGTCGAGCAGCCGATGCTCGCGCTGCGCGCCCGCCGCGCCGCCCGCAAGCAGGCCGCGGCCTGAGCCCGGGAGCGGCGACTACCTGCCGATGTACGCGAGCAGCGTCTTGAGCAGCGACGCGTCGATGCTGATCCCCGCGGCCCAGCTGCCGAGCTTCCACACCGCGTCGGTCGGGACCTGGTCGCCGGTGAGCACGTCGCCGATCGCGTAGCCGGTGTGCAGCCGGTTGTGCTTGCGCGGCTGCCAGCCGGCGGTGATCGCCACCCCGCCGTAGACCTCGATCGCCGCGCCGATGTAGCCGGCCTCGGTCGGGTGGCCGAGGTCGACGCCGGCGAGCACGCTGATCCGGTCGTACCATTCGCTGTAGTCGTCGCTGAAGTAGCGTCCGGGCAGGGTGTGGCGCTTGCCGTCGCGGTGCCACGACAGCGGGTAGAGGTGAACGCCGAAGTAGTAGGCGAGGTCCGCGCGGTTCAGGCTCTGCGAGATCTTGCCGTCGGCGACGGTGTAGCCCGCCACGCCGGGGCCGGCGATGGCGAGCACGGTCAGCGCGAACCGGTAGAGCGGCACGATCGTCAGCTTGGTGTCCTGGGACGCCGCGCACTCGTCGAGCGCAACCGTGATCGTGGCGCTGTCGAAGTGGTACGGGCCGTAGTGGCTCCGGGCGTGCCACCACGCCGCCTCGATGGCCTCGGCGTGCAGCCCGCTCAGCACCGCGAGCTCGGCCTTGACGTCCGTGGAGGTGCCGTGGATCGGCGCGAAGCCGAGCGCCGCGCCCGTCGTGACCGTGACCCGGTAGTGGTTGCCGGTGTCGTACAGGTCCTTGATCGTCAGGACCCAGACGTCGAGCTCGTAGCCCTCGGCGAGCTCGGCCAGCTTGCAGTGCAGCGTGCCGTCGGCGTTGAACGTCAGCGTCACCACCTGGTGGTCGCGATCGATGCGGCACGCCCGGTCGCGCCCCTCGTGCTCGGCGAATGCCGGATCGCTCTCCTTGTCGTGCGAGAACTTCTTCAGCGCGGCGACCCGGTCGCGCAGGAAGGCCTCGGTCCGGTCGGCGGGGGTCAGGGCGGGCTGGGCGGGCAGGGCGGGCTGGGCGGCCTGGGCGGCCGAGCCGCTCGACGGAAAGCCCGGCGGATCGGCCGCGGCGCCGAGCCCCCCGGGCGCGACCATGCCGGCGATCGCGGCGACGGCGCCGGCGACGACCGCGGCGTACCGGCGGCGCGGCCGGTTCACGCGCGGCCCTTCCGGCTGCGCGGCGCGAGGATCCCCGCGACCTGCTTGGCCAGTGCCCGCGAGCGCGCCTTCGCCGCCGTCGACACCGCCGCGACCGAGGCGGCGGGCGCCGGGCGGCCCTTGCGCGGGCCGGCCTGGCGATGGCCTCGCGTGATCCGATCGATGTGTCCGCGCAGGAAGCTGACGGTGGGCGGCATGGGGCCCAGAGCGTAATCGGTCGGCTCGCTGCCCAGGTAATCGCGTCGCCACCATAGCTGCGCGGCCGGGTCGTGCCAGATCAGGTAGCCGTCCTTGAGGACCTGGTGGGCCGCCTTGACGTTGCCGCGGTACGACCACGGCCCGGTCTCCCCGCTGTAGTAGGCCGGCGTGCAGAAGTCCGAGACCGGGATGCCGTCGATCGGATACGACCACCGCGAGCCCTGGCACGGATCGCAGACCTCGACGAGGATCTCGACCGTCTTGCCGTCCTGCCTGGGCGATGGGCCGGACCGGGTCTGCTGGCCGGTCGGATCGGCGAGCATCTCGAGCAGCTCGTGGCTGGCGACCAGCGGCCAGCTGCTGCCGCGGCCATTGACCAGCGCGTACGGCTTGCCGTCCTTGTCGGCGTGGACGCCGAGCGCCGTCGAGTCGAGATGATCGACGACGATCAGCCGCGCGTAGTCCGCCGGCACGGCGTTCCAGTCGACGAACGGGCTGACCGTGGCCTCGATCTGCCACAGTGGACCGAACTGCTCGTGGACCTGGCGCTGCAAGGCCGCGGCGACGCGCGTGAGCAGGCTCGGATCGATCGATACCTGATACGGCACGAGCGCGATGTGGATCACGGTGTCTCCCGGAGCTGTTGATCCCACGGGGGGCGCTGCCCCCCGCCCAACCGGCGAAGCCGTCGGGGTCCCCACCCCCCGTCTCGCTGCGCTCGACCAGCGCAGCGTCGCGGAGCTCGCACGCCGTATGGACATCGCCACGCCCGCACAGATCAAAGCATTCTAACATGCCGTCCATCGCCGCTTCCTGGCGCGGCCGGCCACTTCGAGCTGCGCCCGCCGGACCTACATCTCTGGAAAGTTCATACTCGCTTGCTACCGACTGGTCGTTTCGCGCCGGGCGGGCTGTGCGCGCCGAGATTTCCGTTCTACGCAACAGGCATGGACCTCCGCTACACGGCCCAAGAGCAGCAGTTCCGGACCGAGGTTCGCAGCTTCATCGACACCCACCTCCCGCCCGACATCAGCGACAAGGTGCTGCGCGGCAAGCACCTCCAGCGTGAGGACTGGCTCCGCTGGCACCGCCTCCTCCATCAGCGCGGCTGGAGCACGCCGAACTGGCCCACCGAGTTCGGCGGCCCGGGCTGGAACGCGGCGCAGCAGCACATCTTCGAGGACGAGTGCGCCGACGCCGGCGCGCCTCCGCTCATGCCGTTCGGCATCCGCATGGTCGCGCCGGTGATCATGGCGTTCGGCAGCCGGGTCCAGCAGGACCGCTTCCTGCCCCGGATCCGGTCCGGCGATCACTGGTGGTGCCAGGGCTACTCCGAGCCCGGGTCGGGGTCCGATCTCGCGTCGCTGCGGATGCGCGCCGAGCGCCGCGGCGACGTCTACGTGTGCAACGGGCAGAAGACGTGGACCACGCTGGCGCAGCACGCCGACTGGATCTTCTGCCTGGTCCGCACGGCGCCCGACCGCAAGGCGCAGCAGGGCATCTCGTTCCTGCTGATCGACATGAAGACGCCCGGTGTCACCGTGCGGCCGATCTACACGCTCGACGGCGACGCCGAGGTCAACGAGGTCTGGTTCGAGGACGTCGAGGTCCCGGTCGACGACCGGGTC
>JBGQCL010000654.1:0-5937 GCA_041495365.1 Kofleriaceae bacterium | reverse complement strand
GGAGACTGGGTGGTCGAGGGCCGGGATCCGGCGTCGCCGGGCGCAGCCGGCGGCATGGTTTCGCCGCGGGGCGCGATCGGGCCGATCACCTGCGTGGTCATCCAGTACTGCGATGCCCCGGGCCCGGACGGCACGCGCTGCGTGCAGAACGGCTGCAGCGTGCTCGACGCGCTGACCCAGTGCTCGATCGAGGCGCCGCGCGAGTGCCGCATCGTGTGCCCGTTCGTGTTCATCGGGCCCGGCGGCAAGCGGTTCCTCAACGGCTCGTGCTTCTGAACGGTTGCGGGCCCAGGGCGCAGCCTCCGAGCACAGATCGGCGCGGCAGTCGGAACCTGACGGCTTTCGCGGTCGGTTCTCGCGCTCCGGTGCGATGGCGGCCTCCGTCGATGGCAAGCAATCCGGATCGCGCGCCCCCCACGGAAGCGCTCCTCGTGGCCGGCTCGACCGCACCGGGACGACCAGGCAAGCGGACGCTCACGGAGAGGGTTCCGGCGGCGGGCGCGCCGGTCCAGCGGAAGGCGGCGCGGCAGCACCGGTGACGCCAACGGGCCCATGGGCGCTGCGCCGGTCGCCGAGCCCGGCAACCCGCGGCCGACCCTCATATCGCTGTTCGGCGCCCAGGGTGAAGCCGCGCATGAGGCGGCTGGCGACGATCGGATCACCGCGCCCGGCATCGCCGCGCCCTCGGGCCGGGTCTCGGGCGACGCGTCCAGCGGCAGGGCGCTCGACGCGCTCGACGCGGCGGCGCAATCGCCGGGCCAGCCCGTCGCCGCGCCGATCCGCGAGCGCGTCGAGGCGCGGAGAGCGGCGTCGACCTCTCCGGCGTGCGCGTCCGCGACGGGCCGGCGTCAGCCCGCGCCGCCCTCCGCGATCTCCGCGCACGCCTACACCGAGGGGCAGGACGTGCACTTCGCCGCTGGCCAGCACCGCCCCGGCATCCCCGAGGGGACCGGCTGCTCGCGCACGAGCTCGCTCATACCATCCAGGCTCGTTCGCAGGGCGACGGTGGCGCGCTCCACACTAAGCTCGAAGTGAGCCAGCCCGACGAGGCGCACGAGGTGGAGGCCGACGCGTTCGCCGCTGCGGTGATGGGCGGCGGGCCGGTTCCCAGGCCGGGGGCGGCCAGCGGCGCGGGGCGCGCGGCACGGACGATCCGGCGCGACCCGGGCCCCGCGCCGAAGTTCGTGCGGGTCGCCCGTGTTCCACCCGGCGTGCTGCTGACCGACGGCGTCAAGGACCCGGTCACCGACGCGCTCGCGCGCGAGATCTGGACCACCGCTGGGACCAGCGACCACGAGCAGTTCTACGTCAGCTGCCCGGCCGACGGCACGCCGCACTTTGTCGACGGCAAGGGCGTTCCGCTGCCCACGGCGCGGAGCTTCGGCCGTGCGCAGTACGACACCCTCGTCCAGAACAAGCGGGTGCAGCAGGTCGCGGGCGCCGGTGCAGCCGAGCAGGCGCAGGCGTGCGCCACCGCGATCCGCGCCGCCTTCGACGCGGGCGACGACCAGGAGATCCTGAGGCAGCTCAACCTCGGCCCGGAGACGGTACGCGCAGCCGTCCAGTACTACGACGCGAAGCTCAACAACCTCGGCGGCCAAGGCCTCGTGCGCGACATCCAGCAGCGCAGCCCGGGCGTCTACGCAGAGGCGGTCATCGAGCTGCGCACCGCGGGCATCCCGGTCAACGACGACACCGGCGTCGACCTCGCCGACGACCCGACCGGTGCGTCGGACGCGCAGAACGCCCGGAACCCGCTGGCGAATGCGCGCGTCGTCGCCAGTCCCACCGGCGTGGTCGCCAGGCCGGGCACCTCGATCACCTACTCCGTCGAGCTCCCCGCGATGCCGGCGCGCGAGGGCTACACGGTGCACGGCGGCTGGTGGTACCTGCTCGACCTCGCCGGCGAACCGGCCGCTACACGGTGCACGGCGGCTGGTGGTACCTGCTCGACCTCGCCGGCGAACCGGCCGCGCGACGCGCTCGGTGGGCGCCGGCGGCGATCACCAGAACCGATCTGCGCGTCGCGATCGCCCGCGCCAACGGGGCGCAACCGAGGAGGCGGTACCGCTGCCCGATCTCTTGTTCCCTGCTATGGGCACACTGCACCCGGGGGTAGACACACGCCGCCGACACATCCCCCGCCTGGTGCACATTGCCCATCGCAGCTACATGTTTGGCCGGGTGGACAGCATAGAGGCGTCCCGCCACCGCCACCGCCACCGCCACCGCCACCACCCTCAAAGATATCGAGCAGAGCTCTCATCCAATCGGGAATGCACTCCCGGCAAAAGCCATATCCTACGATGGCCAGGGCGCCCGACCAGCAAGCAAAACAACTGGCGGGACCTTCGAGACAGAAGCTCGTACATAGAGTAATGCCCCCCGCAATGCCGATACCGCACACGAGTCCCTTAATTAATCCACAGTCTTGAGGCATCACAGCTGTGTTGCCACCACTTCCGAGATGCCCACTGGTACCAGACTGATAGTGGTTGTTCGACTTGTAGAGTGATGTTTCTGCAGCAAATCCTGGCATGTTCATCGCGGTTTACCTTCCCTTTGGAGTATGGGAACTATTCGAGACCGCTGTGTTTCACCGGACAGGACGATGATAGCACCCGCTGAGATACGTCAAAAGGCTCAGTATCCGTTGCGGCGCCTCGCCGATCCGAGAACGCGCTCCGCATGTCAGCGGTCATAGTATGGCATGAGCTTGCTCACGAGGAACGGATACCGCTCGGTGACATCCGTGCGGACGAAGTGCTTCTCTTCAACGCCACTGGTTCGGTGGGTGAGCGTCAGGATGACGTCGACGACCTTGCGCGTGCCCGACAGTCGCGACGGCCGCACGTCAACGGCGGTGAGGGACATCGTCCGATCGAACGCAGCAGCCACGAGCGCATAGATCGCGGGGCACCGCACGGCCAGATAGTTGAACGCGCGATGATCGTCCGTGGCCCCCGCGTTGTCCGCCAGTTGCATGATGCGGTGGAAGAGCTCTTCCGCCGCGGAGGTGAACTGATCGGCGGGAACTTCCTTTGGCCGCGGGATCGCCTTGATCAGTGAGTCGACGTCGAACGAATAGATTTGATCGAACACGACAATCGGCACCTGCAAGCCGTTGCACATCTCCGGCGGCGCGAACGGGCCGCGGACCCCAATAACCACGTCGACGTCCATTGCGCGCGGCGAACCGCGGAGCGCTGCAATCAGCTGGTCGAGATCGCCAGGATCCCGCGGGTGGAGGATGTAGGTCTCCAGCCCTTCGATGGAAAACACCCAGCACATCGCGCGGGCGAGGTAGCGGTTCACGGGCTTGCTCAGGACGGCGTGCATGGCTTGCCGGTCGGTCTTGCCACCGGTGTCCTCACGTCCGGTCGCCTGGACGAATTCCTTCTCAAGGCCGAGCGAAGGGAAGCGGACGTCGATGCGACCGAGCGCGTAGACATGGGACAGCGTGAGCGGAGCGGTCGACTCTCCAGCCGAGCCGGTGCCCGACGCGCATCCACAGGCCTGCGGATGCACTCCCCCGTTGTGAGCAACCGACATCTCGCCTTCAGCGCTTTTGGCTTCGATCGTGTTCATCATTCTTCTCCGTCTCTCGGTGTTGTACATGATGGGCCTCGAGCACGTGGTGAGATCTCCACGCATCGAGCAGAGGTGGGACGATGCGGCGGCGGACGCCATCTCCGCAAAGGGCGCGCCGTATCATGCCACCCGCGGCCCGCGGGAACAGCGAGCATAGCAGCGCCGCCGCGCCAGTGACGAACGGAGCGGCCGCGCTGGTGCCGCTGAACATCCTCGGTCGACCGTCACTGCCGAGGCTGACCACGCGCTCGCCAGGAGCGAGCAGGCCGCGCCCGACGGAGCGGCCCAGGTTGGACAATTCCGACACGCGGCCATCGGCGCTACACGCCGCCACCGGGATTACCCACGGGTGTCGAGTCAGGGGGGAACTGGCGAGTTGAGACTGGTTGCCGGCCGCGGCGATCACCAGGGCTCCCCGGTTGGCTGCCGCATCGAGCGCACGCTCAAGATTGCGCTCCTCGCCGACCGGCCGGTACAACAAGCTCGCGCTGATGTTGATGACTCTCGCACCGGCGTCGACGCTCGCCTGCAGAGCCGCGGCGAGCTCCCCGGGAGTGGCGCTCGGCACGCCACTGGTCGATCCAAGTGTCATTTCGCTCTCGCCGAAAATCGGACAGACGAGCAGCGTGCACTCGGGTGCGATCGCGGGAGCCGACGAGCCAGGCCGGGCGATCAAGACCCCGGCGACGAAGGTCCCGTGCGTGCAGGCGTAGCTGGAAGCGCGGGTGCACGCAGCGTTGTCGCCGAGTGTCCGAATGCGCGCGTGAGCGAGGTCCGGATGTTCGACCGCGACCGGGCCGTCGAGCATCGCGATCGTCACAGCCGCGCTGCCGCGCGATCGTTCCATAACGGCTGGCAGCCCTACAAGGTCGAAGAATTCCACACCACCTCCCAAGGAGATTGCCTTTGGTGCATCGCTCTGCGAATCAAGTTACGAAGCGCAACCTCCTGCGGCGTCGCACATGCCCTTCGTGCAACCGAGCGATCTGCGACCAACAGTGCACCAACGGTGCCAGCTCGGAGGACGTGGCGACGGCTGGTTAGCCGCCGTGAACCGCGCGAGGAAGCTACAGCGTGCGACGTGCCCACGGAACAACGGTCGCAGCGAGTGGTAGGACCTTTGTGCCTGAAGTATGCCTCTAGACCGACTGCTCGATGGCGGCGACAGATAAGATCTAACCGGCGCGGTGCCCTAAAGGATGAAAGTTCCAAACTGTGAAGGTGCACCTCGGCCAGGCCGCGAGCGCGCTGTATCGCGGCTCGACGAGCGACGGCGCTCATGCGGGCGCTCCGCGGCCGGGCGCGGCCGGCGGTCCGGCTCGTCGAGCACATTCGCCTGCGTCGGGCGATCATGTGGACGGCCGGCGCCTGCGCGGCTTTCGGACATCGCCGCACGACATCTCAACGCGTGCGTGCACCGGCAAGTAGCGGCAGCCTCATGCTACGATAATGCGAAGTTTGCGTTCGTATAGTACGCTTCGTATTGGCTCCGACCTTTGAACACGACATGGTTTCATTGCCACACTGAAATAGTTTATAATTGTGGAAATCGGCGAAACTTCGAACATTCTCGCCATTCTGGCGGTTCGCGCCACTCACGCTGAAGGTGGCGAAGGTGTCCACAGCGAGACTGCGGGGGCTGTCGCTGCGGTTGCTGGCGTCAATTTCGGCCAGGGCCCGGGCTCTTCGTCAAGAGCAGCAGTGGCGAAGGTGTCCACGGAATCGGGGCAACTTCAAAGAGCGTGAGCGTCCAGCCGAATGGACGTGAACAGCCCGGCTCGGCTTGAACGCCGGTCGCCGTCATGGCAGGCGCGTCAGCCCGCCGATGCGGAGTCTGCGGCGCGCGCGGCAGCCCACCGCGACGGCAACAACGCTGGCAAGTCCTTGAGGCGAACGCGGCCGGTGAGCTGGGGCAGGACGTCAGCGAGGTACTCGTGTGGATCGACGCCAGCGAGCCGGCACGAGCCAAGGATCTGCCCTCCCCAAGACCGCCGAGGACCGCTTGCTCGAGGCCCTCACCCTCTGCGACGAAGCCGAGAGCCGCGACGAAATCTATGTCGACGACTGCTCGCGCGGCACGCGCACCTGAAGCGGTGTGGCGAGCGTGGCGATCGACGTGCACGAGCTCGCGATGCTGCTCGAAGGGATCGATGTCGCGCAGGTGAAGACCAAGCCGCGGTGGGAACCTGCACCGCGCACACCCTCGAGGGTGATCTAAATCTAGCTCACACGTCGAGGATGCCGGCGATCGGGCCCTGGCCCTCGCGGATCAGCGTGACGTTGTCGCCGTCGACCTCGATCACCGTCGACGGCTCGGCCGGGGTCTGCTCGGTGTCGATCACGACG
>JBGQCL010000653.1:0-5939 GCA_041495365.1 Kofleriaceae bacterium | reverse complement strand
CGCCGGCGACGCGGCGCTGTGGTCCGAGGCGATCCACCTTCACCCCAGGGACACCGGGGGCTGCCTGCTCTCCGTCGACCGCCACTCCAGCGGGGCCGACACGATGGGGGGCTACCGGTGGGCGGGGGCGGACTGGCAGTCGAAGGCGCGGCGCGACGTGGTGATCTCGGGCGCTGTCCTGCAGTGCGACGATCCCGCCGCCACGGCCCAGCGCTGGGCGAGCCTCCTGCGCCGACCCGCTGCGGCGAGCGCCGCCGGCGGCCACGAGCTGCGGCTCGACAACGCGGCCGTCCGCTTCGTCCCGCTCGCCGACGACCGGGGAGAAGGGCTCGCGCGCGTGGTGCTGTCCTGCGCCGACCCTGCGCCCATGATCGCCGCCGCGACGGCGGTCGGCGCCCGGGTCGGATCAGCCTGGATCGAGGTGTGCGGCGTGCGGTTCGCGCTCGACAACCGCACTGCGTGAGCGAGCGTCCGGGCCACCGCCGGGCTGGTGATCGAGCTCATCCCGTCGTGTGCAGCACCGGAGACTGCGACGTCGCGTCGCGCGCAACGGCGTGCTCCACGAGGTCCTCGAACATCCGGCGGATCCGGGCGTACTCGTCGACCGGCATGAACGAGCCCGGAGCCGGGGGAGGTGGACGTCCCAGCGCCGCCACCATGTGGACCCCGAGCGGGTTGTAGGGCAACAGGCGCACGCTGGAGATACCGGCCTCGCGCAACAGCTCGATCAGACCGGCGAGGTTGTCGCGCGTCGCGGTGATGCCGGGCACGAGCGGAATGCTGGCCTCGACCTGGACTCGCGGCTCATGCGCGAGCCGGCGAAGGTTGTCGAGAATGAGCCGGTTCGACTTGCCGGTGACCGCGCGATGCGCGGCGGGGTCCGCCAGCCTGAGGCTGACGTCGACCCGATCGACGTACGGCAGCACGTGGTCGCGAACCGCCTCGTAGTCGGTGAAATAGCCGCACGTCTCGAGCGACACGTGCACGCCCTCGGCCTTGACCAGGCGCAGGAGCTCCTCGAGGTAGCCCGGGAACAAGGTCGGCTCGCCGCCCGACAGGGTGATCCCGCCGCCGGTGTGCCGGTAGAAGTGCCGGTCGCGCAGCAGCACCTCGGCCAGCGCCTCGGGCGTGTACGCGACGCCGATGCGGCGCAGCGCCCCGGTCGGGCAGACCTCGGCACAGGCACCGCAGGCGTCGCACCGCGCGCGATCGACGATGCCCTGCCTTCGCGGATCCAGCGCACCGGCGGAGCACGCCGCGATGCACAACCCGCACTGCAGACAGCGCGCCGGCGCCACCGCGAGCTCGGGGCGGACTGCCTGGGTCTCGGGGTTCTGACAGAAGCTGCAGTGCAGCGGGCAGCCCTTGAAGAACACCACGCTGCGGACGCCGGGCCCATCCTCCAGGCTGTGACGCTTGATCTCGACCACGAGAGCCACCGGCTGCTTGCCCGCGCTGGCGGGGGGCACCGCTTGCATGGCCGGTTCCGCCTCGCGGCTCACGCCGCGACCCCGAGGCGCTCCTCGAGGTCCCGCGCCATGAAGCCGAACTTGTAGACGTAGTTGACGTTGCCGTCGAGCTCGACCTCGTCGCGCAGCAGCGAGTCGAGCACATCCTGGTTCTCGGCGAACAGGAAGCGGCGCAGCGCCGCGGCGTCCTTGAACCGGACCCGCGCCGTGAACTGGTCCGAGGCCGTGTCGAACACCTTCATGTCGCCATCCTCGAACTGGACCGTGGCGCCGACCGTGCCGTCGCGGGTCGCGAACACGTAGCGCGCGCGGAGCCCTTCGAGGTTGTCCCGGCGGTACGAGCGCCCGAGCGCGAACGCGATCTCCATGCCGTGCAGGAGGAGCTCGAGAAATTCGTCGGTCGCCTCGTCGCGCAGCTGGTCGACGAGCTTGCGCGACAGGAACCGGGCCATCCGGTGCGCGGTCTGGTCCGAGAACATCCTCGAGAGCAGGCGCAGCACCTTGCGGCGGAGCGTTCTCAGCATGACACACCCTGGTGGTCTGGATCCGCGCTGTCCCGCGGCGCGAGGTAGATCGGCTCGGCATGGCTCGCCGCGCCGCTGGCCAGCCCGTACTCGGTGCGATTGATGATCTCCTCCTGCATCTGCGGGCTGAGGTCCTTGAAGTACGCCGTGTAGCCCGACACCCGTACGAGCAGCTCGGGGTAGTTCTCGGGATGGTGCACGGCCGCGATGAAGTCCTCGCGACGCGTGACGTTGAACTGGATCTCCATGCCGCCCGGAATGGCGCCTTCTCCGCCGTCACGCCGGCCCGGGCGCCCGGCGAAGTACGCCTCGACCATGCCCGTGAACAGCTCGAGTCTGGCCTGGTCCGAGGGCGGTGAATCGGGCGTGAACTTGATGTTGAGGGCCACGCCGTTGGTGAGATATCGCGCCGGGATCGACGCCACCGAGTTCAGGGTGGCAGGGAGGTAAGGTGTCATGCCCGACACCGGCGTGAACCCGCTGGTGAAGTTCTGTCCCGCGCGGCGTCCGCTCGGCAGCGCCGGCATGAGCCGACCGAAGCCGGCGTGGTTGGTCATGGTCCAGTAGCCGACCCGGTAACCGCCACCGCGGTAGTTCTGCTCGGGCGTCACCACGCGATCGAGCAGCTGCACGATCCACAGCGCGTTGCCATCGCCGATCGGATCCTCGTTGCCCCACTTGGGGGTCTTGTCGGGCGCCATGAGCCGCCGCTGGAGCGCCTCGTGGCCGACGAAGTCATGCTCGATCGCCGTCACGATCTCCGGCAGTCCGAGCGCGTGTTCCCGGTAGACCACCTTCTCGATCGCGGACAGCGAATCGGCCGTGTCACCCAGGCCGATGATCGCCATGCCGGACGAGTTGATCACCGCGCCGCCCTCGCTCACGTCCTTGCCGGCGGCCATCGGGCCCTCGAACAGGGCCGACAGGATCGGCGTGGGATGGAACGCCTGGTGCGCACGGCCGAGCGCGTTGTTGACCTTGATCGCCTCGCCGACCAGCCAGCGCACCTGGCGCTCGAACGCGCAGCGGACGTCGTCGAACGTGCGGAACGTCGTGGGAGCGCCGGTCGCGATGCTGATCAGCCGATCGAGGCCGGTGTGACGGTGCCGTCCGTTGAACAGGGTCAGCTCGAGCGCCGAGGTCAGGTTGAGGAGGATCGCGCCGCTGTGACCGTACGCGCGCCCCGCGCTGCCCGGCTCGACGCAGCCGATCACGCCGTAGTCGCGCGCGTGGGCCAGCGCGTCCCCGCGGGCGGTGAGCGCCGCGATGACGGCCTCGTCGTTGTGCAGGGCGGGCGTCGCCCCGGTCCGGAGGTTGGCCAGGCAGAGCCGGCGCAGGTACGCCCTCGAGGACACGCCCGGCATGTACCGCGCGTTCAGGTTGGGGTCGCGGAGCTGCAGGAGCTCGGTCGCGCGCAGCATCACGTAGGTGAGGTCGTTCACCGCGTCGCGGCCGTCCTGATCGACGCCACCGATGGTGATCGCCTGGTTCGAGCCCGACCCGCCGAACAGCTGCTCGCCGGCCGCGGGGACCGCCGGCACGTGATCGCCGATCTTGAGCCACAGGCAGCACGTGAGCTCGATCGCGTCGGCGACGGTCATCGCGCCGCGCGCGATGTCCTGGCGATACAGGTCGTGGAGCAGCTGGTCCAGGCGGCCGAGGCTCAGGCCGACGTTGGCGTTCTCGAGGTGGCAGGCGATCCAGCACAGCCACACCGTGGTGACGCCCTCGCGGAAGCTGCGCGCCGGGTGCTCGGGCACGTGGTGATGGATCTCGGCCAGCGCTTCGAGCTCGCGGCGCTTCGCCGGATCCGGCTCCTCGGCGGCCATCGCCGCGGCCTTGTCGCCGAGATGGTGGGAGTAGGTGATGATCCCCTCGACCACCTCGGCGATCGCCTGGTAGAACATGCGCTGCGCGTCGCTGGTCGCACGGCCCGCGTGCCGCCGGGCGTCGTCGATCACGGCGCGCAGGCCCTCGCGGACCGCGCGGGAGAAGTCCGGGATCGTGTGCGAGACGCACTCCGGCTTGGTCGCCAGGAAGAACACCAGGTGCTGGAGCAGCGAGAAGTCGGGCCGGACCTCGGCCGGCTCCCCGCGGCGTTCCACCTCGGCGCGCGCCCACTCCAGGATGCAGCGATCGAGCCATCTCGGGAACACCTTGCGGTTCAAGGTGTCCGCGTCGCCGGCCGTGAGCTGGTACGGATTGGCCGCGCGGTCGGGCAGCGTGTGGAGCTCGGGCCACAGCGCGAGCGCCATGAACTCCGGATACAGGATCACGCCCTTGAACCTGGTCGTGGTCGAGCCGGCGAGCAGCGAGTTGCCTTCGAACTGAAACGCCACGCCGTGCTTGTCCCTGGCCTCGTGGTGCCAGACGATCGGCTCGCGCCGCTCGAGCACCCCCCGGTAGACCCGCGCCTTGTCCAGGATCGTGTAACGCGGCTTGCCGAAGATCGCGAGCTCGTCGTGCAGCTCGGTCACCAGCTGGGGCCGTTCGATGCAGACTTCCGGACAGGCGTCGAAATACGCCTTGCGTAATTGCTGGACCCGCGCACTGCACTCGTGGTCACCGAGCGATAGATCCTGGAGAGTCACCTTCACGGGAGATCGCACGATGTCCAAAACGGGATCCCGCGCGACATCGCTGGTCTCGACGGACGGATTGCCGGGTTCGAACATGATCGTCCCTCCTCATCTCGCTGCAACGGCCCCTGGGCTGCGGAGCGCCACGCGTGCGCTGGCCGGTCCGCTCACGACGATCGGAGATCTCCTCCGTAGCCTCCCTTCGTGTGTGCATGGCCTGTACCGGGGGCCGCCGAGACGTGCGGCGTACGCCTCGGGTGGATTTCCGGGCGCGCCGCTGCAACGCTCGAGGGACGATCGAGCCGGAGGGCGTGGCCTGCACGCACGAGCTTCGGGGCGGTCCGGGCGGGCACGCAGCGGTTGCGCGAAGCCATCCACAGCCAGCAGCACAGCGACAACGTCACCTGGGGAGCTGCTGCCGCGCCTGACCGGCGAATCGCGACGACGAACGAACGGGAAAGACTTTCTCGCAGATCGCTGTGACCTCCCGACCGCCGGGGCCCACGCGCTCGGCGATCTGGGCGCGCCCGGCTGGATCTTTGCGCGCATCCACGCCGCGCGCGCTTCGCCACCGGCCGGATCGCGCGCTATCGCGCGGAGACCGTGACGCCGTTGCGCAGCGCCAGCGCACACCACAGCGCGCGCCGGCGCGCGCCGTCTAGAAGCGCGTGAACCCTGAGTTGCAATGCTCGTCCACGGTGTGGTCTGGACTATAGTGGTTTCTTACCATGAGCGGCCATCACGAGTCCGTGCACTCGTCCGGAACCAGCTTCTTCCGCGATCCCGATGTATTCGATCGGATCGCGACGACACTCGTGCCCGAGCTGCTGGCAAGCAAGCCGCACGACGAGCCGCTCCGGGCCTGGTGCACCCGCTGCACGACCGGGGAAGACGCGTACTCGCTCGCGATGGTGCTCGTCGAGGAGCTGGAGGCGCGCGGGGTGACGCGGCCCGTCCAGGTATTCGCGACCGACCCCGAGGACGAGGCGATCGCCCATGCGCGCCACGGCGTGTTCAGCGCGGACATCGCCGCAGCGGTCAGCAGCGGGCGCCTGGGCCGGTTCTTCCACGCGTTCGCCACCGGCTACCGCGCGACCCAGGCGCTCCGCAACAAGGTGATCTTCGCGCCTCACGACCTCGTGCGCGACGCACCGTTCGCGCGACTCGACCTGATCCTGTGCCGCGACGTGCTGGCCTCGTTCGATCCAGCGCTGCAGGACCGGGTGACGCGCAGCCTGCAGCGCGCGCTCCGGCCGTGGGGCTACCTCGTGGTCGGCGCGTCGGAGATGATCGTCGGCGGTCACCTGCAGCGCGTGCACGCTGCCCACCCGTTCTACCGCAGCGCCGGCGCACTCCCTCCCGCCGTG
>JBGQCL010000652.1:0-5984 GCA_041495365.1 Kofleriaceae bacterium | reverse complement strand
GGTGCTCGCTCGGTTCGCCGGGGCTGGTCGGAGGTAGCGGGGGTCGGGGCCCCCGGCGAACCGAGCGAGCCCTTACACATCTGCCTCCGCGGCGAGCGGTGGGGGTGGTGCGCTGGTCGCGACGCCACGCTCCGGCGCGGCGGTATCATCGCGTCGCTCCGTCTCGGCACCGTCACCGAACCGCTCGCGCAGCTTCGCCAGGAGCATCCGGTCCTGTTCCGCCAGGTGCGAGTCCGGATCGGTGCGCAGCGCGAGGGCCGTCCGCGCGTGGTGCTCGGCCGCCGGTTGTCCCTGGTGCAGGAGCGCCACGGCAAGGCTGTGATGTGCGAGCGCCAGGAGGTGCCGCCGCCGGCCATTGGCCAGCAGCTCGATCGCGTCGCGGAACCGGCGCTCCGCGCCGGGATAGTCGCCATGGTTGAGCGCGCACAGCCCGCTGTGGCACCGCGCGCTCGCCCCGACGTCTGGCACCTTGGCTTGCGCCGCCATCGCGAACGCCTGATCGAGGAATGCCAACCCCGCCGCGGTCTGCCCCTGGCAGATCACCGCGGTCCCCAGCTCGCGCAACGCCTGGCAGCGGGTCGCGCTCGGGGTCTCGGGCAAGTAGTAGAGCGCTTCTCGGGCGAGCGTCGCCGCGCGCACGGCGTCGCCGCAGGACAGCGCCAGCGCGGCGAGCTGGGTCACCAGCACGGGCAGCTCGGCCGCCGACGTGTGGGCCCGTGCCAGCCGGCACAGCGTGTCGACCACCAGGGGCCAGCCTTCGGACGGGTGCCAGTGTGCGGCGAGCGTCGCGATCGCCGCGGGCACGCTGTGCACAACCTGGCCATGCACGAACCACGCGGCGAGGTAGCCGGCCGAGGCTTGCTCCGCGTAAAGCACCTCGACGCGGACCCCACGCGCGGCGAGCGGCTGCAGCTGGACGAGCGCGACGTCGCGCAGCATCACCCAGCGCTCGAACGACACGAGGATGCCCAGCCGCGGCACGGTCTCGCGTCCCGCGCTCCACGCGCAGGCCAGATCCTCGAACAGGTCCGCGCACAGCAGGCGCGCGGGCACGAGATCGAGCAGCTTGCTGCCGGTGGGTTCTTGCAGCGCCGCAAAGATGGCCCCGTAGTCGCGGGGGCTGAACGCGGGCACGACCCGGACGGTCGAGAACGTCGGCGCGCCGCGTGCGCCCTGCATGCGTACCGGCGCCGGTGGGGTCGGCGGTCGCTCCGGTCGTTCCGATCGGGCGGGCGCGAGCTGGCCGATCCACGTCCGCCGGCGAGCGCGATCGCAGACGACGCGACCGAGGCGCGCACTCCGCGCCGACAGGTGGCGCAGCAGGCCGAGCCCCGACGAACGCGACCAGCCAAGGAGCGCGACGAATCGGCCGAGGACGCGATCGACGAGCCCAGGCGGACGCCCGCGGTCGCTCGGCCACGAGAGGCGCATCTCGCCGCTCATGGCCATCTCCGATCCGGCCGGCTCGATCGGTCCCCACGGCGCTCCATGACCTGCCCGTCCAGCGCGATCGGCCGCTCGATCACCGCCTCGATGTCGATCAGGCCCCACCCGTAGTGCTCCTCAGGGTGCGCACACGGGACGTAGCCGATGGCCTGCTCCAGCCCAACGATCCACTCGACAGGCCGCGTCGATCGGAGCGGGACGTCGTACGCGATCATCCGCTCGAAGCGGCTCCGCGGGTCGTAGTCCATGCGGTCGAGGTGATGCCAGCGGTACACCGGCGCGTAGACCTCCAAGCTCGACAGCTGCGGCAAGGTCGGCGCGATCACGACGTGCTCGTAGGCCCGGGCGGTCAGTCGGTGCTGGTGAACGAGTCGAAGGTGCGCCAGCTGCCCCAGGTGCGGTGAGGCGACCAGTCGCCGGAGCGCGCCGTCGGTCAAGTCGTCTTCGTGCCCGTGCCGCGGCAGACTGAGCGAGCGGATGCGCGCCAGGTGGGGGGAAGCGGCCAGCTCGTCGACCACCGCGCCCACGCCGACCAGCGCGAGGGCGCGGATCGGCGCGAGCCGAAACAGCTCGTCGGCGATCTCCAGAAAGCGGCTCGCGCGCACACTGACCCGCTCGACGAAGCCCCGGTAGATCTGCGGCCAGCCGACCAGCCCCACGGACGCGAGCGGGCTGACGGTGTCCTGAAGCCAGGGCCGGAGCGCGTCGCCGGCCCGGAAGTCCGGGATCGACACGTAGGCTTCATCGCCCCGCCAGCGCCGGAGCCCGGCGACCTCGGCGCGGCGGTCGGCCCGGAACGCCTCAGCCACACGGAGCTGCGCGGCGATGAACGCCCCGAGCAGCTGGGCAAACTCGTGGTCTTGCGCCGAGAGCCAGGCCGCATACACGCGCCGTGGCGTGTCGTCGTCGGGACGCTCGATCACCGCGCGCTGCAACTCGTCGTTGTCGATCACCGCCTCGGGAAGTCGCGACACGCGCGCCTCAGCCAGCGCCGCCGCGCGATCATCAACGCTCTGCAACCACTCCGGCTCCCGCGGCCAGCGCCACTCGCTCTCCCAAAACATTGCTTGCTCGTCGTTGCTCATGAGTTCCTTCGGCCTCACAAGACTCGGTGGCGTGGTCGATGGTCCAACCGGCGTGACGTCTGATCCGCCATTGGCTCCTCAGCTGCGTTACGATGGCGTGGGTTGGCTCGGCGGCGAGGCTCGCTGCGCGCGGATCCGTGCGATCAGCGCGATGTCCTCGCCGGCAAGCTGGGAATGCGGACTCTCGCGCAGGTTCAGCGCGACGGTGACGTGGAGTTCGGCCTCATCGGGGTCCCTGCCTTGTTCAACGAGCGCAAGGGCAAGATCGTGGTGCAGGGTCGCCCTCAAGTACGCCGGATCGTCATCGGACAGGAGCGCGAGGGCGGCGCGGAGCCGGGTCTCGGCGCGCGCGTGGTATCCGCGCTGGAGCATGTGAAAGCCGATCTCGGCGAGCGCGCTCGCCTCCTCGATCGGATCTCGGAGGGCCGTGGCGGTCTTGATCGCGGTCTCCAAGAGCGCGAGCCCGGCCTCGGTCTGGCCAAGGGCCAGCGTCGCGGTGGCGGTCGCACGCAGCGCCCGGCAGCGTACGCGGCTCGGCTGATCCCCGATCCACGCGAGCGCGGCGTGCGCATGCTTCGCGGCTTGCTCAGCGCCCTCGGCACCGGCGAACGAGCGCGCGATCGCGGCGAGCTCCAGCAACATCTCTGGCACTGCGTCGGTCTCGCCCGATTCCTGCACCAGGCTCGCGGTGCGGCTCAGGACGGAGGGCCAGATCGCGCCCCGTCGCCACTGCGTCCGGAGCCAGTCGATCACGTCCCGGGGGCGGTCGTGGCAAGCCTCGCCGCGGGAGAACCAGCCGTCCAGGCTGTCGGCTTGCTGGGCGTAGAAGATACCCACGTCGACACCGCGATCGACGAGCGGGTGCAGTCGCCGGGCGGCGACGTTGCGGAGGATGATCCAGCGCTCGTAGTCGAGCAAGACGCCGAGCCGGGCCACGGTGCCGCGCGGAGCCTGCCAGGCACTCGCCAGGCGCTCGAACAGAGCCACCTTGACCATCCGTGCGGCCCGGAGATCGA
This sequence comes from Kofleriaceae bacterium, assembly GCA_041495365.1. Taxonomy (GTDB): domain Bacteria; phylum Myxococcota_A; class Polyangia; order Haliangiales; family Haliangiaceae; genus JABFXX01. The sequence continues at coordinate 2,437 of JBGQCL010000652.1, read as the reverse complement.
GGAGCTTCGATCGAGGGCCAAGCTGCAGCCGCGCAAGGATCTCGGCATCGAGCCGCTCGCCGAGCTCTGGCTCAGCCTCGACCACCTCGACCTCGGGGGACACGATGCGATGTGAGTGATCGCGCATGGGTCTAGCAATGCGATCCACGGCACGCACGATTGGCGCCGTCAGCCATCTGGCCAGGCGCGCGAGCGCACGTCCGACCGTTTGCACGAAGCGCCATCGGACAGGATCTCGCCACGAGTTTGGTATCCGGGCAGTGTGTGCATCCGTCACGGAACGTCTTCCTCGTCGGGCATCGGAGCAGGCGCCGAAGCGATCAAGTGCGCGTCGCTTCTTGCAACGGGTGTTGCGCTCGGCAGGAGCGGCGACACACGAATCAGAGCCGGGCCTTCGCGAAGCGCGCGGGGGGAGTCCGCGCGCGTGTCACGCCGGGCTCGCAGCGGCGCAGCGAGCAGCGGTCTCGACCCTCGGGCCGGCGGCCCATCGTCCGCATCGACCGCGAGCGGGCTCTCCCTTACGAGGACATCGAGAGTCCGGTATGCGACGTCGCGCAGCTCATCGAGCCGGCGCAGTGCCTCGGCATGTTCTGGCCGGTCGCGGTAAATGTCTGCTACAGCTTCCGCGTGCTGCAGGGCTTGCGACATCCCGACCTCTGCGTCCACGAGCGCGCCCATCGCCCCGTCGAGGGCCATCAGGCGGTCGAACACGTCCTCAATCACCGCACCCAGCGCAACAGGTCGCTCCGCTGACACGGCGTGCCCCGAGCGTCGGCGCCGACGGTAGAGCCCGACGCCGAACGACGCGACGCCGGCGGCAGCAACCGCAACGCCGGGCGGCCAAGTGCGGTAGTAGTACCGCGCCCACCTCGGGTGGTAACCGAACAGCCCCGGCGGCGCCCCATCGAGCGCCGCGATCAGCGGCCTGAACCGGCCCTCACGACCCACCGGAACGGGGCTAAACACGATCAGACCGATGCCGACGACGAACACAAGCGCTCCGAACAGCAGAGCGACCACGACTGATCCCCGTGTCGAGTGACTCCCCATGCCCCTACAGAACACGAAATGACGTGCACTGAAAAGGGGTGTCTCAAAAATGCTTGTTCGCGTCGATCTCGTGAGACAGCCGGACTCAGGCAAAGATCCGCAAGTGTCCAGGACCATGACCACGAGCGCGCTCCCGCGTGTCGCACTACCCGACCCACCTTCCCACGGCGGTGAGACAGGCCACCATTACTTGTCGAGGCTCTCGTCCTTATCTTCGTCCTCACTGAACAGCGGGAACCTCCTTGCAGGCGTACCGGTCATCCTCCGTCGGCTCGACGAAGACGTTCCCCGGCTTGAGATCTCGATGGATGATCCCCTCGCGGTGTTACATGAGCGTCGAGCAATATGTCAGCCCGGGCGATGTGACCCCGGCGGCGGACGTCTTCGCACTGGCGGTCATGGTGTGGCAGATGGTCACCGGGTGTCTACCGTGGGGCCAGCACGATCCCGCGTTGATGTACCAGAAGCAGCTCCAGGAGTCCCCGGAGCGCCAGGTCGGCAGCTGGCTCTCGCCAGAGTGGGAGATGCTCCTGCGCGAGGCGCTCTCGCCTGATCCACGCCTGCGCCCGCAGTCGGTGCGCCAGTTCGTCAAGCTGCTCGCGGAGCGGCTCCCGGCGATCGAGCCGCTGTTCCCGAGCGGCGTGGATATCCTGAACCGGGTCGCGCGCAACCTGCTGACCAACAGCGCGCACGATGACGAGACCGTGCGCAACCCGTCGGACCGGCCGCTGATCCCGGCATGGCCGCTCCATGAAACGCCGCTCCCCAGCGGGCGCGCACCGCAGAACGTCACCGCGCCGGCCGAAGATCATGTGGCGCGTCCCACCTCCTCGTCGCCGGCGACGGTCAACCTGCGGCCCGTCAGCGCGGCGGCCGTGCCGGCACCCGCCGCACCTAGCGCGAACGTTGTCGCGTCGCCGCCCACGACGCTGGGATCGGCGACCGGGACGATCGAGCCGTCTGCTCGGGCGCCGCGTCGGCGCAAGCGCGCGTTGCTCGGCCTGGCCGCCGCGGGCTCGGTCGGCGTCGCGACGATCGCGCTGGTTGCCACCCGCAGCGGCAGTGGTGTGACGCCGACCGCGGAGACCGTCCGGCAACCCGCAGAGAACCCGGCACCGTCTGCGGTCCAGGCCGTGCCGACCAAGGGAACCGACGCCGCGCTCGGCCCCGAGGCAGAGGCCAGCGCCGGCCCAGGTTCCGCCACGGCAGCGCCGACCGGAGCGACTCCGGCCACCGCCACCGCCCCATCCAGCTCGTCCGTGCCGTCCGCCGCCGCAGATCGAAAGCGCACGACCAGCGCACCGCCGCCGCCTGCCGCGAGCCACCCGGCGAAGCTCCTGCATCCAGCCCTGCCCAGGGCTGAGACGTCGCCGAGCCCCGAGCCGAG
>JBGQCL010000651.1:0-6013 GCA_041495365.1 Kofleriaceae bacterium | reverse complement strand
TGTGATAGACCTGCGCGGTGACCGACGGCCAGGCTGCGCTCGTCGACCGCGCCGCCGAGGCGGGCGCCGGGCGATCGGGCGCGGTGGTGTGGTGGTGGGCGCTGCTCGTGATCCCGCTGTGGGGGGTGCTCGTGCTGTGCGCGCACTGGGAGCCGGTGCTGCGCGACGGCTGGGCCCACGTCGAGTGGTTCCGCGACCGGGCGCGCGGGCTCGGCAGCTTCTACGACTTCGTGCGCGAGTGCTACCTGCGCGAGAACCCGCGGCTCGGCCAGCCGCTGACGCTGCTGTCGTACGCGCCCGGGCCCTACCACCTGATCATCACGCCGCTGGTCGAACTCGCCGTGCTCGCGCTGCTGACCGCGGTCGCGCTCGGGCGCTGGCCGACCCTGCGGACCCATGATGCGCTCGCGGCTGCGCTGGTCACCGCGATCCTGGCCGCGTGCCAGCCGCAGATCGGCCCGATCCTGGCGTATCGGCCGTTCATCTGGAACTACTTGTTCGGGCTCGGCATGAACCTGTGGTGGCTGATGCCGTACCGCCGCGAGCGGATCGCGCCGCTGCCGGTGCGCTGGTGGCGCGCGCCGGGCAGCTTCGTGCTCGGCATCGCCGCCGGGATGTGCAACGAGCACACCGGGATCGCATTCGGTGGGATGGCGGCGCTCGCGACGCTGGTCGCGTGGCGCCGCGGCGGGCTGCGGGCGTGGATGATCGCGGGGCTGGTCGGGCTGATCGCGGGCTATCTGGTCCTGCTGACCGCACCGGCCCAGCACATGCGCTACGAAGGGCTCGCCGAGCGCGCCGGGCTGTTCGCGCGGATCGTCGATCGCGGCGTGGTCGAGAACCTCCGGCTGTTCGGCGCGATCGCGCTCGACCTCGTGCTCGTGCTGCCGCTGCTCGCGATCGGGCTCGCCCGGCGCTCGCCACGGGCGCCGGGGGCGGACGCCGATCGGGGGAGCCACGCGGTGCTCGCGCTCGGCGGCGCGGTGTGCGCCGTGACGCTGCTCGCGTCGCCGCGGATCGGCGGCCGGCTGTACCTGGCGTCGATCGCGCTGATCGGGGCCGGGCTCGCGGGGTGGCTGGTCGGCCGGTTGACCGCGGCCTGGGCGCGGCGCACCTGCGCGCTGCTCGCGGCGGCCGTGCTGGTATGGGTCAGCGTCCGGGTCGTCGCGATCTATCGCGTGGTCGGCCCGCTCGGTGCGGTCCGCCGCGAGCGCGTGGTGCGCGCCCCGCCGGGCGCGGCGGTCACCGTGCCGCGCTATCCCTTTGCGCAGAGCCGGTACTTCCTGGGCGATGACTTCGAGATCCGCGAGGTCCGCGAGCCGACCGCGAAGATCTTCGGGCTGGCGTCGGTGGCGCTCGAGCCCGCCGCCCGGTGACCACGGGGGCTGCCGCAATCGGCGGCAGCCGGCCCCGCGCGGGCGAGCGGACGCGCTTGACCCATCGCCGGGCCGCTCCTACCTCTGGCCTCGCGGCGGCCGCGATCGGCTGTGCGGGCGTCGGCGTGTACCTGTTCGTGCACGGCCGCGGCGAGCGCCGCCCCGCCGCGGCGGCCGTGCTGCCGGTGGCCTCGCCCGGGTCGCACTGTCGGGCCGGTGGTAGCCGGCGTTGTGACCCCGCCGCGGCTCGGCTAGCGTTCCGCGATGGCGAGCCGTGTGCTTCCGGTGATCGCGGCGGCGCTCGTCGCGCTGGCGATCTGGACCCGCGTGTGGATCCTGCTGTGGCCGGCGGTCGTGGTGGTGGCGGTCGCGATGGTCTATCTCGCGCACGCGCCGGCCGCGTTCGGCAAGCGCCCCGGCGGGACGATCGCGTGGTGGGCCTGGCTGGTCTGGGCGCCGATCTTTGGTTACATGCGCCTGCTCCACGAGCTCGCCCGGTCGCTGACCGACGAGCCGGTCGGCAACGAGGTCGCTCCGGGCGTGTGGGTCGGGCGCCGGCCGCGGCGCGACGAGCTGCCACCGGGAATCGCGCTCGTGGTCGATCTGTGCGCCGAGCTGCCTGCGGCCCCCGGGGTCGCGGCCGGCCGTCGCTACCTCGCGATCCCGACGCTCGACGCGACCGCGCCGCCGCCGGAGCAGATCGTGCAGGCGGTCGATGCCGTGCTCGCCGCCCCCGGCGCAGCATTCATCCACTGCGCATTCGGCCATGGCCGCTCCGCGACGATCGCGGCCGCGGTGCTGGTGCGCCGGGGAGACGCCACGCTGGACAGCGTCGAGCGCATGCTGCGCGCGGCCCGCCCGCGGATCGGGCTCAATGCCCACCAGCGCCGCGCGCTCGCCGGGGCCATGGCACGCATGCAGCCGGTACAGTCTTCACCGCAGAGGTAGGATGCTCGCCCTCCGGCGTCCTCGACGATAACTGCTTGATTCTATACAGATAGATGAGCGTATCGCGGACGGCTGGTAGCCTGATTGGTTCTCCGAACCGAAAAACTGAGAGCCAGCATACGTTGATTTCTATCGTCAAAAGACAAATGGATTAAGTCTTCATTATATCGATCTCCGTATGGGTTATGAGATAGCCGATCGTGAGGACAGCATCACCAGTGCGCTGGAGATCGGCATTCAGCTCTACGCGGTTCTTGTGCGGGCACTCGCCGCGGCTTCCGGAATGTGAGCTGTGGAACGCAACTGACCCGCGCTGGCCGTGGCGCCATCCGCGGTTCTCGATCCGCACGGCCGCCATCGCCGTATGAGCACGCCGCGCGCGCTGGGCGGCGATAGCAGGCGAAGCCGGCGACCAGTGCGCCCGCGGTCGGCGACGGAAATCGGCCGCTCTCCAGATTGGGAGTCACGTCGTACGTTCGCAGCGCTGTCACAATGCGACCCGATCCCGGGCGGCTCACCGCAACGGTCAAAACCAGCCTGCCGGGGCAGGCTGGTTTTTGACGCGCTCGACGAGATCTCGAATGACAAAAAACTGATATTTCAGATCTGATAAATGGTTTTCTGCGACGGAAAACTGTGGCCCTCGGAGAATCTCGGATCGACGCGTCGCATTAGGTCATTCATTCAAAGCATTTATGAGTTGGTAGTCCGCGCGACCACGAGTAGGTACCGCGAGCACCTGTGGTCCGGCCGACCTCTGTGCGCGGGAGTGATAACTACCAATCACGTCCGTAGTACAAAGGGTCAGAAGGGAGTTGTCGATATAGGGACCCCAATATGATTGACAATGAGTGGCGCGGCTCCGTAAGGTCCTCCGCGCAGATTCGGGGCGAGAGGGGGTGTTCCGGCAACACGGTACGGGTCCCATCAGTGTCCATGGGCGGTGTCCACCCGCTCGTCGTTTTGAACCCCAGGAGAAACAGAGTCATGAAAGCATTCCGCCAGCTTGTAACGGCTACCTTGCTACTCCCCGGCTCGTTGATCGTGGCGTCGTGCTCGTCGAGCGCCACGGCCGACGACCCCGCGGCGCTGGATCCCGGCCTCGCGGTCGCGACCCAGGCCGACGACCCCGTACCCGGCCCGCACGTCAACGCGGTCACCGAGGCGCCGCAAGGCTTCGACGGCCTCAGCAACGGGAACTGCACCCAGGCCGAGATGAGAGCGACGGGCGGCACGTTCTCGGAGGTCGAGGCGTTCGAGGACGGCATCGGCCCGACGTTCAACAACGTGTCGTGCATCAGCTGCCACGAGAGCCCGCGCGGAACCGCGCAGAACGACACCAACCTCAAGCTCTTTGGCGGCACCGGTAGCCAGATCACCGAGCTTCGCGCCGGCCACTTCAACGGCCTCACCTTCACCGACCACGCGGGCGGCTCGCTGATCAACGACCGCGCCAACGACCGCTCGATCCAGGAGCACATCCTGTCGGGCAACGAGGTCCAGACCCTCCGGCTCACGCTCAGCCTGGCGGGCGACGGCTTCGTCGAGGCGATCGACAGCAACACGCTGCTCGCGATCTCGAACGCTCAGCCGGCCGCGCAGCGCGGTACGCTGATCCAGGTGCCGGTGCTCGAGGCCCCGGGCCAGATCCGCGCCGGCCGGTTCGGCTGGAAGGACCAGCAGGCCACGCTGCTGTCGTTTGCCGCGGACGCGTACCTCAACGAGATGGGCGTCACCAACCGGCTGCTGAACACCGAGAACACGTCCAACGGGACCAACGTCCAGGGCGGTACGTTCGACGGCAAGGGCGATCCGACCTCGACCGGCGAGGATGACGCGGGCGACATCGACGAGTTCACGACGTTCATGCGCTGCCTGAAGGCGCCGCCGCGCGGCCCGATCAACGCACAGGTCACCGCCGGCCAGACCACGTTCAACCAGATCGGCTGCGCGACCTGCCACGTCGGCACCATCACCACCGCCCCGGCGGGTACGCTGATCAACGGTGGCGCGCTCACCGTGTCGACCGCGCTCGGCGACAAGAACATCCACCCGTTCAGCGACTTCCTGCTCCACAACGTCAACACCGGCGACGGCATCGTGCAGAACGGCGGCCAGGGCACCCGCCTCCAGGTCCGCACGGCGGCGCTGTGGGGCATCGGCGCGCGCACCCGGTTCATGCACGACGGCGCGAGCCTGACGGCGTCGGCCGCGATCACGCGCCACGGTGGTCAGGCCGCGACGTCGGCGTCGAACTTCGCCGCCCTGAGCGCGACCAACCAGGCCAACGTCCTGGCGTTCATCTTCTCGCTGTAAGTCGAATCGAGCCTCGATCGAGGCTCGAATCGAGCCTTGATCGAGCCTCGGCGTCACGCCCGTCGCTCGTCGGGCAGGGCGGGCATGTCTCGCTCGGCCAGCCCGGCGGCGACGCGGCAGTGATTGATCAGCCGTAGCACGTCGGGGGTCGGCCAACCGGCCGGCCGCACCGGCGGCCCGGCGATCGCGCTGGTCTGGTGGCCGTCGTCGGCGGCCGTCCACGCGTCCCACGACGTGATGACCGGACCACCGCCGGCGATCATCCGGCGCGCGATCGCGTTGAGGTGATCGAGGTTGCCGCTCGCGCGGTGGCCTGCGATCAGCGCGGCGTCGACCGTGAAGACCAGCGGCGGAGCGCCGGGTTGCCGGGTCGCGCGCAGCCAGGCCTCGAGATACGGGCCGAACTGCGGTGGGGCCAGCGCTGGAACGGGGACCACCGAACTCCCCGGGATCGCACCGGGTTCGTCGGGGCCGACCACCAGCAGGCTGAAGTAGCGCGTGCTGCGCGCGGCGCGGGCGAGCACCGCGGCGTCGACCGCCGCCCGGCTGCCGGCGGCCACGCCGTCGATCACGACCAGCGGCGCGCCGGCGGACGGCGAGGCGGACGCCAGCGCCTCGAGCAGGCCCTCGAGCTCGGGGCTGCTGTGGCTCGTCGGGCTGGCGATGGCGCCGAACGCGCGCGCGGTGCGCTGGACCACGCTGCCCGGCCGCGTCGCGTCGCCGGCATCGACGTAGGCGCCGCGGCCGGGGTGGGCGGCGAGCACCGAGCGGGCGAGCACGGTGCGGCCGCTCCCCGGGGCACCGGTGATGACCACCGTCGAGCCTGCGCTCGCGATCCGCGCGGCGAGCTCGCGGCGCAGGCCGTCGAATGGAGCGCCGCGGTAGGGCGGCTCGCTCGGATCGAGCTCGGTGAAGGGCTCGAAGTCGAACCCGCGGGCCAGCCATGCGGGTTCAGGCGCGCGCAGCGCGGGCGGGATGGTGTCGCGACGCGCGGGCGGGGCGTCGTCGTGGGCGGGCTCGGCGGGCGCGATCCGGCCGGGTGACTCGAGCTCGCGCAGCACACCGCGCGCCTCCCAGGCGACCGCGCGGGCGGAGTCGAAGCGCTCGGCGGGCGACTTGGCCATGCCGCGGTGGACCACGCGCATGCACGCGGCGGCGACACCGGCGTCGAGCTCGGGCGGGGCCACGACCTCCTGGCGCTGGTGCGCCATGGCGAGCTCGGCCAGGGTCGAGCCGTCGATCGGATGGCGGCCGGTCAACAGGTAGTAGTAGGTGGCGCCGAGCGCGTAGAGATCGGTGGCGACGGTGGCGGGCTCGCCGCGCCAGATCTCGGGGGCGAAGTAGTGGGGCGTGCCGGCGCGGACCTCGTGGCG
>JBGQCL010000650.1:0-6040 GCA_041495365.1 Kofleriaceae bacterium | reverse complement strand
GCCGAGCCGCCGAGCCGCCGCGATCGCGGCGTGATCATCGGCGACCAGCCCGTCGCTGATCAGCACGATCGCCGCGCCCTCGGGCTGGGCGCCCTGCAGCACGCGCGTCAGGTCGAACACGGCCGCCGGGGTCGCCCACAGCCGGTCCAGCGCGCGCAGCGCCTCGCCCGGGGCGCTCCACGCCAGCCGGTCGCTGCCGATCACGCGCACGCGGTCGCTGGCATCGAGCTCGCCGAGCAGCGCGCGGACCAGCGGACGCTCGACGGCGCCGGCGTCACCCCGCGTGGTCGCGGCCCGATCGAGCGCGAGGATCACGCGCAGCGGGGCGCCGGGCATCCTGCGCGGCGCGGCCGGCGCCTCGACCACGACCGCCGCGAACCCACCGTCGCCGTCGCGCTCGACCCAGCCCGCCGCGGGGGCCGCCGCCCGCCACCGCACGATCGCGTCGTGGTCGGAGTGCGGATCCGACAGCGTCGCGTCGCCCGCCGTGCCGCCGAGCTCGTGGGTCGGGCTGACCAGGTCGCCCGGCGGATCGACGAAGTGGATCGCCACCGCGGTCGAGCCACCGGCGCCCGGCGCCGCCGCCGGGGTGACGCGCGAGGCATCCGGCGCACGATCGGTGTCCGGCGCACGGCCGCCTCCGGTGGTCGCGCGCCCGCTCGCGGTGCCCGGCACGTAGCGCGGCGCGACCACCATCGGCAGCACGAGCTCCCAGCGGCCGGCCTGGTAGCGCGCCACCGTGTCGTAGCGCAGCGTCACCTCGACGACGCCGCCCGGCGGGATCGCCGACACGGTCTGGGTGAACACGTCCGGCCGCTCCTGCTCGAGCAGCGCGCCGGCGACTCCCGCTGCGACCGCCGCCTCGTAGCGGCGCTGCGCCGCCTCGCGGGGCTCGATCGCCGCGTGGATCGTGCGGCTGCCGATCCGCATCGCCATCGCCGACACCGCGGCGTCGGCCGGCAGCGGGAAGATGTAGGTCGCCTCGGTGGCGCGATCGCCGGTGTTGCGGAACTGCTGGACCACCACCGCCTCGACGATCGGCCCGCGCACGGTGACCTCGATCCGGCTGTCCAGCATCGCGAGCGGCGGGCCGGTGCGAACCGGGTACATCCCCATCGACCGCGCCAGCTCGATCGCATCCGCCGGCCCGGACCACGCGACGGCCAGGACCAGCGCCAGGACCGGGCCGCGGCGCACCATGGGGCGAGCTTACACACGCACGGCGGGCGGAGACGATCTGCCCGACTCCCGGCGCTCGTGGTCGCGATGTGCCCCATGCAACCTTGCGACTTTGCTACGCCGATCCGGCGAATTCCGCCGCGCCCGCCGGGCGGCCGGCTATCTTCCGGCCATGATTCGAGCTGGATCGCTTGCCCGGAGCCCGGTCGCCTGCCGCGTCGGGTTGCTGCTCGCAGCCGTCGCACCCGCCTGCGGTGACAACACCAGCGCGGCCTACCTCGCGTCGATCTACGAGAAGCGCTGCGCCCAGCCGCGCGCCGGCATCGATCCCGGGACCATGCAGCCGTACACCGACGTCGCCGGCTCGGTGATGGACGAGAAGCTATGGGTCCGCTGGTGGATCGACGATCTCTACCTGTGGTACCGCGAGGTGCCCAGCGTCGACATCACGAAGTACGCGACCGCGGTCGACTACTTCGACCACGAGAAGACGCTGGCGACGACGCCCTCGGGCAAGCCCAAGGACCAGTTCCACTTCATCTACGATACGCCGGTCTGGGAGGCGCTGTCGCAGGGCGGCACCGAGGCGAGCTACGGCATCCAGTGGGCGCTGCTCAGGACCTCGCCCCCGCGCAGCCTGACCATCGCCTACACCCAGCCGGACTCGCCCGCCGCCGCGGCCCATCTCGGGCGCGGCGCCACGGTGCTCTCGATCGACGGCGTCGACGTCAAGAACGGCACCCAGATCGAACTCTTGAACGAAGGGCTCTATCCGTCCAACCTCGACGAGGCCCACACCTTCGTCGTCCAGGACCTCGGCGCGACCGAGACGCGCACGGTGACGCTGAGCTCGACCAGCGTCGAGATCGTGCCGGTGCAGAACGTCGGCACGCTGCCGCCGCCCAACGACAAGATCGGCTACTTCCTGTTCACCGATCACATCGCGACCGCCGAGAAGGCGCTGTTCGACGCGTTCACCCAGCTGAGCGCCGCCGGGGTCACCGATCTGATCCTCGACATGCGCTACAACGGCGGCGGCTACCTCGACATCGCCTCCGAGCTCGCCTACATGATCGCCGGGCCGAGCCGGACCGCGGGCAAGACGTTCGAGCGCCTGCAGTTCAACGACCGCTACCCCGACACCGATCCGTTCAGCGGCTTTCCGCTCGAGCCCGAGGGCTTCGACAACCAGAGCCTGGGCTTCGTGCGCAGCCGGCTCGCCGCCGGTATGTCGCTGCCGGCGCTCGGGCTGTCGCGCGTGTTCGTGCTGACCAGCGCGGCGACCTGCTCGGCGAGCGAATCGGTGATGAACAGCCTGGCGGGGATCGACGTCCAGGTGATCCAGATCGGCGAGACCACGTGCGGCAAGCCGTATGGCTTCGTGCCCCAGGACAACTGCGGCACGACGTTCTTCGCGATCCAGTTCCAGGGCGTGAACAACAAGGACTTCGGCGACTATGCCGACGGCTTCCAGCCCGGCGGTGTGTTCGAGGGCTGCACCGTCCCCGACGACTTCACGCACGTGCTCGGCGACCCGGCGGAGGCGCGGCTCGCCGCGGCGCTGGCGTACCGCGCGAGCGCGACCTGCCCGCAGACCGCGGCCAGGCTCGCCGATCCGCTCGCGGCGGTCAGCGGCGCCGTGATCCCGAAGCCGGACTGGCGGCAGAACCGCATCGTCCGGCGCTGACGCCGGCGATCGCAGTTTGCCTCGCGCGCCGGCGCAGCGCCGCGCGCCTGGTGCCCGCCGTGTCGTCGACGCGCATCGACGATCTGCCCCGCGCTGCGCCGCCGGCGGTGGCCCGTGCCGCCTCGCCGCAACGCCGGATGGTATCCGCGATGCAGGCCACTCGCGTGGGCTGTACGGCCCACAGGAGAAATTGTCATGTCACGGATTGCACCAAAGCTTCTCACAGCGCTGTTCGTGCTTGGCTGCGGCTCGGGCGCGATGGCCTCCCCGAACCGCGGCCAGTGGACCGACAGCTCGGGCAACGATCAGAACCAGAACCAGCCGTCGCAAGGCTATGGCTCTCAGGGAGGCAACCCGTCCCAGGGTTATTCGCCTCCGGGTGGCTACCAGCCCCCGGGCGGCTACCCGTCCCAGGGCGCTCCGTCTCAGGGGGTTCCGCCTTCGAGCTATCCATCGCAGGGCAGTTCGCCCCAGGGCGGCTACCCGGATCAGGGATCGGCGCAGCCCCCGGATCAGGATCAGGACGAGGACTTCGCCGAGACCGAGCCCGTCGAGGGCCAGGGCAAGCTCGGCATCATGGTGATCAGCGTGACCCCCGAGCTGCGCCGGTTCTTCGGCGTTGCCGGCGATCGCGGAGTGCTGGTCGCCCGGGTCGAGCCCGGCTCGGCGGCCGCGCGCGCCGGCATCCAGGTCGGCGACGTGCTGGTCCGGATCGGAGTGCAGGTGGTCCACGCCGGCGACGATGTGGTCCAGGCGCTCGCAGCGCGCCAGGGCGGGCGGATCCGGGTCGCGGTCGTCCGTCAGGGTCGCCCGATCCACCTGGTCGCCATCGTATCGACCGGCATGACCAACCAGAACGCGCCGTTCAACCAGAACCCGAACAACCAGAGCCCGCCGTTCAACCAGAACCCGAACAACCAGAGCCCGCCGAGCAACCAGAACCCGCCGAGCAACCAGAGCCCGCCGAGCAACCAGAACCCGAGCAACCAGAGCCCGCCGAGCAGCCAGAACCCGCCGTTCAACCAGAACAGCCAGCCCAACGGCTCGTCGCAGAACCAGCTGTAGCCCGCGGCGGTGCGGCGACGCCCGGCTCAGCCTCCGGACAGCGCCTTGACCAGCTCGTAGAGGTACTGCTCGCCCTCGAACGTCGCCTGGATCGACACCCGCTCGTCCTTGCCGTGGGCGCGGACGTCGAAGATGTCCGACGCCATCCCGCTGTGGCCGTAGGTCGGGATCCCGATGTTGCGGAGGAACCGGCCGTCGGTCGCGCCGGCGGTCATGGTCGGCACCGCCGGGACGCCGGGCCAGAACTTCGGGCCGACCTTCTCGATCGCCGCGAGCAGGTCCTTGTTCATCGCCGAGGGGTCGCTGCCGGTGTCGCGCGGCACGGTGGTGATCGTCAGCCTGGGATCGGCGAACGTGGCCTCGAGCTCCTTCTGGACCTGCTCGGGGGTCTCGCCCGGCACGATCCGGCAGTTGACCATCGCGCGCGCGAGCTGGGGCAGCGCGTTGTCGGCGTGGCCGCCCTCGAGCCGGGTCGCGACGCAGGTCGTGCGGATCTGGGCGTTGTACGGCGGCAGCGCGGTCAGCCGGTCGATCGCCGCCGGATCCGGCCGGGGGCCGACCAGCGCCTTCATGTCCTGGGCGAGCTGGCCGTGCTCCAGCGTCGCCATCTTCTCGAAGAAGCCGCGCGTGGTGTCGTTGAGATGGAGCGGGAAGTCATGGTGCGCGAGCCGGGCGAGCGCTTCGACGAGCTCGTAGATCGCATTGTCCTTGCGCGGCTGCGAGCTGTGGCCGCCCGGGTTGCGGGCCTCGATCCAGAAGTTCTGGACCAGCTTCTCGGCGGTCTGGACGCTGTTGGCGAACGGCTTGCCGTCCTTGACGCCGACCCCGCCGCCCTCGTTGAGCGCGAGCTCGGCGTCGAGCAGATCGCGGTGGTTCTTGATCAGCCACCGGATGCCCACGCTGTTGCGATCCCCGAGCTCCTCGTCGGTCTCCAGCACGAGGACGAGATCGCGGTCGGGCTTGTAGCCCTCCTTCTTCCACCGGATCATGTTCACGACCCACGCGACGACCATGTACTTGTCATCGCTCGTGCCGCGCCCGTAGAAGTGGCCGTCCTTCTCGATGAACTTGAACGGATCGGTGGTCCAGTCCTCGCGCTTGGCCTCGACGACGTCGATGTGGGCGACGAGCAGCAGCGGCTTGCGCTTGCCGGTCCCGTGCAGCCGCGCGACCAGGTTGCCGCGCCGGGCCGCGGACTGGAACACCTGGACGTCGCCCCGGGGGAACCCGGCGGCGAGCAGCCGGTCGCCCATCGCCTTGGCGGCGGCGAACGTGTCGCCGCTCGACTCGGTGGTGTTGATCTCGACGAGCTGCTTGAACACCTCGCGGGTCAGCTGCTGCATGGCGGGCGGCGCGGGCTCCGCCGCGCTCGGACGAGCCGAGCCGACGAGGAAGCCCGCGATCAAGACGATACCGGCGGTGCGCATCATGGGCCGCAGAGTCGCCGGACCGGCCCCGGCACGCAAAGTCCAAACCGCGAGCTCGCCGGGATCGGTCTGTCCGCCGGAGCTACCGGGCCCCCGCGTCGCGTGGGGCAAGGTGGGACCGCCCGGCGGCGGGGGCCGATGGCGCGGCAGGGGCCGGCGGGCCCGGTGAGGGCGGCGTCGCCCCCGACCCCGACCCCAGGTCGGCCCGCCCACCGTCGTCGGCCGCGCGCGGCATCGGCAGCACGACCTTGAAGCTGCGCAGCCGCCAGGGGTCGGCCTTGGACCGGCGGTAGAACGCGAACACCGTGCGCACGCCGCTCGCCTTCTCGAACTCGGCCAGCGCGTCGAACGTCGCCGACGCCCCACCGATCCCCAGCTTGGCCTCGGTGACCGCGATGATCCGGCGGTAGGCGCCGAGCGCGGCGAGGTGCTCGAGCTGGAGCTGGATGAACTTGGCCTTGGGCTCCTGCTGCTGGAACACCGGGGTCGCCTCGTCCCACACCTCGCCGGCGCGACCGCCGTCGAGCTTGCGGAGGATCGCGTCGGCCGCCTGGTGGACGTCGCAGTGCTTGACGTCCATCGGGTCCTTGCACGCCTTTACCTGCTCCTCGCGCTGGGCCTGCGAGATCTTGAGCTCGGGGGGCAGCTCGATGCCGATCCCGAGCAGCTTCCAGCGGCCCTG
>JBGQCL010000649.1:0-6040 GCA_041495365.1 Kofleriaceae bacterium | reverse complement strand
AGGGGAACAGGAGCCCGGTCGCGAGGCCGAGGTGGTTCCGCTCGATCAGGTGGCGACGGTGACGGCGGACCAACTCGAGCGCCCGAGGCTCCAGCGCGATCATCGGTGGCGCCTTCTTCCGTTGGTCCACCGCGCTGAGCACGTTGGCCGACACGTCATACGACTCCTCGATCGCGATCACGCCGTCCGGGCTGAGCCTGGGCAAGCCTGGGAGACTCGGAACAGTACGGAGGTCATCGGCGTGGTCGCGGCGCTCAAAATGCAGATGGATGCTCGATGGCCGGCCGAGCAACTCCATGCCGAGATGACGACCTCATGATAGACATGGACATAGACATAGACATAGACGCCTTGGGAGCGAAGGTCGTGTGCGCAGGCGCGCGGTGTGCGAGGTCCGGCGCACGAAAAGCAACTGGAGGGCCGGTCTCGGAGGATGACTGGATGCACGCGATCTCGGACCTCATCGCACGCGAGCAAGACGCGATCATGGCGCGGTGGATGGAGCAAGCTCGGCATGCGGCATCCGCGCGTGGTCTCGACCAGCCTGCGCTGACGAACATCATGCCGCGCTACCTCGCATCGCTCGCGGCCGGCGAGGATGGGAGCGAGCACGTCGAGCGGCACTTCGCGGCGCGCCTCCGCCAGGGGTTCCAGCTCGCCGAGATCGTCGAGGAGTTCACGCTGCTCGGCCGTTGCATCGCGGAGCGCAGCTTCGCCGGCCCCGCCGAGCTTGCGCCCGACGCAAGCGAGATCGATCGGCTGTATGCCCGGCTGCACCGCGCGTCGGTGCTCGTGGTCGAGATGTTCGACGCCCACATGCGCCAGGACGAGCAGATCGAGAAACGATACCAGCGCCGGCTGCGCAGCGTCGCGAGCGCCGCCCTCCACGTGGGATCGCCGGCGCTGAAGACCGGGTTGCAGGAGCTGCTGGACCTCGTGATGGAGGCGATGGGCGCGCAGAGCGCTGCGGTCCTGCTTCGCACCGGCGAAACCGATCTGGTGACCGTGGCGACTGCGGGGGCGCAGCCGCTCGAGGAGTACGCGACGAGGATGGGCAAGGGCTCATTCGCGGCCATGGTCGCCGAGAGCGAGCGGCCCATGTCGCTCTGGGACGTCTCGAGCACGGAGCTCGAGGTACCGGACGCACTACGGACGAGCGGGATCCAGGCCTTGCTCGGGGTCCAGCTCGGGTCGCGCAGCGGGGTGTCCGGGATCATGTACGTCGGGATCGCGGAGGCACGCGCGTTCACCGCGCGCGAGAGTCGAAGGCTCGAGGTGCTCGCGGAGCAGCTGGTGACGCACCTCGACACGGCCGTGCTGTTCGACCGGCTCACCGCGACGATCGAAAGGCTGCGCAAGGAGCAGTCCATCCGCGAGCACTTCGTGGCCGTCCTCGCCCACGATCTCCGCGGCCCGCTCTCGGCGGCGAAGCTCGGCGCCGAGCTGCTGAGCCGGGAGCCCGAGTCGCTCGATGCACGGCGCGACCTTGCCGTGAGGATCGATCGCAACCTCGATCGGCTGGATCGGATGATCCGCGACCTCCTCGACGCCAACCGGATCCGCGCGGGTGAGCGGTTGCCGCTCCGGCTGGATACCTGCGACCTCGCGCAGATCGCCCACGAGGTCGCCGAGAAGCTCTGCATGCTCCACGGCGATCGGTTCGTGGTCGAAGCTGACCCGCGAGCCCTGGGCGTGTGGAGCGCCGACGAGCTGCACCGCGCCCTGTTCAACCTCGGCGTGAACGCCGTGAAGTACGGCGCACCGGACCGTCCGATCAAGTTCAGCGTGAGGCGCGCCGACGGGCGCGTGCTTGCCTCGGTCCACAACTGGGGCGCCCCGATCTCACCCGAGGATCAAGCCCAGCTGTTCGAGCCATTCACACGGACGACCGCAGCGATCGACGGTGGATGCGCCGGCTGCGGCATCGGACTGACGCTCGTCCGTGGCTGTGTGGAGGCGCACGGAGGGGCGGTCTCCGCCACGAGCACGGCCGCCGAGGGCACCACGTTCACGCTCGACATCCCGCTCGATGCGCGTCCGTATCAGGCTGCTTCCGAGACGCCCCTCGAACCGCCACCGCTCTCAGCGCAGGGACGATCCACGCGCGGCGCGGCGCTTGCACCACGGCAGTAACGTGAGTCGAAGCCGCGTGCTGGTTGCCGATGATGAGCGCGAGATGCTCGCGATGGTCTCGCGCGTGCTCGACGGGCTCGGTCTCGAGGTGATCACCGCGACCTCCGGAGCCGAGCTGCTGGAGAAGGTCGCAGAGCAAGGTCCGTTCGATCTCGTCGTGACCGACGTCTCGATGCCGTGGATGTCCGGACTCCAGGTCATGCACTCCGCACGCACCGCCGGGATGCGGTGCCCCGTCGTCGTGATCACCGCGCTCCGTGACCCCAGGACGGCCGATCAGGTGGAGACGCTGGGCGCAGAGGTGCGGCGGCTGAACAAGCCGTTTTCGGTGGGTGAGCTGGAGGAGGCGGTTCGAGCGTCGCTCGGATGGTCCGAGTAGAGATCACCGGGCAGCGTTCGACGTGAAGACCCGATGTCCTCCCGTGATCACGTCGTTTCCGAGCATCCCCCGGGAGCATCTCCCGGCGCGCAACGCGTGTCGCGAGCCGTCATGCGGCCGCTCGAGCGCTTCATCCACGCGCAGGCCGCGAGCGGGATCGTCCTCCTGGCCGCGGCGGCCATTGCGCTGGTGTCGGCGGTAGTCAGCTCGCGGATCCGGGGAGCTCGTGGTGACCGTGCTTGCCGATCCGAGCTACCGAGGTCGCCTGCGGTCCCTTGATGCCGGGCTCCTCTGTGAACCGGACTTCGTCACCGACCGCGAGCGCGGCATGGTCGAGCACGCTGTTGCGGTGGAAGTAGACTTGGCGGCCGTCGGCGTCGAGATATCCCCACTCTCCTTCGACGTCGAGGTATGTGACCCGGCCGTGAACGGGCTCGACGTGAGCCTTGATGTCGGCGCGCTGGCGGCGCGCGTGGTCCTCCAGCTGCCGACGCGCGGCGCGGAACGCATCGCGGATCGCGACGTAGAGATCTTCATGTGCGCGGTCGAGGGCGTGATCTCGGCTGACCTCGATGTCGGGTCCGGGAACCGCGACCGTCACGCGAACGTGATAGCGCTGACCCTGGTGATGGTGCTGGTGCGGGCGCTCGATGGTGACGTGGCAGCGTTCGATGCGATCGTAGACCGTCTCGAGCTTGGAGCCCCAGCCCCGAACGAAGTCCTCGACGGCAGCGCTCGGCTCGAGATCGCGAAAGGTGATTGTCAGCGGAATGGACATGGCAGCGCTCCGAGCCGGTCGCGGCTCCGGTTGAGTCCCCGCGATCCCAGGACGCCCATCACTCGTTCACCATCTGGGTCAGCGAACCCTCGTGGTGCAACGTGCTGATCGCGCGCGCGAGCAGCGGCGCGATCGACACGATGGTCAACTTCGCGCGCAGCGAGTCGATGTTGAATTGCTCGGTCGACACGGTGTCGGTGACGATCACGCTGTCGATCGACGGTGTGGACAGCACATTCCCGGCGGCCCTGGTGAACACGCCGTGGGTCGCCATCGCGTGGACCGCGGCCGCGCCTCGCCGGCGACACACCTCGGCCGCGCGGATCAGCGTCGTTCCGGTCACGATCATGTCGTCGACGATCACCGCGATCCGGCCCGCGACCTCGCCGACGAACGCCTCGGTGCGCACCACGCCGTCCTGGCGGTGCTTGCCGAGCATGGCGAGCTCGACGGTCCCGGCGCCGGCGCGCTCGAGGGCGTCGCGCAGCGCCTCTGTGCGGTGAAAGCCGCCAAGGTCCGGCGAGACCACGGTCAGGGGGCGATCGCCGAGCGCGCGGCAGCGCTCCACGAACAGCGGGCCGGCTTCGAGGTGCTCACAGTGGATCCGGAACGCGTTCTCATAGGCGGCGCGGTTGTGGACGTCGATCGTGACGACGCGATCGGCACCGACGGTCTCGATCAGCTGCGCGACGTAGCGCGTGGTCACCGGATCGCGCGGTCTGGTGCGGCGATCCTTGCGCGCGTAGCACAGGTACGGCGCGACGATCGTGATCCGGGCAGCGCCGGCATCGCGCACGGCGCCGACGAAGAACAGCAGCTGGCATAGCCGGTCGTTGACGCTCTCGGCCGCGTCGCCGTACAGCGAGCACACGACATACACGTCGCGGCCGCGGACGCTCAGCAGCGGCCGGATCTGGTGCTCGCCGTCGTCGAACCGCCGGAGCTCGTGCGGTGCGAGCGAGAGGCCGTAGTCCTCGGCCACCGCACGACCCAGCGCTTCACTGGGTGGCAGCGCAAACACCGCAAGGTGTTCCGGATGGGTCATGTCCCGCAACGGAGCAAGGCATGTGCCGCCGGACCGCAATGACCCGCGCTACGTGAGATCCGGCGTTCACATCGGCCTCGGAGTTGCAATTCGCAATTCGAAGGGACCATGCGGCGTGCATCGTCGTCATCCCGCGAACGCCTTGCAGGACCTCGGATGTTTGCCGACCGGCGCAGCGCCGGCCGTCTGCTCGCACAGGAGCTGCTCCGCTATGCGGGCACCGATCCCATCGTGCTCGCCCTGCCGCGCGGCGGAGTCCCCGTGGCGGACGAGATCGCCCGCACACTCAGCGGAACGCTCGACGTGTGGGTCGTGCGCAAGCTTGGCGCCCTTCCAGCCGGAGCTCGGCATGGGTGCAATCGCCGAGGGCCCGGCCGTCGTGATCGGCCGATCGACGCTGAAGCTGGCGGGGATCACACGCGCCCAGCTCCTGGACGTCGCGCGGCGAGAGATGAACGAGATCCGGCGCCGCGTCGAGCGCTTCCGCGCCGGGCGTACACCGCCTGATCTGCGAGATCGCACGGTGATCCTGGTCGATGATGGCATCGCCACCGGCGGGACGATGCGCGCCGCGCTCCGCGCCGTGAGGAAGCATCGTCCGGCCCACCTGATCGTGGCCGTTCCGGTCGCGCCCCCCGGCACCATCGCCGAGCTGTGCAGCGAGGTCGACGACGTCGTGTGCTTGCGCGAGCCCGATCCCCTCTACGCCATCGGCTTGTGGTTGGCCTGCAGCACCCAGGTGTCGGCGCCGCCGGCGATGAACAGGGTCGGCTGTGCAGCTCGCGGTCGAGCCAGCGCCCGGCGGCGACGCCGGCCAGCGCCGGCAGCACGATCGTCCAGCCCAGCGCGCCGGCGATCGCGAGGCTCTTCGCGAGCGATCGGTCGCGGCGCCCTCGCTCGCGGCGGTCGCGGCGCTCGCGGACTGCCCGGTCGAGCCCGTCGTGGCGCGGCGTCATGGCAGGCTCTCCTCGCGAACGCTTCCGATCCGGGCACCGGGGCGCAGGGTGCGGAGCACGCGGCGGACCAGCGCGGCCTCCAGCCGTGCCGCCTCGCGGTTGGCGGCCTGACGCCCATGCAGCAAGGTGAATGCCAGTGCGATCCCGCGACGCGGTCGCCGGGGGCTGCGGCTTCCGATCGCGTCAACCGCGTGGATTCCCGACCGGCAATCGTCGATGTCCGTCGCGAACCCGGCTCGCCGCCGACGGAGCGCTCGCGACGGCGAGACCGTTTGCCACGCGCAAACCGGTGACGGTGATGCTCGGCGCTCGTCGGCCCGGCCGCGCACGGCCACGGCGGCAAGACGTCGACGGACCGATCGTCATCGACAGGTGACCGCCGGGTGGTGTGTGGGGCCCCGCCCTCAAGCAGAGCGACCGCCTTCGGACGCTGTGCCCAGGAGCCGTGAATGGGTTTCGAGATGCGGCACGATCGGGATCGTGAAGAAGAACGTGCTGCCGCGACCCGGCGTGCTCTCGACCCAGATCCGGCCGCCGTGCGCTTCGACCAGCCCCTTGCAGATCGGGAGCCCGAGCCCCGCGCCGCGCCGCTCGGTCCGCTTGGCCTGCCAGAACCGATCGAAGACGTGGGGAAGGCTCTCTGCGGGAATGCCGGCGCCGGTATCCGCGACCGAGAACAGGACCTCCCCCGCACGCGATCGCGCGCCGATCGTGACGCGTCCGCCGGCGGGTGTGAACTTGATCGCGTT
>JBGQCL010000648.1:0-6045 GCA_041495365.1 Kofleriaceae bacterium | reverse complement strand
CCTGTGCGGTCACTGGGGGAATCCGGGCGGGGCGAGTGAGGTCCCCTCCCCGGCCCGCGCGCCATCGAGCGCCGACGCTCCCAACGTCCGCGCCTTCGAGACGCGGCGGTTCGTGCTGGTGTTCGACGACCGCGACGGCCAGGAGGTGCTGCGCATCGCGGACAAGACCTCGGGCGACCAGATCGAGTTCGACGGCGCGGCGATGGGCATCACCATCAAGGCGACGTCGGCGCTCCTGCTTCGGGCCGACGGCATCATCAACATCGAGGGCACCACCGTCGTGATCAACGGCCGCTTGGTGCTACCCACCGGCGGCGCGATCTGAGGGAATGACCCATGCCGCTCCCCGACATCGAGACCCTCTGCGTCGAGCTCACCGTCACCCCACAGCGGCTGAGCGTGATCGTCCCGGGCGGCGCCTCGCTCGACCCCGAGCTCGCCGACCTCGGCCCCGCAGACCCGATGCGGCTCGCGAAGCAGCTCCTGGCGCAGGCCAACGCCGCGCTCGCGCCGCTCGGTCCGGTGTTCGACCTCATCGATGTGGGGCTGGCGCTGGTCGAGACCGTCAAGGCGATCCCGGATGCGATCTCTCACCTCGACCCGGGCAAGATCACCGACGCGTTGCCTGAGCTCGCGCAGAAGGCGGGAAGGCTCGCGCCGCTGGTCCCACAGCTCTCCGTGCCGCTGTTGGTCGCGGGTCTCATCGACACGCTGCTCGCGTACCTCGACGGACTCACAATTCAGCTGCGTGCGTTGATCAACCAGCAGGTGCGCATACAGCGAGCGGCCGACCGCGCGGCGGCGCTCGGCAACGCACAGCTTCGGGCGGTCGCGGATTGCTCGAGGCACCACGTCGACGCGCAGCTGCAGAGCCTCTCGGAGTCGCTGGCGCCGGTGAACCGCTTCATCGCGCTCGTCAACGTGCTCGGGCAGCTGGCCGGCCTCGGGCCGCTGCCGGACCTGTCCGCCCTCGGTACGGACGCGGCGGCGGCGCTGCAGCCGATCTCGGACACCGCGAAGCTGCTGCAGCAGCTCCGGGCCGCTATCCCCTCGTGAGGTGACCGATGCTGGAGTTCCTCGGCTTTGGGCTCGTGAGGCCGTTCCGAAGAGACGGCCGCGCCGATTTCCTGGCTGCCGGCGGCGAGCCGCTGATCCGCAGCGCGGTGGGCCAGATCCTCGGCACCATCGGCGCGTCCGACGTCACGCAGGGCGAGGTGCCCTGGCGGACCGACTTCGGCTCCCTGCTCTACCGCTTGCGGCACCAGAAGAACGACAGCGTCCTGCAAGAGCTCGCGCGCGTGTACGTGGTCGACGCCCTGAGGCGGTGGGAACCGAGGATCGTCGTCACCGCGGTGACAGTCGGCCGCGAGCAGCACGACGGCGAGAACGTGCTGGCGATCCGGATCCGCTACGACGTCATCTCGACCAACACGCCGGGAAAACAACGTGATCCTGTCGGGCATCGAGCAACGTATCACTATTTAGCTCTCGATGGGCTCAGATCGGAAGAAGAGAGCCGATAGCGTGAACATGCAAGCTGTGCCGTGCTGGATCCGCAGCACGAAGGAAGTACGCCGGGATCGGTGAGAAAGAGACGAGCAGCTAAGTGTGCCCATCCCTGCGCGACTCGGCGACCAGCGGGAGCAGTCCGTGCTTGGCGTGGCAGCAACGCGGCGGCGGGATCGGTACCAGTATCCTATTGAAAATGCTTCCATTTTCGCGCCCTCAGCGCGTCCTGCTGCATCATGGCTCGTCGTGGGTGACACTGGGCCGGTCCAGCGCACGGTTGACGAGCATGCTTCCTAGGGCTCCCAACAGAAGGGGGGCTCGCCAATTGTGATAGGCTGACTGACAGGGCGAATGTTGGCATCTAGGCAAGTCATGCGAACCAGAACGCCGCTGGGACGACCAACTCATAGGGGGCAGCAATGAGCGAGTCGCGTCGGGTTGGGAACGTCCTCGGCGAACTTACAGCCGAGGCTGACCAGGACATGCTTGCGACTGCATTCTATGAATCGAGAGGCTATCGCGAACTAGTCGGGGGAAAGGATTACCGCTTTGTAGTTGGGCGGCGCGGAACTGGCAAGAGTGCTCTTTCACGCAAGGTCGGGGAGGCTTTGGCGCGAGAGAAAGGAGTTCTTCTGCTCTCTGAACATCCTGCAGAGGAGAAGGTGAGCGCATGGCACTACGAGCTTGGCAAGCTCACCAGCAGTTATGCTGAAGCGAGGACTATTGCGAAACTTGCATGGAAGGTTCAGGTACTTACCCAGGCATTGGACGAAATCGTAGACAGCTACAAGGCCGACAAGGTCAAGGACCTTGACAAGCTCCTCAAGTACAGAGCTCGCTATCCAGAGCTCTTTGAGTATACCGGCCTCGCGCGTAGCCTTAAAGCGTTTCGGATTGTCACACAGACGAACCCAACCGTCTCCGCCGCTGGACTGCCAGAAGCGATAGCCGATCATTTCAGCGTAGGAAAATTGCAAAACCTCGTTACTGCTGCACTCCCCGAGATCAACCGGAGAATTATTTTTCTTTACGACGGACTCGATGAAGGTTGGCTTCCTACTCAGGTAGCCACAGGGCTTCTTGGTGGTCTTGTAAAACTCGCAGCCGAGTTCAGGGAAGACCACGGCATCCACTGCCTGCTGTTTATTCGTGACAATATGTTTCGCGCCTTAGCAGAATTTGACGATGACTACTCACGAAATATCGAAGGCAGTGCATTTCGATTGCATTGGGATGAGCAATCGCTCCTCAACTTGGTGGCGCTACGATTGCGAGCAACCTTTGGGTGGGGCGGGGAGAATGACATCAGGACTTGGAACCGCTTCGCGAAACGCGGCCTTGAAGATCTTGATGGATTTCGCAAATGCCTTAAGCTTACCCTATATCGTCCTCGTGACATTATCTCTTTGCTAAACAGCGCATATCAAGTTGCGTTGCAAGCCGAGCGCCAAGAACTGATAGATGATGATATAGAGGTAGCGGCAACAAGGATTTCGCAAAGCCGTCTTTCTGATCTCTACAAGGAGTACGAGAAAGTTCTTCCTGGTCTTCAGTATTTTGCCCAGGCCTTCCGTGGCCAAGCAGCACGCATGCCCTATGAGCTATCGCTCATGATGTTGAGTCACATAATTGAAGGAAAGCATTCGGGTGACGAGGCCCGGGACTTTGCACTTCTGCGTACAGGATCCGAAGCTTTTAGTGCACTGTACAGCGTTGGCTTTATTGGAGTCCAAGACCCTTCGGGCAGCGTAGCGTTCTGTCATGACGGCTCGAATTCCGACATAGAAGCACTTGCGGCCACTCGCACAGTAGTTGTCCATCCTTGCTACTGGCGTGCTCTGGACCTGCGCGACACCGAGGCGGACGAAGTCACCGTCAAGGTCGATGACGAAGAGGACATTGCTCGGACCAACACAGCCGTCGAGAAGGTCGCCGACATGCGCCTCCGGAAGCTCGGCACGGTGATCGCTGAGCTAGGGCAGATACCACCTGGGAGGCCTGGCGCACACCAATTTGAGGAATGGGTATTCTATACAGTCAAATATCTATTTTCCAAAGGGCTGAGCAATGTCGAATGGCATCCCAATGGCGGATTGGTACAACAGAGGGATATCGTTGGAACGATAAACGAGACCCGATTCTGGAGGCGCCTTTCAAGAAATTATGATGTAAGCCAGCTTGTTATTGAAGCCAAGAACTTCGAAATCGTTGATGCTACTGAGTTCCGGCAGGCTTGGGGCTATCTGAGGGGGCCATATGGCCGTTGCTTGATGATGATCACAAGGTCAGAACAAGATCATGGAGTGACGGAACGCGAACGAGATCTAATCAAAGAAGGTTATGATCAGGATCCTCATAAACTTGTTGTGCTAATGCCGGCTAAAGTTCTGATGTATGCCCTCAGGAAGATGAGAAGCAAGAAAGAAAATCGAGATAACTACATTACGGACATGTTGGAGAAACGACTTGACGCATACGAACGGGACTATGTTCACCTCAAGACCACGCGCGCGAAGAAGAGAAGGTAAAAACAGGAGGTAGCGTTCAGTTGAGCCTTACGGGTTCACATTAAAAGACGATGTGCGCCTCTGGAGAAACAACCGCGCGCCTGGCTCGTGAGCCTCCGGTCGACAGCGCCTGGGATCTACAGTGAGTGCATGTCGATCTTTGATGGCACGCGAGCATCCATGAATGGCGAAGCCTCGTTCGTCGAATCGACGACGTACCCACTGGACCGAAGAAGACGTACACGAGCTAGGAGCTTGCTTCATGCCCAGAAGTTCCATATAATCATCTTCGCGGTCGGCAAGTGCCGGCCCAGGGTTATCGAATCACTCGAGCCCCGGCGTGGAGAGCCCCGCCGGGGCTCTTCGCGTTTCGGAGCACGATGGGACTTCTTTCACGAGCAGCGGACTACACCGACAAGGATTTTGACAGTCTGCGGCTACGGCTCCAGAGCCTTGTTCGCTCGGTGTTCCCGGACTGGACCGACTTCAACGTCGCCAATTTCGGGACCATCTTGCTTGAGCTCTACGCGTTCGTCGGCGACGTCCTGACCTACTTCCAGGACAACCAGGCCCGCGAGAGCCGGCTCCTGACCGCGACGCAGCGCAAGAACCTGATCGCGCTGACCAAGCTCCTGGGCTTCCGCCCGGCTGGAGCCCGAGCCGCGACCGTCGAGGAGGTCTTCACGCTCGCGGCTGCGCCCGTTGCGGACGTCGTTCTGCCCCAGGGAACCGAGGTGCGCACGGCGGCGATCACCGATCCGGTCGTGTTCCAGCTGCTCGGCGACGTCGTCATCGCGGCCGGGGCTTCGCCGCCGACTGCGACCGGGACGCTGGAGCACGCCACGCCGCAGGATGAGCTGTTCGCGTCGACCGGGCTGCCGAACCAGGAGGTCCTCCTCTCTGCGACGCCGTACCTCGACGGGTCGGCCCAGGTGTCCGCGGGCAACGGCGACTACGCCGAGATGCCGAACTTCCTGGGCTCGACCGCCGCGGACCGGCACTTCCTCGTGCTCGTCGACCAGGCGGATCGAGCGACCGTCCGGTTCGGCAACGGCATCAACGGCGTGGTGCCGTCGGGGACCATCTCGGTGCGCTACAAGACCGGGGGCGGTGCCGTCGGGAACGTCAACGCGGGCACGCTGGTCAAGCTCGACGGCAACTTCACCGATGCCCACGGGAACCCCGTGTCGGTCTCGGCCACGAACCCGCAAGCCGCGTTGGGCGGCACGGACCGGCAGACGATCGCGCAGATCCGGGCGCTGGCACCCGAGTCCATCCGCGTCCTGTCTCGCACGGTGTCGCGCGAGGACTACGAGATCAATGCCCGGAGGCTGCCACAGGTCGCGCGGGCCCTCATGCTCACCTCGAACGAGGATCCGGGCATCGCCGAGAACACCGGGATCCTGTTCATGATCCCACGCGGCGGTGGTGTCCCGTCGGCGGCACTTAAGGACGTGGTGAAGCAGCAGGTCAGCGTCGTGTTCCCGAACACGCTGACGTTCCAGGTCGCGGTCCAGGACCCCGTGTACCTGCCGATCAACGTGCAGGCGACGGTGTTCTTGCGCCAGGGCGCCAACGCCAGCGCCGTTCGGGCGGCCATCGTCAAGGCCCTCGCAGACTTCTTCGCCGTGTCCCTACGGGACGGCACACCGAACCCCACGGTCGACTTCGGTTGGAACGTGAAGGACGCCGATGGGCAGCCAGCCGGCGAGGTCGCGCTCTCCGACGTGTTCGACGTGGTCCACGACGTCGCGGGCGTCCGCAAGATCGGGGACGGCCCGACGGACTTCTTGCTCAACGGGGCGCGGACCGATGTGTTGATTGGGACGCGGGAGTTTCCGGTCCTTGGACGGATTGCGCTCTTCAACGGCAACACGAGGCAACCCCTATGACGGTGCTGGGCATGGATCAAGCCCGCACCCAGCTCGCCGCGCTCCGTGTGGTTGGCGCGCAGGCCCGCGAGCTCGCGCGCGTGCGCGTCAGCTTCGACCGCGAGGTCCAGCAGGTCGACGCCGCTGGGCCAGACGAT
>JBGQCL010000647.1:0-6049 GCA_041495365.1 Kofleriaceae bacterium | reverse complement strand
GGCGCGGCCACCGAGGCCGAGGCCAAGAGCCGCAAGGAGGCGTTCGAGGACGCGGTCAGCGCGACCAAGGCCGCGGTCGCCGAGGGCGTCGTGCCGGGCGGCGGGCTCGTGCTGCTGCGCGCGATCGACACCGTCAAGCTGGAGGAGGCGGCGTGCAACGGCGACGAGCGGACCGGGCTCAAGATCCTGGAGCGTGCGCTGGAGGCGCCGACCCGCACGATCGCGGACAACTCGGGCTACGACGACGGCGTGGTCGTCGAGCGGATGAAGACCGGCACCGGCAACCAGGGGTTCGACGCCGCGCGCGGCGTGTACTGCGACCTCGTCGAGGCCGGCATCATCGATCCGACCAAGGTCGTGCGGATGGCGCTGGAGAACGCGGTGTCGGTCGCCGGCGTCCTGCTGCTCAGCGAGGCGACGATGACCGAGCCGCCCGAGCCGGCCAAGCACGAGCGCGAGGGAGTTGAGCCATGACGTCGGTGCGCTGGTTCCGCGAGCTCGGCCTGGCCGACATCGCCGCGGTGGGCGGCAAGAACGCGAACCTGGGCGAGCTGGTCCGCCACCTCGTGCCGCTCGGCGTGCGCGTGCCCGATGGGTTCGCGCTCACCGCGGACGCGTTCCGCCGCCACCTCCGTGAGGCGCGGCTCGACGACGAGATCTACGCCGCGCTCGACCGGATCGACGTCCGCGACGTCGCCGCGCTGGCGCGCGCCGGCTGGGTGATCCGCGAGCGGGTGTGGGCTGTGCCGCTGCCGGCCGACGTCGAGGTCGAGCTGCGCGCCGCGTACGACGCGCTGTCGCGGCAGTTCGGCGAGCCGGCGACCGACGTCGCGGTGCGGTCGAGCGCGACGGCCGAGGATCTCCCGGAGGCATCGTTCGCCGGCCAGCAGGAGAGCTACCTCAACGTCCGCGGTCACGCGGCGCTGATCGATGCGGTCAAGCGCTGCATGGCGTCGCTGTTCACCGATCGCGCGATCGTCTACCGGGCCGAGCGCGGCTACGCCCACCGCGCGGTCGCGCTGTCGGTCGGCGTGCAGAAGATGGTGCGCAGCGACCTCGCGTCGGCCGGCGTGATGTTCACGCTCGACACCGAGTCGGGGTTCCGCGACGTCGTCGAGATCACGGGGTCATGGGGGCTCGGCGAGACCGTGGTCAAGGGCCAGGTCAACCCCGACGAGATCACCGTGCACAAGCCGACCCTGGCCCGCGGGTTCCGGCCGATCCTGCGCCGCGACATCGGCGACAAGGCGGTGAAGCTGATCTACGCCGAGGGTGGCAGCGGCGCGACCCGCCAGGTCCCGGTCACTGCCGCGGATCGCGCACGCCTGGTGCTGTCCGACGACGAGGCGCTCGCGCTCGCGCGCTGGGGCATGGCGATCGAGCAGCACTACGGGATGGCGATGGACATCGAGTGGGCCAAGGACGGCCGGTCCGGCGAGCTCTACATCGTGCAGGCCCGCCCCGAGACCGTGCACACGGTGCGGCGCAGCACGACGCTGGAGCTGTACCGGATCAAGGGCAAGGGCAAGATCCGGCTGACCGGCAAGAGCGTCGGGGCCAAGATCGCCGCCGGCAGCGTGCGCGTGATCCACGACGCATCGGAGCTGGCGACCTTCGTCGACGGCGAGGTCCTGGTCGCCGCGATGACCGATCCCGACTGGGAGCCCGTGCTGGCGCGCGCCGCGGCGGTCGTCACCGATCAGGGCGGGCGGACCTGCCACGCCGCGATCGTGTCGCGCGAGCTCGGGCTCCCGTGCGTCGTCGGCACCGGCATCGCGACCCGGACGCTGGTGACCGGCGAGGTCGTCACCGTGTCGTGCGCCGAGGGCACCGAGGGTCACGTCTACGCCGGCCGGGTGCCATTCGCCTGCGAGGTGATCGATCCGGCAACCCTGCCGGCGCCGCGCGTGGCGGTGATGCTCAACGTCGGCAACCCGGAGAACGCGTTCCAGCTCGGCCAGCTACCCAGCGCAGGCGTCGGTCTGGTGCGGATCGAGTTCATCGTCTCGGCGCACATCGGGATCCACCCGATGGCGCTCCTGCACCCCGAGCGGGTCACCGACGCCCGGGCATTGGCAGCGATCCGAGGCCAGCTCGCCGGCGCCGATCCAAAGGAGTTCTTCGTCGATCGCCTCGCGACGGGCGTCGCCCGGATCGCGGCGGCGTTCTGGCCACGGCCGGTGATCGTCCGGTTCTCGGACTTCAAGACCAACGAGTACGCCAACCTGCTCGGCGGCGCGGCGTTCGAGCCGGTCGAGGCCAACCCCATGATCGGGTTCCGCGGCGCCTCGCGCTACTACGATCCGCGCTACCGCGAGGGCTTCGCCCTGGAGTGCGCCGCGATCCAGCGGGTCCGTGAGGTCATGGGCCTGGGCAACGTCAAGGTGATGATCCCGTTCTGCCGCACGCTCGGCGAGGCCCGCAAGGTGCTGGACGAGATGGCGAGCAACGGCCTGGTCCGCACCGGCGATTTCGAGGTCTACGTGATGTGCGAGATCCCGAACAACGTGGTGCTCGCAGCGGAGTTCGCCGCGCTGTTCGACGGGTTCTCGATCGGATCGAACGACTTGACGCAGCTGACGCTCGGCGTCGACCGCGACTCGGAGCTGCTCGCGCACCTGTTCGACGAGCAGGATCCGGGCGTCAAGGCGCTGATCGCCCAGGTCGTTCGCGTCGCGCACGAGCACGGCCGCAAGGTCGGGCTGTGCGGCCAGGCACCCAGCGATCATCCCGGGTTCGCGAGCTTCCTCGCCTCGATCGGGATCGACTCGATCTCGGTCACCCCCGACGCGCTGGCAGCCGTGGTGAAGACACTCGCCTAGACGCGATGTAGCTCACGAGATCGTCGATCGAGCGCAGGCTGGCAACATCTCGCTCGGGGATCTCGATGCCATGCTCCGCGGCCAGCGCGGCGAGAAAGTTCTGATAGTCGATCGAATCGAGATCGAGTTGCTCGACGAGCGGTCGCGCGGGGTCGACCGCGGCGGGATCGACGTCGGGCGCGATCCGGTGCAGCGTGGCGAGGATCTGGCCGGCGAGTTCGGTCATAGCTTGTCGGGCTCCTGGAGCAGGTGGTCGATCGCAGCGAGGAACAGGCCACCGCGATGGCCGTCGGAGACGCGGTGGTCCGCCGCGAGCGTGGCGACGACCGTGGGGTGAGGCGCGACCGCGCCGCCCTCGACCCATGCGCGTTCCAGGATCGCGCCGAACCCGACGATGGCGACCTGAGGCGGATTGATCACCGGCCACACCGCTTCGCAGCCGCGATCGCCCAGGCTGGTCACGGTGATCGTCGCGGCGGTGAGCTCGGAGCTGCGCAGCCGGCCGGCCCGGGCACGCCCGACCAGATCGCGGAGCTCGATCATCAGCTGATCGAGCGATTTGTCGTCGGCGTCGAGCAGGGCCGGCGCGATCAACCCGCCGGTGCGCAGCGCGATCGCGGTGCCGAGGTGGACCTCCTCGGAGGGTCGGTACGCGCCATCGATCCAGAAGCCGTTGAGCTCGGGGACGTCCCACAGCGCGAGCGCGGTCGCGCGCAGCAACAGCGCGGCCGGGACCATGCGGTCCTGGATCGAGCGATGCGCGTTGAGCTCGCCGAGCCAGGTCATGGCGCGCTTCAGGCTGATCGTGTGCGACAGGTAGTAGTGTGGGATCTCGCGCTTGGAGCGTGCCATCGCAGCGGCGATCGCGTCTCGTATCGGGCCTGCCGACGGCGGCGACGGCCGGCGCGGCGGAGCGGGCGCGGCGGACGATACGGGCGCTGCGGGGGATACGGCCGCTGACGGCACGACGTCGCGCAGGACGATCGCGCCGTGCGGTCCCGTGCCGTGGAGGTTCCCCAGCCCGATCCCCAGCTCGCGAGCGCGCTTGCGTGCGGCGGGCGAGCTATGCACGCGCTCGGTGGGCGGCGCGGCCTGGGCCGGCATCGTAGGTGGCCGAGCGGCGGCTGGTGCGGGCTGGGCAGTCGGGGCAGCTGGCGCGGCCTGGGCAGTCGGGGCCGGTGCGGTGCGCACCGGCGCGCTGAGCGGTGGCGCCGCGGGCTCGCCGGCGGCCCGCACCCGCGCGAGCGGGGCCCCGACAGCGACCTTCGCGCCCGGCTCGACGAGCAGCGCCTCGATCTCGCCCTCCACGAAGCTTTCCAGCTCCATCGTGGCCTTCTCGGTCTCGATCATCCCGACGATGGTGCCGCGCGCGACCCGGTCGCCGGCCGCGACCTTCCACTCCAGCAGTGTCCCGCTCACCATGTCGGCGCCCAGCGATGGCATCCGGATCTCGGTCATGCCGTCATCGCCTTGACCGCGGCGACGATCGCCTCCGCGCTCGGCAGGGCGGCGAGATCGAGGTGCTTGGCGTACGGGATCGGCACCTCCGCGCTGCACACCCGGCCGACCGGCGCGTCGAGCTCCCAGAACGCGCGCTCGCCGAGGATCGCCGCGACCTCGCCGGCGAGGCTGCCGGTGCGCCAGCCCTCGTCGACGACCACCGCGCGGTGGGTGCGGGCGACCGAGGCGACCAGCGCGTCGGCATCGAGTGGCCGCAGCGTGCGCAGGTCGATCACCTCGATGTCGACGCCGTCGGCGGCGAGCGCTGCCGCCGCCTCCAGCACGCGCGGCAGCGAGCCACCGTAGGTGATGACCGTGGCGTCCTTGCCCGGCCGCCGGATCGCCGCGCGGTCGAGGTCGACCGGCGCCGTGTCGGCGAGCTCGTCCTCCAGGCCGTAGAGCTGGACGTGCTCGAAGAGGACCACCGGATCGCGCTCGCGAAGCGCGGTCGCCAGCATGCTGCGCGCGTCGCGGACGGTGGCCGGCGCGACCACCCGGAGGCCGGGGACGTGCGCGTACCAGTTCTCCAGGCTGTGCGAGTGCTGGGCCGCGACCTGGCGGCCGGCCCCGGTCGCCATGCGGATCACCAGGGGAACCTCGATCTGACCACCCGACATGTGGCGCAGCGCCGCGGCGCTGTTCACGATCTGATCGAGCGCGAGCAGGCTGAAGTTGACCGTCATGATCTCGACGATCGGCCGCATCCCGTTGATCGCCGCGCCGATGCCGGCGCCGACGAACGCCGACTCCGACAGCGGCGCGTCGCGCACGCGCTCGGGACCGAACTCGTCGTAGAGGCCGCGGGTCACCGCGTAGGTGCCGCCGTACTTGCCGATGTCCTCACCGACCAGGAACACCCGCGGATCGTCGCGCAGAGCGTCGCGCAGCGCCTCTCGCATCGCATCGCGGTAGGTCAGCTTCATGGCGCCCTCACATCGCGCAGCAGATCGGACACCGGCTCCAGCGGCGACGCCTCGGCGAACGCGCAGGCGCTCGCGACGTCGGCCGCGGCCTCCCGGTCGAGCGCCGCGACGTCCTCGGCGGTCACCACGCCCTCCATCCGCGCCGCGAACGTCGCGATCGGATCGCGCTTGCGCCAGGCGTCGACCTCGGCCTTGTCGCGGTACAGCTCGGGATCGAACATCGAGTGGGCGCGGAACCGGTAGGTCATGCACTCCAGGAACCACGGCGCCCCGGTGCCGCGAACGCGCTCGATCGCCTGGGTCGCCGTCTCGCTGACCGCGGCGACATCCATGCCGTCGACGACCTCCGCGCCGATCCGGTGGACCGCGGCCTTCTTGTAGAGCTCGGGCTCGGCGTGGGCGCGCTCCAGCGCCGTGCCCATGGCGTAGCGGTTGTTCTCGCACACGAACAGCACCGGCAGCTTCCACAGCGACGCCAGGTTGAGCGACTCGGAGAACTCGCCCTCGGCCACCGCACCGTCGCCGAAGAACACGCAGGTCACGGCGCGGGTGGCGCGCAGCTTGTCGGCGAGCGCGATGCCGACCGCGCACGGCAGCCCGCCACCGACGATCGCGTGGCCGCCGTAGAACCGGTGCTCGCGGGAGAACAGGTGCATCGAGCCGCCGCGGCCCCGCGCGCAGCCGGTCGCCCTGCCGTACATCTCGGCCATGATCGCGTCGGCGGAGATCCCGCGGAGCAGCGCGTGGCCGTGCTCGCGGTAGGTCGCGACGATGGCGTCGACGGCGGTGAGCGCGGGGATCACT
>JBGQCL010000646.1:0-6061 GCA_041495365.1 Kofleriaceae bacterium | reverse complement strand
TGGACGAGCACTACCCCGAGGCCGAGCGGATTCGCGTTGTCCTCGACAATCTCTCGACCCACTCAGCCGGGGCCCTCTACCAAGCCTTCGAGCCCGCCGAGGCACGACGGATTCTCGATCGGCTCGAGTTTCACTTCACGCGCGCTCGGCGCCGTTATTGGCGGTAATGGACCGCTTCGTCACGGCGGTGTTAGTGTGACCGTTCGCGTAGTGCCGTTGCGCAAACTTCGAGGAGAGCCATGAATCGCATCGTCGATATCTTCTTCTTGCCGCCGCTGGCGTTCGGCCGACTCGGTGGCGGAGATACGCCGCTCGAGAGCTTCGTCTGGGCGACCGACCCGACCTTGCACGGCGGCGGACGTACCGTGATCGAGCCGGCGGTCACCCTGGAGGTCCAGCCCGACGGATCGCTGCGCACGTATGTCCCCGATACCATCCGGTTTCGTGACGGCGAGCGGCTGCGGCCGGTGGCGCCGTTCTTCGAGCTGTGGGCGCGCGTGGAGTCGCCTGACGGGGTCCAGGACGCGCCGGTCACGCTCGATCTGCTGCACGACAACGGCGCGACGCTCGACCACATCCAGTACGTGGTCACCGTCGCCAACAAGAAGGCGCAGCGGCGCACCGGCGTGGCATCGTGCGGGTACATCGCGAGCATCGAGGCCGCCGGCAGCCACCACGCGAAGCAACCGCTGCTGGCGTACAGCCCGCACAACGCTGGCGAGCAAGCGCTCGTGGCGTTCGACCGGCCGATCCCGCTCGGCCACTTTCAGGTGATCCGGCCGACCCGGCAGATCGAGAACGGCATCGATCTGTCGATCGCGCGCGTTCGCTACACGCCGGCGCGCGGTGAGGTCTACGGCCCACCGACGGCGATCGCGGGCCCGGCGTCGCCGCTGCAGCCCGGCGAGCAGTATCCGGCCAAGACCGAGCAAGGCCGGCTGCACGAGATCGTGCCGGTGCAGAACCGCATCCTGAATCCGGACACGCCGTGGTCGCGCTACGTGATGGACGCCAAGGGTCAGGCTGACCCGCAGCCGTCCGACAGCTATGACGGCGCCGACATCGGCGACGGCGGCTCGTGGGGCGTGGTCGACGACACCTGCGACGGCATCATCGAGGCCCAGCTCGTGGTGTGGGGCGCGCGGCTGATCGCGCGGGCCCGGGTGACGGCATCGTCGCCCGACTTCGCGCCCGATCGCCGGCCGTTCTTCACGTTCGCCGAGGATCTGGCCGATCGCGACCTGCCGCCGCTGCCGGCGGTCGACGCGAAGACCGCCCCGGAGACCGAAGCGGAGATCGCGGATCTGTTCCAGCGCGTGCTGGAGACGGCGCGGCTGGTGAGCCTCGACGGCACCCGCTTTCACGCCATCGGCAACAACCAGTCCGACCCGCCGCCGCAGAACTTCCCGCACCTGCCGCAGCTCGACCAGCGGACGATGTCGAAGGGCGACATCGCGCAGGGCGAGACCAAGCCGTTCCCCGACGAGCTGATCGCCAACAACAGCTTTCCACCGACCGCGGAGAGCCGGTCGACGCGGGAGCGCCCATTGCCCTATAGCGACGTGGCCAAGGAGGCGCACGAGCCGCTCGGCGACATCGATCTGCTGCTCGACTTCTTGCAGACCCGCGGCGAGTTCGTGCGGCGGCTGATCCGGCCGGCGTGGGGACGGTTCCGCGAGCTCGCGGAGGATCCGGGCCTGGTGCCTGATCCGAAGTTTCGCGATCCGCGCGTGCCCCGCGACCAACTGCACGACATGCGCATGCCGCCGTACATGCGCGACTCCGACGAGAACGCGCTGTCGCTCAACTGGCGCCAGTACCACGAGCTGCTCGCGCTGGCCGACTACCTGACCGGCGCCGGAACCAAGACCGGTCCGCTCGCGCGCAAGATCGCCGCGCTGGCCGAAAGGATGGGGCGATGACAATCGAAGTGAAGAGGCCGTTCCCGCGCAACCTGACCGCGCGCGCCGCGTACATGGTGCCCGGCAATCCGGTCACGACGCGCCCCGAGGACGCGGTCGCCAACTGCTACCCGGGGCTCGAGCTCGACGTCCGCAACCTCGATCGGCGGTTCTTTCCTGGGCTCGTGTTCGAGTTCGTGGCGCGCGCCGACACCGGCTCGCCCTACACCACGCCCGAACGCTACGGCGCCCTGCTGTCGTACGTCGACATCTATGATCCGGATCTGCAGCTCGACACGCCCGAGGCGCGCCACCTGAACGACCTGCTCAATAACGCCAGCCAGCTCGCCACCGGCGACTGGTACCTCGACTGGGTCGAGCAGGCCGGCCGGCGCATCACGATGTCGTGGCGTCGCCCCGATCCGACGCGCGAGGATCCCGCGCGACGCCAGCACGAGCGGACGCCGCTCGATGGTCTGTTCGTGTGGCGACTGGTGCGCTCGCTCGAACAAGGCCCGGTGAAGCTCGGGCTCGCACGACGCACGCCCGGCGCCAAGCCCGATGCCAAGCCCAGCGCGACGCTGGAGCTGCCGGGCTGGCGGCGGCGGTTCACCGACGCGTCCACCGGCGTGGTGAGCGCGGCGTATCAGCCGGGCGAGCTGCTCCAGAGCCTGTGCTCGCCGTGGCAGCACGACTTTCGCGACTGTGCGTGCCATTACTGGGCGTCGAACCACCCCGACGTGGTGCTCGGCGAGGTCCGCCCGGGCGAGCCCACGTTGCCCGACGGGCGCTCGACCGATCCGGTGCGCGGCACGCTCCAGCTCGACTGGCTGCGCGCCGATCGCCGCCGTGATCTGGCCGGCGGCGCGATGAACAACATCGTGAAGAATCGACCGTTCCAGTTCGATCACTTCCAGCTCAACCACGACTGGCAAGAGCTCGCCGTGGTCCTCCAGGATCAGGAGATCAACTCGGTGTACGTCCCGCGTACCGCCGACACCGCCGTGCCGTACGCGACGCCGGCGGAGCTGGCCCAGGTGATCCGCGACCAGCTCGCGCCGCTCGAGATGACGCTCGCCATCGAGTACCTGTACGCCAACTTCTCGGTGCGCGACGTTCCGGAGGCCGACGCGGCGCGCTGGCCGACCATGCCCGGCGACGTGACCTTCATGCGTCACCAGCTGCTGCTCACGGCGCAGAGCGAGATGCTGCACCTGCGCTGGGCCAACGAGCTGTTGTGGGAGCTCTACGATGCCAAGCTGGTGCCGAGCTACACGCCGGTGCTGACGCCGGCGCTGCAGGTCCCGGCGCCGACCCCGAGCGGGTTCCGGCCGCGCGCGCTGGCACCGCTCACGCCCGAGGCTGTCGAGGGGTTCCGCTTCATCGAAGATCCGGGCGGCTTCATCGACACCACCTATTGCCGGGTGGTGGCCACGCTGCGCCGCCCCGAGTATCCGCCGCACCTCATCGATCTGGCGCAGCGCGTCGCCGCCGACGGCGTGCAGCACTTCAGCCGGTTCTCCGATATCAAGAAGACGCTGCGCACCTACAAGGGGGTTACGCCGGCGAACCCGTACCTCCGCACGATCGCGGTCGGCACCCCCGAGCAGACCAAGGCCGCGCTGGACTTGTTCGAGAAGATCCGCGCGCGGCTCGCGGTCGGCTATTCGCTCGAGGCGCGCGGCCAGCCGGTGGCGTCGGGTAAGCCGGTCGGCGAGGCGCGCCAGGTCATGCTCGAGCTCAACGAGATCGCCGAGTCCCTCGCACGACAGGGGATCGGGATCCCGTTCTGGCCGTCCACATGAGGGACCCCGCACGGGTGATCCGGCTCCCGGTCGCCCGCGATTTAGCCCCGGCTCCGGCGACGCCGCCCGGATCTCCCGATCACCACCTGTTCGAGACCGAGCACGGAGCGCACCTCTTGTTCGTCGACGGTTCGCGGATCTACGACCTCGACGACGAGCTGCGCCGCGCGCTGGACGGCGATCCCGGCGGCGTGGCCGCGCGGCTGGCGGCACACGGCATCACGTCGCAGCACTACGTCGACGACGCGCCGCTGGTCGATCCGCCGCTGCGCGCGCTGTCGCTCGCAGTCGCGCAGAAGTGCAACCTCGGCTGCACCTACTGCTACGCGGACCAGGGCACGTTCGGCGGCGAGGCGCGTGACATGTCGTGGGAGGTGGCGGCGGCGGCGGTGACCAAGCTGGTGGCCGGCGCCGGCCCCGGCGAGCGCGTCAACCTGGCGTTCCTCGGCGGCGAGCCGCTGGCCAACCGCGGCGTGCTGCGCCGCGCGACCGAGCTCGGCGCCGCGCTGGCGGCCGAGGCCGGCGCGAAGATCGGCTTCTCGATCACGACCAACGGCACGCTGGTCACCGACGACGACGCGGCGTTCTTCGAGCGCCATGGCTTCGCTGTCACGGTGAGCCTCGACGGCGTGGGCGACGTCCACGATCAGCTGCGCCCGTTCCAGGGCGGGCGGCCCAGCTACGCGCGCATCGTGGCCAACCTGGCACCGCTGATCGCGCGCGCTTCCCGCATGCAGGTGACCGCCCGGGTGACGGTGACGCCGCGCAACCTCGACCTCCCCGCCACGCTCGACGCGCTGATCGCGCTCGGCTTTCACTCGGTCGGGTTTGCGCCGATGCTGTCGTCGCCGACCGGGCGCGACCAGCTCGACGACTTCGGCGCACTGCTCGACGCGATGATCGCGTGCGGGCGCAGCTTCGAGTCGCACGTGCGGGCGGGCCGGCGCTATCCGTTCTCGAACGCGATGAGCGCGCTCGCGGAGATCCACCGGGGCACGCACCGGCCGTACCCGTGCGGCGCGGGCGCCGGCTACCTCGGCGTGTCCGCCGAGGGCGACCTGTTCGCCTGCCACCGCTTCGTCGGCGACGCGGCCGGCGCGCTCGGCTCGGTCGAGGCGGGCGTCGATCGCGCGCGCCAGCGCACGTGGCTGGCCACCCGGCACGTGCACACCCAGGAGCCGTGCCGGTCGTGCTGGGCACGCTACCTGTGCGGCGGCGGCTGCCACCACGAGGTCCTGCGGCGCGGCCGTCCGGCGTGCGATTTCATCCGCGGCTGGCTCGACTACTGCCTCGGTGCGTACGTGCGGGTGTCGGCGGCGCAGCCGGAGTACTTCGCATGATCGAGACTGCCGTCTGTGTGGTGGGCGGCGGCCCGGCCGGCTCGACCGTGGCGCGCCGGCTGGCGGAGCTCGGTCACGCGGTGGTGCTGGTCGAGCGCGCCGCGTTCCCGCGCCGGCGGATCGGCGAGTCGCTCCCGCCGTCGATCCTCCCGGTGCTCGACGCGCTCGGCATGCGCGCGGAGGTCGAGGCCTCGGGCGTCCTGCGTTCGCACGGCGCCATCGTCGACTGGGGCGAACGCGCGTACAAGCCGTACGGCGAGCCGGGCTTCCATGTTGACCGCGGCCGGTTCGACGAGATGTTGCTGCGTGCCGCGCAGCGCCGCGGGGTGCACGTGATGCAGCCGGCACGCGCCGGCCAGCCGCGCCCGACCGCAGACGGCTGGGACATCTCGCTCGACGATGGCCGGGTGATCCGCGCGCGGGCGTGGGTGGACGCATCGGGGCGCCGCCCGCGCGGCGTCGGTGCGCCGCGTACGCTCGCGGTGTGGGGCTACTGGCGCGGCGTGCCGTGGGACGGCGCCGACGCGTGCATCGAGGCAGCGCCCGACGGCTGGTGCTGGGGCGCCCCCCTGCCCGACGGCAGCGTCAATGCCGCGGTGTTCGTGGCGCTGCGGGCCGGCGCGGCCCGCGACTATCGCGCGCGGCTGGCGCGCTCGCCGCTGCTGCGCCGCTGCCTCGACGGCGTGCTCGATGGCACCGTCCGCGCCTGCGATGCCACGCCGTACGCCGACGACGACCCCATCGGCCCGGTGCACCTGCGGGTCGGCGAGGCGTCGTATGCGATCGATCCGCTGTCGTCGCAGGGCGTGCAGCACGCGCTGGCATCGGCGCTCCAGGGCGCGGTCGCGCTACACACCCTCCTGGTCGCGCCGGCCGACGGCGAGGCGGCCATCGAGTTCTATCGCGCGCGCCAGGCCGATGCCTTCGCGGCCAGCGCGCGGACGGCCGCCGCGCTGTACGCGTGCGAGCACCGGTTCGCCGACCAGGCGTTCTGGGCGACGCGCGCCGGGGCGAC
>JBGQCL010000645.1:0-6062 GCA_041495365.1 Kofleriaceae bacterium | reverse complement strand
GCCACCGCCTCGCGCTTGGCCAGATCCTTCAGCGATTCGCGCTGCGGCTGAAGCCCCGAAGGTCGATTTCCGCCGCTGTTACCGACGATCTCGCTGCAGAGTTCTTCGCGCTGTTCCGTCCGGTGGCGAAGCGTAGAGCCGGGGCTGGATTGGTCAGCTGGCGCAGGGCAGATCGATCATCACTCTATTCTCTTAGGGCTTCCTCGGCATTTCCATCAGCCTCCGTCTCTTAGGGCTTCCTCGGCATTTCCATCAGCCTCCGCAGTTTCTTTATCCAGTTCCTCTTGCTCCGAGTTGGCTTGTGCAAGCTGATACGCGGTCAGTGCACGATTATATGCCTCCTGAGCGCGGCCACGAGCTTCTTTCCAACCTTCGGAGCCAACCTTGATGGATTCAAGCTCAGCCTTGGCAAACTCTACTGCGGCCTTGGCGCCATCGACATCGTCGTAAAGCGAGGAGGGAGCCGCGCTGACGTGCGAAGTGTTTTCCA
Organism: Kofleriaceae bacterium; assembly: GCA_041495365.1. Taxonomy (GTDB): domain Bacteria; phylum Myxococcota_A; class Polyangia; order Haliangiales; family Haliangiaceae; genus JABFXX01. The sequence goes on along the minus strand of JBGQCL010000645.1, from coordinate 5,572 downwards.
TACGCCGTTGCTCCTCCTTTTGCCATTGTTCCTCCTCCTTAGACAAGGGCCGCCTTGGCCGCGGTGGATCGGAGAGATGCTTTAATATCTCAGCAGTTTCATCATACACCTGGGGATTCCCAAAGGTCGGAAGCCCTGGTGGAGCATTTGCATCGCAAAATGGTTCAAACTTTGGAAATACTAGCACCTGATTGAGGGGCAAGGGAGGCGCATTGGGAGAACCTGGCATCGGCTCATGGAAGATCGGTGAATTGTCGATGACGTTGCCGCTGGCCTCGATCATCTGACCTTTACCGCCACAATGCTGTGTCGAATCGCCTCTGCGAACTATCCGAGAATTATTTACAAATACTTGTCCACTAGCTTGCGTGATACTCCACATGTTTGTTCCACAACATGCCATGTGCATCCCGATATCTAAGATACGCAGAGCTGGCCTACCGTTGATGTTCACATTTGACGATCCAGAAATAGCTGGGCCCGTAACGTTTGGGTGCGGACATCCTACACAACCATGGTTGTCTATAGGTGCCTTTGCACGATCTCCTAATCTGCACACTCCTGACATTATGCCATCTCCTGCCGTTGTTGAGATTCACTCCCACTCCGAGGTCTGAACGAAGCTTGCCAGGACCAATGAGATACCTGTTTGCGGGCTGTGCGGCAAATCAATGCAGAGCCAAAGCAACGGATCAGTGCAAATATCCTACTGGTTGCATTCGTTGAGAATACAATCAAGCGTTATTGTGTACCTGGAGTTCTCCCATTTAAACTGTAAGGCGAACACAATGTATGCTCACCAAGAGAGTACACATCATGACGACCTGGCATATCGCGCCATCCCAGCCCCGGTGTCCGGCAGCGCACCTGTACCCACGCGCTCGCAGGTAGGGTGAGCAGCACGACCTGAAGCAAACGGAGGCAGGGATGGCGGACATGGCGGACCATTTGGCCTCGCGTCGCCGCGTGTCGTATTGATACGGGTGGCGTCGCCTACTCGCGACGCGTGCGATCGACGCGCGCTACACGCTGAAGAAGCCCGCTGAAGGCTGCGCCGGCCTCGAGGTCGGCCATCGCCGACCCCGGAATCGGCGGCGATACCGAATGCGCGGCCAGTTGGTCGGCGTGAACGGACGCCACGGAGCGCTCCGGACCCACGACGAGGTTGCGGCGTTCAGGATAGATCGCGACTATGACGACCTCCCCGCCAGCTAGGACGGGCGGCGGCCCGCTGAACGTCCCCGTTGCGGTCTCAGATTGAGAGAACTGCTCGAAGTCCAAGTTCTCGCAAGCCAACTACATCCTGAGCGAACACCGACCGAGAGACCTAACATCGCCAGCTCATTACAGTCCGCGGCCCAGCTCTCACTCCCGCGTGAACACCCCGTCCCCGGTCGTCGTCAGCACGACGTCGCCGTCCCGCGCCGTCACCCACAGGTGATCGCTGGCCGGCTGGTCAATCCACCGTGCCTCCGCCCCGCTCGCATCGCACTTCGTCACCGACGGGAACGCATGGATCGTGCGGCCACCGGCGCCGCCCAGCACCGCGGTAAGCGCGTCCACCGTCTCCTTGCGCGGGTGGCAGTACGTGGCGTTCGTCCCCTCACCAGGCTTCCCCGCCGAGATCACGGCGTACTTCGGCTTCGCCCGGTCGAGCAGCGCTGGGCTCGACGACGTCTTGCTTCCGTGGTGACCGACCTGGAGCAGCGTCACCGGGGCGTCGATCGCTAGGTCTGCCTCCTCGAGCAACTCCGCGTCGCCCGTGAACAGGACTGACGACGCGCAGTAGTCGATCCGGAGCGCGATGGAGCAGATGTTCGCGTTCTTCGCGCACCAATCCTGAGCGCCTGAGTCCTCGTACCAGTGCGGTGGCACGATCGCGATGAGCTTCACGTCGTTGCTCGTCTCGAGCGGGATCGTCGTGTGGCCGGGCTCGATGACGGCCACTGAGACGTGGTGCGCGTCGAGGGCGTCGTGGGTCTTCCGGATCGTCGCCTTGTCCAGGTCGCGGCCGTTGTCGACGTAGGCGTGCACCGCGAAGTGGTCCAGCACGTCGACCGCGCCGCCGATGTGGTCAGAGTGCGGGTGCGTGATCCACAGGAGGTCGATCGGCGCGGCGCCCAGCTCGCGCGCGAGGCCGGTCATCACGCGCCCGTGCCACTCCTTGCACGGCGCGCCGCAGCCCGGCCGCGTCGCCGATTCGCCGGCGTCGACGAGAATGTGCTTGCCGTCAGGCAGCGTTACAAGCGCGGACAGCGCCTGGCCGGCGTTGAAGAACGCGACGCGGAGCGGTTGGCCGCCGCAGACCGCGGGCCCGGCAGGGAGCTCGTGGTCCGGCGCCGGCTCCGTCGGCGGCTTGGACTCGGGCTGTACCGGCTCGGGCTGCGGCGTGGAAGTTGCCGTGCGCGTTGGCGCCCCGCCGCATGCCGCCACCATCAAGATCGCGAGAACCACCATGCCGCGTGAACGCATGCTCATCCCTCCGGTCCGCCATCGTCGCGCAGAGGTGAGGCGGCGTCGAGACCGCGGTGCAGGCACCCGAGGGTCTCCGTGCAGCGGGCTGGCGGCTAACGCTGGCATCGAGCGGCGGAACCGCCTCTAAGCCGGTGTCCGTGCGAGCGGCAAGTCCTGCTCGTCGGATCCGCTCTGGTGCCGGATCTCTCGGGAGATCCGGCGGGGTTGCCGGATCTCAGATCCGGCAGATTTTCCTGAATTACTTCACTGGGTTGATTCTGTTTGCCGGATCTGCCGGATCTCAATGGGATCTACGCGCGCGACCGGGTCGAGTTCTTTTCACGCGCGTTGCCCCAAGAGAAAAAAGAGGGACGCGCCAAGGTCAGCAGGGCGGAACGAGATCCGGCAGATTCGGCAATCACCTCAACCCACTGAAACATTAGCAGATTGTGTGCCGAATCTCAGATCCGGCAGCCGTGCCGAATCTCGCCGAGATCCGGCAGACGCAACCGCGGCAGCGGCGAGCCGATAACTTGGACATGTTCACCGAAGTCGATCCCGTCCCTGTCCCCGAGGACTTCTACGCCGCTCTCTGGATCGGCGCGCTGTTGGTCGCCGCGAACGCCGCGATCGACGTCTTCCCTGCCGAGTTCGACGAGCTCGCCGCTGAGTTCTTCGCGCAGTTCCGGCCGGTCGCGAAGGCGTAGTGCTGGCCCACGGATCTCTTGCATTCGTCCCTTGCCAGGGGTGCCGCAGTACGCTGCAAGCATGGGCGCATTCGTCTGCGGCTCCTCCGTGAGCATCGCCGCCCGGCGCGCTTCAATCGCCTCGGCAACCCGCACGGGCCGGCAGCACCGGCCGCTCGCTGGCTACGACGAGCTATCCCGATACCGCGGCAAGCCGCGGGGCCACCGCGCGCGGGCGTGCGCGCCGCGATCGACCCTGGCGCTTCGGCTTCTCGGCCAGCGCCGCCGTCGCCGCCGCCGCGGCCGCGATCCCGCGCGCGAGGTTCGCTCGCCAGTCGATGGTGGCTGTGGAGTCGCGCAGCGCGAGCCGGCAGCCGTTCGCGATGGCATTGATCGCCACCAGGTAGCCGAGCGCGATCAGGTTCAGCCATCCCGCGGCCGCGGTCATCATGATCCCCTCGATGAGGACGGTGAACCCGAGCGCCTTGATCTTCGAGCCGAACATGTCGGTCGACCAGCCGTAGACGGTGAGCACGCTGAACAGCAGCCCAGCGTACACGATCAGCGCCTTGGGGCAGATCCAAGGCGCCCACGACGTGAGCTCGTGGTGCCCGACCCAGTACACGCCGACCGGCACGAACCCCGGAGTGGCGCCGAGGAGGGCAGCCAGGGGGCGTCGCCGGGCGAGGCGAAGCTGGGCGAGGGGGTTGGTAGCAGCCGCGTGATCGATTGAATCCTTCATCTGCATTCTTCCCTTGAGTGGCTCGCGCTTCTCTCGCGCGCAGTCACACATTGCATTCGATCTTCGAACAATCAACTCGGTAGAGTCGAATGCCAGCATGACAAGCAATGTCTTCATGCAGTATGAAACCGCAACACCAGAAAGAGCATTGAGCATTGCATGTTGTTGGCCAGAGCGTCATTGCGGCAAGCAATGCGCCGACTCGTCGGTGGCCTGCGAAATATCGAATCAGACTTGCTTTGTGCTGACGTGAACGCAATGTGTGTCGACATGAAGGCTTACGGAATGGATCGCCGGCAGGCAGGGGATACCGATGCGCGTGGTTGCGCCGACAACGGACGCGCCACCCGCGTCTACAACGTCAGCAGGGCCCGCGCGTATCGCAGCCTGCGCGGTGGCAAGAAGGCCGCCGTCCGCCGCCACCTGAAGCGGACGGCGCGCCGCGAGGGCAAGCTCGCGTGCGCCCTCGACGCCCTCGGCGCGGCGAACTGCCCTTGAGCCCAACCGGACCAACGGCTGGGCGACGTGCTCGTAACCGGCATCGTGACGATCGGCCCACGCCGTCTGGCGGCCATGCGGTGATGCGAGGCGCACTGTCAGTAGGAAGCCCTGGTCCGCTTCACTGCTCGACGCTCTATCACCCGGGGTGCGTCCCTACTGCCAGTAGACATCACGCCGAGGATATGAGCTTTGGGTAGGTTATCGCGATCACGAGACACGCCTACGCTGGCCTCGATGGTCAAGGGCGCCGCTCGCACAGCTCAGCTCCGACGCCGCCTCGGTGCGCGGATCCGAGCGCTCCGTGGCGATCGCAAGCTCACACAGGAGGTAGTCGCGGGCCGCCTCGGCGTCTCGCCGAAGTATGTGAGCCAGCTCGAATGCGGCCAGCGGTCACCGAGCTGGGAGACCCTGGTGGCGATCGCACACTACGGCTTCGAAACCAATGTCGCCGCGCTGATGTTCGGGATCGACGAGGACGTTGAGGTCGACCTACAGGAGCTCAGCGAGGTGCTTGCCGGCTGGCCGAAGGAAGCCCGGCGCGACTTCCTGCAGGCCGTGAGGCTGTTGTTGCGCGCGGGCGCAGGATCGAAGTAGCGGTCCAGATCGCCTACACGCTGCGTCGGCCGAGAACGGCTCGTCGGGTCTACGTGACCGATCAGATCGCGCCGATCGCGAGCCCGAGAAGGAACACGAGGACGCTGTCGTTGCTGTCCTTCTCCTTCGGCTCCGGGATCACGCACGAGCAATCACCGCCCCGGCACACGGTCGCCTCCGCGGGCAAGCACGTGCACCGCGGGAGCCCGGCCTCGACGGCTCGCGGCTCACCCGCCGTGCACTGCGGCAATGGCGCAGCAACCAGAATCACGGGTGGCGGCTGCGGGGTAACGCGCGCCGACGACGACGCGCACGCGGACATCAGCAGGACTCCCACGACGACGAGACACTGGCGCATGCTTCCTCCGAGCGATCCATGAGCAGGACGCGGCAGCGCATCCGGATGCCCGGCTCCTGGGCGTCCCCGCGCTGCGCCTCGCGGAACTGCACCCACTGTGCCTCGCTCCCCGGGAACGGGGTCTCGTGACTTGCGCGACGATGTGACGGACCGTTCACGTGAAGCCGTGGGCTTTCACGGGCGTCGATGTGGGTGACGACCGCCGCGGGCTCGGGTAGGCACAGCGCAAGCAAGCGG
>JBGQCL010000644.1:0-6100 GCA_041495365.1 Kofleriaceae bacterium | reverse complement strand
GCGGGGCGATGGCCGCGGCCGCGTGGACTCCGCCAGCCTCGCCACGAGCCTGTACCAGGTCGGCCACTGTCACGCCCAGCTTGGGCGGTTCGACCAGGCGCTGCCGTGGTTCGCGCGCGCGATCGCCGCGGCCGAGGCGAGCGATGAGCGTGGGCGCGTCGACTCGATGGTGCTCGGCATCAGCCTGCACCGGATCGGCATGCACCACCTGAACCTGGGCAAACCCGCAGACGCCCTGCCGTGGTTCGAGCGCGCGGTCGCGGCCCACCAGCGCGGCGACCGGCGGGGGCGGGTCGATCCGGCACAGCTCGGCGCCAGCCTGCGCCACGTCGGGCAGTGCCACGCCCAGCTTGGACGCTTCGCCGACGCGCGGGCGTGGTTGGAGGGCGCGGTGGCCGCGGCGCAGCACGCCGACGCGCAGGGCCGCCAGGACCACGAGAGCATCGGCGACAGCATGCTGTGGCTGGGCGTTTGCTGCGGGGCGCTGGGCAAGCACGGTGAGGCGCTCGCGTGGTGTGAACGCTCCGTCGTCGCCAAGCAGAAGGGAGACAAGCACGGCCATGTCGATCACGCGAGCCTGGGCAAGAGCCTCGGCCAGGTCGGGGCCTGCCACGTGAGCCTGGGGCAGCTGGCGGAGGCGTTGCCCTGGCTGGAGCGTGCGGCGGCGACCAAGCAGCACGGCAACGTCCACGGACGGGTGGATCGGGCGAGCCTCGGCCGGAGCCTGTACAGCGTGGGCGACTGCCTGTCCCGGCTCGGCCGACTCGATGCGGCGCGGCCGTGGTTCGAGCGCGCGGTGGCCGCGGCAGAGCAGGGCGACGGGCACGGGCGGATCGACGGCAGGCACCTGAACCGCTGCCTCCAGGCGCTCGCGCGGTGCTGCGAGCAGCTCGGCCAGCTCGACGAGGCGTGCGCCTGGCTCGACCGCGCCTCGGGCCTATCGACCCACGGGGATGCCGCCCCGGCGCCGCCCTGAATCGGTACGAGATCGATGACATTGACCCACCAGACGTCGCTCCGCGTCACGAAGCGCCGGCCAAGCCGCGTTCTGCGGCAGCTCGGCAGCGCCTGCCGGCCCGCGCGTTCCTTGCCGCCGCATCACTTCCGCTGCAGCAGAACTTCGGTAGCGGTGTGGTAGCGTCGATGCAGCTTGCTGGGAGTGGGAACGACCATCGGAACGTACCGGGTGGTGAAAAAGCTTGGCGAAGGTGGAATGGGCACGGTCTACCTCGGCGAGCACACGCTGCTCGGTCGTCCCGCTGCGATCAAGGTGCTGTTGCCGTCGCTGTCGACCAACGACGAGATCGTCAAGCGGTTCTTCAACGAGGCGCGCGCGGTGACCCGGATCGGGGACCCCGGCATCATCCAGGTCTTCGACTTCGGCCACCATCCCGAGGTCGGCGCGTTCATCGTGATGGAGCGGCTCGAGGGCGAGTCGCTGGACGCGCGGCTCCGGCGGATCGGGAGGGTCGGCGCAGCCGAGACCCTCCGGTTCATGCGGCTGATCTGCGGCTCGCTCGGCGCGGCCCACGCCAAGGGGATCGTCCACCGCGATCTGAAGCCGGAGAACCTGTTCATCGTCCACGATCCGGCCGTGCCCGGCGGCGAGCGGCCCAAGATCCTCGACTTCGGGATCGCCAAGCTCGCCGACGACGAGCCCGGCATGCTCAAGACCCGCACCGGCGTGGTGATGGGCACGCCGATGTTCATGTCCCCCGAGCAGTGCAGTGGCAGCGGCGTCGTCGATCATCGCTCCGACATCTACTCGATCGCGTGCGTGATGTTAGCGATGCTGACCGGCCGGCCGCCGTTCCATGGCCCCGGCGCGGGAGACCTGATCGCCGCGCACCTGCGCGAGCCGGCGCCGCTCGCCGCATCGCGCGTGCCGGGCTTGCCCGGGGCGATCGACGGCATCCTGCAGCGCTGCCTGACCAAGTCGCCGGTCGGGCGATTTCAGTCCATGGCCGAGCTGGTTCGCGAGCTCGCCGCGGCGGAGAACGCACTGCTCGCGGTGAGTGCGGTGGTCCCCACCGCGCCGTCGCCGGAGCCGACCGCGTCGCCAGCCGCCCCGGTGGTCGGTGCGCTGAACTCGATGCCGGGACCCGGCATGTTCGCGACGCCAGTGTCGGTGTGGGCCGGCGCGAACCTGTCGAACCCGACGACGCTGCGCGACGGCAGCGGCGAGGCCAGCGGACGGATGCGGATGTCCACCGCACGTCCGCTCGGCCGGCGCCGGGTCGTCGGTCTGATCACCGCGGCCGTGCTGGTCGCCGGTGCCGCGACGATCGTCGCGCGGTGGCGCAGCAGCGACGGGGGGCAGCGGGTCGATCCGCCGGGGGCCGCGTCGACGACGCTGCCCATCTCGATCGATGCTTCGCCCGGGCCGTCGCCGGCGATCGACGCCACCGCGGCGTTCGCGTCCGAGATCTTCGACGCTGGGGTTCCTGATGCGCCATCACCACCGCACGCAGTGGACGCCGCGGTCGCGCTACCTCGCCGCAAGCCGCCGGACGCCGGCGCGCATCGCGCGACCCCAGCGGGAGATCCCGTGGATTCGGCTGGAAGTGCGGCGCGGCCGCCGATCGGTCGCGAGGACTAGTGTAAACCCGTGCCGCTCAGCGGTTCTGCGGGAAGCCGAGGTCGACGCCGCGGTGGCGCGGATCCGGCCAGCGCGACGTGACGGCCTTGGTCCGGGTGTAGAAGTGGACGCCGTCGCGGCCGTAGATGTGGTGGTCACCGAACAGCGAGGCCTTCCAGCCGCCGAACGAGTAGTACGCCATCGGCACCGGGATCGGGACGTTGATGCCGACCATGCCGACCTCGACCTCGTGCTGGAACTTGCGGGCGGCGCCGCCGTCGTTGGTGAACAGCGCGACGCCGTTGGCGTACGGGTTGGAGTTGACCAGCCGGATCGCCTCGTCGTAGGTCGCGGCGCGGGCCATCGACAGCACGGGCCCGAAGATCTCGTCCTGGTAGATCGCCATGCCCGGCTTGACGTGGTCGAACAGGCACGGCCCGAGGAAGAAGCCGTGCGGGCGGCCCGGGACGGTCAGGCCGCGGCCGTCGGCGACCAGCGTGGCGCCCTCGGCGACGCCGCGATCGACGTAGCCCGCGACCCGGTCGCGGTGGGCGCGGTTGATCAGCGGGCCCATCTCGGTGCCGGGCTCGAGGCCGTCGCCGACCTTGAGGCCCGCGATCCGCTGTTTCATCAACGGAACGAGCTTGTCGGCCGCGCTGCCGACCGCGACCACGACCGAGATCGCCATGCAGCGCTCGCCGGCCGAGCCGTAGCCGGCGGACACCGCGGCGTCGGCCGCGAGCTCCATGTCGGCGTCGGGCAGCACGATCATGTGGTTCTTGGCGCCGCCCAGCGCCTGGACCCGCTTGCCGTGGCGCGTGCCGGTCTCGTAGATGTAGCGGGCGATCGGGGTCGAGCCGACGAACGAGATCGCGGCGACCCCGGGGTGCTCGAGCAGGCGGTCGACCGCGACCTTGTCGTCGTGGACCACGTTGAACACGCCGGGCGGGAGGCCGGCGTCGGCGAGCAGCTGGGCGCAGAAGTTGGCGGCGGACGGATCGCGCTCGCTCGGCTTGAGCACGAACGCGTTGCCGCACGCCAGCGCGATCGGATACATCCACATCGGCACCATCGCCGGGAAGTTGAACGGCGTGATCCCGGCGACGACGCCGAGCGGCTGGCGGATCGAGTACGAGTCGACCTCGGTCGACACGTTCTCGGAGTACTCGCCCTTGGCGAGGTCGGCGATGCCGCACGCGAACTCGATGACCTCCAGGCCGCGGTTGACCTCGCCGAGCGCGTCGCCGGTGACCTTGCCGTGCTCGAGGGTGAGCAGGCGCGCGATCTCGTGCTGGTGGCGGTCGACGAGCTGGCGGAACGCGAACAGGATCTTGGTGCGCCGGGCGATCGACACCGAGCGCCAGGTCTGTGCGGCGCGCGCGGCGGCCTCGACCGCCTCGTCGACCACGCCGGGCGACGCGAACGCGACCCGGGCCTGGACCTCGCCGGTCGCGGGATTGAACACGTCGCCGTGGCGGTCGGCCGGGCGATCGTGGGGCTTGCCGTCGATCCAGTGCGTGATGGTCTTGTCCGCCATGCGCCGGAGCCTATCATGATGGTCGAATCCGACTCGCAGGCTGTGCTAGCCCAGCCGTTTCCGGCAACTTCACCCAGGAGGCGACGTGACCGATCTCAGCATCACCGTCAACGGCATGAAGTTCGACAACCCGTTCGTGCTCGGATCGGGACCGCCGGGGACCAACGGCAAGGTGATCGCGCGGTCGTTCGACCTCGGCTGGGGCGGCATGGTCGCCAAGACGTTCGCGCTCGACGGCAGCAAGGTCATCAACACCACGCCGCGCTACGCCAAGCTGCGCGCGCGGTCGACCGACGAGGTGATCGGGTTCGAGAACATCGAGCTGATCAGCGACCGGCCGTACGCCGACTGGCTCGACGACCTCCGCCAGCTCAAGCAGCACTATCCGCACAAGATCCTGATCGCGTCGATCATGGAGGAGTACCGCTGCGAGGCATGGCAGCAGATCGTCCGCGAGGTCCAGGACACCGGGGTCGACGGCTTCGAGCTCAACCTGTCGTGTCCGCACGGGCTGCCCGAGCGCAAGATGGGAATGGCGATGGGCGAGAACCCCGACATCGTCGAGGAGGTGGTCGGCTGGGCCAAGCAGGTCGCGCGGATCCCGGTGTGGGCGAAGATGACGCCCAACGTCGGCAACCCGACGATCCCGGCCGCGGCGGCGCTGCGCGGCGGCGCCGACGGCATCTCGCTGATCAACACGATCCTGAGCGTGATCGGCATCGACCTCAAGACGCTGCGGCCGATGCCCACCGTTGAGGGCCACAGCGTGCCGGGCGGCTACTCGGGGCAGTCGGTGCGGCCGATCGCGCTGCGCCAGGTGATGGAGGTCGCGCGCGCCAACCCGGGAGTGGCGATCAGCGGGCTCGGCGGGATCGAGACCGGGTTCGATGCCGCGCAGTTCTTCCTGCTCGGCGCGTCGACCGTGCAGATCTGCACCGGCGCGATGCTGCGCGGCTACGAGATCATCGACGAGCTCAAGGCCGAGCTCGCGAAGTTCATGACCGATCACGGCTTCGCCAACCTGCGCGACTTCATCGGCAAGAGCCTGCCGTTCTTCACGTCGCACCACGATCTGGTCGATCGCCAGAAGTCGGCGCGCGACGCCAAGGAGGCCGCGCGGTCGCGATCCGGCCGCGACGCCGAGACCTGGAAGGGCGAGATCGCCAAGGAGACCTCGACGCTGGTCACCAACTGATCCCCGGCGGACCTCGGCCGCCCCCACCCGAATCTTTCGAATCTCCCGAATTCAGAGAGGAACGACGCATGCCCCGCCAAGTCATCAGCGGCCTGATCCAGGCCACCAATCCGCTCAACGACGAGTCGCGCAGCGTCGCCGACATCCAGGCGGCGATGCTCGAGAAGCACCTGCCGATGATCCACGACGCCGGCAAGCAGGGGGTCCAGATCCTGTGTCTACAGGAGATCTTCAATGGCCCGTACTTCTGCCCGAGCCAGGATCGCCGGTGGTACGACGCCGCCGAGCCGGTGCCGGGGCCGACGCTGGACAGGCTCGCGCCGCTCGCGAAGAAGTACCAGATGGTGATGGTCGTGCCGCTGTACGAGCGCGAGCAGGCCGGCCTGTACTACAACACCGCCGCGATCCTCGACGCCGACGGCAGCTACCTGGGCAAGTACCGCAAGACCCATATCCCGCAGGTCGCCGGGTTCTGGGAGAAGTTCTTCTTCCGGCCGGGCAACCTGGGCTATCCGGTGTTCAAGACCCGCTACGCGACGATCGGCGCGTACATCTGCTACGACCGCCACTTCCCGGAGGGCGCGCGGGCGCTCGGCCTGGCCGGCGCCGAGATCGTCTACAACCCGTCGGCCACGGTCGCCGGGCTCTCGCAGTACCTGTGGAAGCTCGAGCAGCCCGCGCACGCGGTCGCCAACGGCTACTTCGTCGGCGCGATCAACCGGGTCGGCAACGAGGCGCCGTGGAACATCGGCAAGTTCTACGGCAACTCGTACTTCTGCGATCCGCGCGG
>JBGQCL010000643.1:0-6114 GCA_041495365.1 Kofleriaceae bacterium | reverse complement strand
GTGATCGACACCGAGCAGACCCCGGCCGAGCCGTCGACGGTGATCGAGGTCGACGGCGACAACGTCACGCTGATCCGCGAGGGCCAGGGCCCGATCGCCGGCATCCTCGACGTGTGAGCCGACGCCGCGCCGAGCCGGACGCTACAGGCACGAGCCGTTGAGGAACCGCTTGCCGCCGGGCCCGACGAACACGAACGGGCACACGATGCGGCACTCGCGCGGCGCCTCGATCGAGCACTCGGTCAGCGCCTCGCGCACGTCGCAGCCCTTCTGCACGCAGCGCGTGCCGTCCGGGCCGGGGGCGTCGCAGTACTGGACGACCACGCAGGTGATCGGCCCGATCGCGCCCCGCGGCGAAACCATGCCGCCGGCTGCGCCCGGCGACGCCGGATCCCGGCCCTCGACCACCCAGTCTCCGATCAGCTGCTCGCGGGACGACAGGTCCACGAGCGCCGGGTTCGTCCCCGGCACCTCGACCTCTGGACTCGCTGCACACGCCGACCCGCAGACCGCAAACACCATCACCGCGAGCGTCTTCATCCGGTTCTCCTTGGTTGCCGGCAACCCTGGGCTGGCGGTCCGCGGCCATCGAGCCGGCTCACGTGCGGCTCACTCGCTGCGCGACTCCCACTCCTTGCGCAGGGTGTCCGGCCGCCGGACACTCGGCGCCGGCCGGCGCTCGAGCCCGTGATAGAGCCGCAGGCGAGCTCACAGATCTGCGCGGCACCGTCGGGCGGCGCCACGCCCGCGAGGCCGGCGGCGTGCGCCGGCGCCCGCGGAGCGTTCCGTGGACGGCCCGTTGTTGCCTCGTTACCGGCTATTGCCGCGTGATCACGACGTCGTCGACCCCGGCCTCGACCAGGCTGCCACCGGCGTTGTCGGCGGCCGAGATCAGGATCCGCACCGACTGGCCGGCGAACGCCGAGATGTCGACCGAGCGGGTGACCCACGCGGCGTTGTCGTTGGCCGCGCTGCCGAGCTCCTCGATCACGGTCTGGAGCACGGTCTGGGTGGTGGCGCCGACGATCTGGACCCGGAACAAGTCGGCGGTCGACGAGTTGTTGAGGTGCGCGAAGTAGAACGCGAGCGACAGCGTCACCGTCCCGCCCGCCGGGATCGCGATCGCCGGCGACTGGATCGAGGTCGCGCCGCCATCGATGTCGTTGTCGCCGGCGGCGGCGCCCGCCGCGGCGCCGGTCACCAGATCGCGCGTGCCGCTGTTCGCGGTGCCGAGCTGCTTGGCGCCGGTGCTGGTCGTGGCCTGCGGAACGGCGCGCTCCCAGCGCCCGGTGGCCGCGGTGTCGGTGGCGGCGGGGTTGACGACCCAGCCCTTGTCGGTCTCGAAGTCGTCGCTGAACACGACCTGCGGCGCGTTGCCGGTGCCGATCGCGCCGGACGCGACCAGCGCGAACGGCTGCGCCGAGCTCGGCACGTTGAACGCGCGCACGGTGACCGTGTAGGTGCCGGCCGCGGGCGCGCTGAGCGTGACCTGCTCGACGTTGTTGCGGCGATCGGCGGTGCCGCCGGTGGTCGACTGGCTGGCAGCGAACACGTTGCCGAGGAACGTCCCCGACGGCCCCGCCACCACGAGGTCGAGATCGTTGTTGAGGTTGACGCTGGCGGCCGGCGTCGACGGGAAGTCGGTCCACGCCAGCGTCACCCGCAGCGGCTGGCCGGCGGCGACCTGCAGCGTGAACGTCCTGGTCTGGCCGGCGGCGCCCTGCGCGAACCCGGGGTCGTCGGTCGCGAACAGCGTGCGGGTCTGGCCGGTGAAGAACAGCGTGTTGTCGAGCAGGACCCGGCCCCAGCCCTGGCAGTTGTTGGGCACCGGGCCGGTGCCGGTGCCGGTCATCACCTGGGTCGAGTTGAGCAGCGTCGCCTTGACCAGCGCGGCGCTCGGCACCTGCGCGTTCGCCGCGACCTTGGCGCCGGTCGGGTAGAACCCGTCGGTGTAGTACTGGCGGACCAGCGCCGCCATCCCGGCGGCGGCCGGGCTCGCCATGCTGGTCCCGCTCATCGTCGTGGTCGCGCAGTTGTTCGACGCCACGTTGGTGTCGTTGCGCGCCGACACGATGCTGGAGCCCGGCATCGTCAGGTCGGGCTTGACCCGGCCGTCGGCGGTCGGCCCGCAGCTCGAGAAGCTCGCCATCGAGTTGGCGGACGTGCCGCGCAGCGTCGCGCCGACCGAGATCCCGTTCTTGTTGGTCGACGGGCTGCCGACGCTGCCGGTGCCCGGCCCGGCGTTGCCGGCGGCGAACAGGATCAGGAAGTCGGGGTGATCGAACATGAACTGGTCGACGTCCTCGGACGCCGCCGAGTAGTTGTTCTGGACGGCGCCGTTCTCGTTGTCGCCCCACGAGTTGGTGTGGATCCGCGCGCCCTGGGTGAACGCCTGCTGGAAGATCGGCTTGAGGTCGACGACCGGGCAGCCGATGCCCGGGAGGTCGCCGCAGTTGTCGGTGCGGAACCCGGCGTCCTGGACGACCAGCCTGGCGCCCGGCGCCATGCCGTCGCCCGGATCATGGGTGATCGGGTTGGCGAAGTTGTCGCCGGCGATCGTGCCCGCGACGTGCGAGCCGTGGCCCTGGGTGTCCCACTCGGTGCTCGCGATCCCGCCGGTGCACTCGGTCGAGGTCAGGAAGTCGACGGCGAGCACCTTGCGCTGGTTGACGTCGACGGTGGTGCCGCCGTTGCAGGCGTTGGTCGGTGGCAGGCCGCGCGCGGTGTCGCGGAAGTAGCACATGTCGGCGTCGATGCCGGTGTCGATGTAGCCGACGACCTGGCCCTCGCCGTGGATGCCGCGGTCGAACACCGGCGTGGTCATCCCGGCGTCGAGCCCGGACTGGCCGACCCAGATCGTGGTGTCGTTGAGCAGCGTGCGGCGGCCCTCGACGTCGATCCAGAACACGTCGCCGAGCGCGGCGAGCCCGGCGGTGGCGTCGGACAGCGCCGCGCCGTTGACCCGCAGCCGGATCCGCGAGAACCGCCCGCTGGTCTGCGAGCCGACCACCGCGGCGCCGGGCAGCGCCGCCGCAGCAGCCTCGACGCGCGGCAGATCGGCGTCGCCGAACACCGTGGCCATCACGGTGACGTCACCGGCCGGCGCGGTCGCCGCGAGCTCGCTGGCGGCCGCCGCGATCTTGTACTCGGGCCGATACGCGCCGGTCCACGCCGCGCCGAGCGCCGGGGCGGCCGCCGCGCTGGCCATCGCCGCCGCGCCGTGCAGCGGCCGGACGACGAACGCGTCGTACGGCAGGTAGGCGTCGATCTGCGCGCTCGCCGCCAGCGCCTGGAGCTGCGCCGCGGTCACCGGACCGGGGAACTTGACCAGCACGCGATCGTCGCCCGGCGTCGACGCGACCGGCGGCGGCGCGAGCCGGATGTCGATGACCTGCGAGTTGAGCGCGATCAGATGACCGCGATCCGGTTCGGATCCGGCGGTGTCGGCGCCCGGACTGCAGGCGGCGAGCAAGCTCAGGCTGGCGACGAGCCGCGCGACGCGACGCGCGGAGGGGTGAATGGCGCGGCTATGCCGGGCCACAGGGGACGGGAAGGTCCCCTCGAGATCGATCCGGGTGGACTGGCGACGGACTGTCATGTTGTGCCTCCCGGGCGGGGACACCAGCACGCGCGCGCGATGCTCGACAAGGCCTGGGCGTGGCAATCCGCCTCGGCGCGCGAATACCGTATCTGGACCAACCGGTCAGTCGAGATACGATGTAAGCCATTGGCCTTCATCGTCTCGATCCGGCGACGCGCCGATCATCGGGACTCGACCGGCCAGTTGGTCGCCGCCCGGGGGCCGCGATCCATCACCGGCGCCTGGGCCGCTTGGGCTCGTTCGGCTTGGGCGCGTCGGGCGCGGTCGGCTCGGGGACGCCGAGCTCCTTGGGCAGCTTGGGATCGATCGCCGCGGCGACGCGCGACAGCTCGGGCTGCGGCACCTGGTCCTTCACCTTCTTCAGGATCTCGGTGGCGGTGGCCCGGTCCGATGCGGTCGCGCCCTTCCTGGTCGCGATCGCCTCGGCGTAGACCAGCTGCATCGCCGGTGGCACCGCGTCCTTGAGCTCCGCGAACATCGGCTGCAGCAGCTCGAGCGCGCGCTCCGCATCGCCCTGGC
Organism: Kofleriaceae bacterium; assembly: GCA_041495365.1. Classification (GTDB taxonomy): domain Bacteria; phylum Myxococcota_A; class Polyangia; order Haliangiales; family Haliangiaceae; genus JABFXX01. The sequence continues at coordinate 1,994 of JBGQCL010000643.1, read as the reverse complement.
GCACCACGATCCTGGCCAGCACGCCGCTCCCCGGGAAGTAGCCCGGGTTGACCTTGTACGCCGCCTCGCCCTGCTTGCGGGCGCCGGGGAGGTCGCCGGCGGCGAGCAGGATCTCGGCCAGCGCGGTGTACGAGCGGTACGCGAACGGGTTCGGCGCCTCGTCGCTGAGGTCGGCGACCGCCTGCTCGAGCTGGGTCTGCGCTTCCCTGGCGTTGCCGTTGGCGAAGTGCGCCGCGCCGAGCGCGTGGCGGCCGATCTTGTTCTTGGCCTGGCGCGCGAGCTTCTCCAGCGCCTCGGTCGACTCGCCGCGCTCCTTGCCCTCGGTGCTCTCCATCCGCGCCTGCTCGCGCAGGATCTTGGCCTCCATGCTGTCCGGCGACTTCTTGAGCACGGCGTCGGCTTCCTTGAGCGCGTCCCGGGGCTTGCCGAGATCGAGATCGGCGTAGGCGCGCAGGAGCTGCGGCCGCACGCCCTGCAGCCGCTCGGCGAGCGCGAGCGCCTTGTCGGGCAGCCCGGACGCCAGCAACAGCCCGGCGTCGATCAGCTGGACCACCGGTTCGTCCTCGGCCTTGCTCTGGCCGAACCACACGATCCGGGACCGGGCCCCGATGGTGCCGGCCACGTCGCCGCGCATGAAGTCGGCCCACGCGACCCGTGCCCAGAACCGCGGCTCGTTGGGCGGGTGCTTGCCGCCGGTCGCCTTCTGCAGCGTCTCCTTGGCCTTGACGTTGTCCTGCGTCACCGTGGCGGCGATCGCCAGCGCGAGATCGCGGTACGCCTGCAGCCGCGACGGCAGCGTGCCCGTCAGGTTGACGCTGAGGTCGCCGATCGTGTCGTCGGTCACCTGCGCGGCCTCGAACCGGGCGACCGCGCGGCCGACGACGATCAGCGGATGCGGCTTGGCCCGCTGGTCCTTGGGCAGCGGCTGGGCCTTGACCCGGCCCGCCGCGCGGTCGTAGACCACCAGCGCGTCGTCGAGCTGGCCGTCGTCGACCAGCAGGTCGGCGGTGTCGATCATCGCGACGACCAGGCCGTCGTCGCCGTCGGCCGCGGCCTTGAGCATCGCGCGCGCGGCCTTGCGCTCGCCGGCGGCGAGCAGGGCGCGGCCGCGCAGCCACATGACCCAGCGGTCCTTGTCGCGGTCGGGGTACGCCTCGAGCGCCTTGCGCTGCTCGGCGAGCGTCGACTTGGCGACCTGGGCGATCGCGGTCTGCGAGCTGCCCGGGGCGCCGACCTTGAGGCCGAGCTGCGACAGCTCGAGCGCCGCCCGGCCGACCAGCACCTCGCGCGCGCCCGGCTGGTCGGGCTTGATCTCGCGCGCGATCTTGAGCGCGTTCTCGGCGCCGTCGGGGTCGGCCCCGTACAGCAGGGTGTCGAGCCCCGCGCACTCGGCGAAGTAGGCGTAGGTCAAGAGGCTGGTCTTGTCCTGCTGGAGCGCGTCGCCGAGCTTCCGGATGCAGATCTCGAACCCGGCGTGGTCGCCGAGCAGGATCGCGACCTGTGACTCGCGCTGCAGCCGCGCCACCGCCTCGGCCTTCTGCTTCTCGGTCCACCAGTACCAGGTGCCGCCGCCGCCGATGCCGAGCACCAGCACGACGAACAGGAACACGAACGCGCGGCGCGTCGAACGGCCCCACCGCCGGTCGGGCCGGAGGTCGAAGTCGGCGTCGGGCACGCGCACGCCGGCGACGTCGAGCAGCCCGCCGGTCAGCAGATCGTTGAGGTAGCTCTCGCCGACCGCGGCCGACTGGCGCAGCGACGCGGCGGCGGCGTTCTGCGGCCTGGCGGCCTGCACGATGCGCGGCCGGACACCCTCGACGCTGACCGGCGCGGTCCTGGGCGGGCGCGAGCTCGGCGCGGCGAACCCGGCGGGCGCGGCGGCGAAGCTCGGCGGGGGCGCCGCCTCGGTCGCGGGCTCGCTGCGCCAGTCCGGCGCCGGCTCGACCGCCATCGTCTGCATCGCCGGCGGGGCGGCCGGGACCATCGGCATCGGC
>JBGQCL010000642.1:0-6128 GCA_041495365.1 Kofleriaceae bacterium | reverse complement strand
CCGATCCGCGCGCGCCGCGCACGCCGCGCCCGCAACCGGCGCCGGCCACCGCGACCCGCCCGCAGCCGCCCGCGGCCGCCGCGATCCGCCCGCCGGTCACCCCGGCAGCCCGGACCCTCGAGGAAGCGCGCGCCGCCATGGAGCAGCGTAGGTACACCGTGGCGCTGGACAAGGCCGAGTCGGTCCTGCGCGTGGCACCCGCGAACGCGGACGCGCTCCGCATCGCGGTGCTCGCCGCCTGCAAGCTGCGCGATGCCCGCCGGGCCGCGGAGTACATCCGCCGGACCCGCGCCGAGCTTCGCGCCATGGCCCGGCAGGTCTGCGCCACGAACGGCGTCGTGCTGCCCTAGGCAGTCGAGCGGAAGGGGCACGGTCCAACATGCGGCCGGGAGCGTCGACGGTTCTGGTGCTGGTGGCGGCGACGCTCGGATGTGCGTCTTCCGCGCCGCCGCGACCGGCGAGCGAGCCGGCGCCGAGCCCCGCGCCACCCGCCGAACGGGCCCCGAGCCCCAGGCCATCCGCGCCGTGGACGATCGCGGTGCTGTCCGACCTTCACGTCGCGGTGGACGGCAGCATCCCGACCAAGCTCCACCAGGTGGTCGCCGCGGTGATCGCAAGTCGGCCGCGGATGGTCGTCGTGACCGGCGACTTCACCGACGGCAACCCACGGGATCTCACGGGGCGAATCCTGCAAGCACCGCAATGGTGGCGCGCGGCGCGCCGGGCCCTCGAGCCACTCCGGGTCGCGGGGATTCCGGTCCTGCCGGTCGCGGGAAACCACGACAGCTACGTTGCCGCGTATCGGATCGCCTACGCGGCGGCGTGGAGCGACCTCGATCGCTGGGCAGCCCCGCTCGAGATCTGGGGCAACCGCCAGCGCATGCAGGGGATCGCGCTCGACGCAGCGCCGTTCTCGTACAGCGTCGATGTCGATGGCGTCCACCTCATGCTCGCTCACATCGTCGACCCGGCGCTCGACCCTGCCGTGGCGAGGTGGATCGCGGGCGAGCTCGCCACCGCACGAGGCGCGAGGCTTCGCCTCGTGTTCGGCCACGTGCCCGTGTCATCGATCGTTGCCGAGCCCCGCCGCCCGGTCGTCACCGAGCTCGGCGGCATCCTCGCCGCGGGTCATGCCGATCTGTACGTGGCCGGGCACGAGCATCTGGTGTGGGATGACGATGTCGCGCTGGCCGGCGGCGCATCGCTCCGGCAACTGCTCGTTGGCACGGCCTCGGCGCCCTGGCAGTTCGGCCCGGGCGCCGATGCTCGGCGGCGGGCGCAGTGCGTCGACCGCGATTCGCGAATGCGCTGCATCATGCCGCATGGCGGAGCGCCCTTCGAGCTGCGGCGAGCACGAGATCGCTGGCTCGAGGCGGAGCCGTACACGTTCACGCTGATCACGATCTACGGCAGGGCGATCATCGCCCGCGCGTTCGCGGTCGACGACCGAGGCCAGGCGGTGCCGTTCGGCGCCGCCGCCATGACGCCGGAGCGCTAGCTGTGCGGCGCTGACCGGATCACCCGATCGCCAGCCGCCGGCGCGCCGCGAGCTGTGCCGCCAGCGGTGGATCGGCCCAGCCGCCGGTGCGCACCAGCGCCAGCGCGCGCTCGCGGGCGGCCGGGGCGAGCTGGCCGGTCAGCGCATCGGCGAGCGCCCGGGCGAGATCGCTCGCCGAGCGGAACCGATCGCCGGGGTGCCTGGCCAGGCCGATCGCGAGCACGAGGTCGACGTCGTGCGGCAGCCGCGGCGAGAGGTCGCTCGGCCGGCGCGGCGACGCGTGGACCACGCGATACAGCGTCTCGGCGAGATCGCCCGACGCGTGGGGGGGGTGGCCGGTCAGCGCGCGGTACGCGATCGCGGCGAGTGCGTAGAGGTCGGTGAGGTGATCGACCTCGCCGCCGCTGGCCTGCTCGGGAGCCATGTACGACGGCGTACCGACGATCTGACCGGCGGTGAGCGTGTCGCCGTGGTCGGCCGCGCGGGCGACGCCGAAGTCGAGCACCTTCCACAGCTCGCCGTGGCGGAACACGTTCTGCGGCTTGAGATCGCGGTGGACCACACCGGCCGCGGCAGCCGCGGTGATGCCCGCGCCGACCTGGTAGACCAGGTCGACGACGTCGGCGACCGGCATCGCGCGCCGCGAGCGCAGGATGTCCGACAGCGTCCTGCCGTCGAGCCGCTCCATCACCAGGTACGGCACCGGGTGCTCCCCGATCTCGAGCACCTTGACCACGTTCGGCGCGTCGATCGCCGCCGCGGTGCGCAGCTCGCGGAAGAACCGCATCACGTGGTTGGCGTTGCCGAGCGAGGCCTGGGACAGCAGCTTGATCGCGACCGGCCCGCCCGGACCGCTCGCCTCGTAGACCTCGCCCATCGCGCCGCGCCCGAGCACGCTGCCCAGCAGGTAGGCGCCGATCTGCTGGCCGGTGAACCGGCCCTGCCCGGGGCGCAGCGCGCGCTCGAGCTGCTCGCGGGCCTCGATCAGCAGCGCCTCGCGATGGGCGGACAGCCGGACCTCGCGCTCGAGCTCCTCGACCGCCAGCCGCTGCGCGCGCCGCGACAGCCGGCCGATCACGAGGGTGATCGCGAACACGAACTGGACCAGGCCCTGGATGATCAGCTGGTGGCGAAGGTCGAGGTTGCCGGCCTGGACCAGCCCGATGTCGCGGGTCAGGCCGGTGATCGCGAGCAGGCCGACGCCGCCCTGCACGCTGGCCGCCACGACGTACAGCACGAACGCCAGCCGCGGGCTCCTGCCCAGGCTCGTGAAGTAGATCCCGAGCACCAGCACGACGGGCGCGGGCGAGAACGCGCCGAAGAACGGGATCGCCGTGCTCGCCCCGGCGGCGATCACCACCCAGCCCAGGCCGGTGCTCGGCCGCCGGAACTGCACCGGATCGCGGGTCCGGTAGATCATGAAGACCGTGGCAAACGCCGACGCCGCGATCGCGGCGAGCATGATCGCGCGCGCCGTCGGGTCGCCGTGCAGCCAGCCCAGCGAGCTGCCCGCGACCGTCGAGATCACGAACGCGACGTAGCAGAACCAGCGGGTGCGGCGGATCTCGTCGCGCTCGAGCGCCTCGAGCGGCGCGCTGACCGTCGCGGTGGTCGACCCCGTCGGGCTGACCGACGGCATGGTCGCCGACCCGCGCGGCCGGCTGCGCGGCCTGGCGCGCCGCGTCGTCGCAGGGAACGCGACGGTGGGGTCTTCCGACGGTGCGCTCACGCGCGCATAGCCTATCGCGGAAGCCATCCACGGCACGAACAAACGACTCCCGCGCTCACACGGCAACTCGGCAGATTAAGCAGTCATACAGGATTGCGCACTCCAGATCTCGGCGAGCGACGCGCGCTGCACGGTTTGCGCAACCGGCCGACCGCGTCGTCCCACAGGCGCTGCGCCGCGTCGCGCCGCGTCACCTCGCGTGCCGCAATTCACGGCAGCGCCGCGACCTGCACATCGGCGCACACGCCGTGGTGGTCGCTGGCGCAGATCGCGACCTCGCCGAGCCCCTCGCGCTCGGTGAGCACCACGCGGCAATCGCGGATCGTGCCGCGGCCGTCCTTCTTGCGTGTGGTGACGAACACGTAGTCGATCCGGCGATCGAGATCGAGCGAGCGCAGCGGCCGGGTGAAGCGGTTCTCGCTCGACCATGTGATGCCCTGGGCGGGACCATCGCCGGGGCCGGGCTCGCGATGCAGGCGAAGCCAGGCGTCCTGGAAGTGGGTGCGGCGGCCGCCCAGCGTGGTCAGCCCGCGCAGGAACCGGATCTCGTCGCTGTCGGCGGTGGCGTTGAAGTCTCCGCACAGGATCTGCGGCGGGCTGTCGCGGTCGCGGCCGACCCGGCGGATCGCGTCGTCGATCGCGAGCACCTGGCGCTCGCGTGCGACGTCGTCGTCGAGCCGGTAGTGCAGATGCGTGTTGTGGACCCAGATCGGCCCCGCCGGGGTGTCGACCTGCGCCGACAGCAGGATCCGCGCCTCGGTCGGGCGCGCGTCGGGCAGCGGCTCGACCCGGCGGTCGACGATCCCGCGCGCGATCACGGCGAGCCCCTCCTGGCCAGCCGGCAGCCCGGGCGCGGCCTCCCACGCCACGGCGGTCTCGTAGTGCGCGGTCATGCCGAGCGCGTCGGCGAGGACCTCCGCGGTGGTGCGGCCCCCACGGCCATCGAGCGGGCGGACCTCCTGCAGGCACACGGCGTCGGGCGCCAGCGCGGCGAGCTGGCGCGCAGCGAGCGCCAGCCGCGCATCGAGCGGCGGCTCGGTGCCCCACAGGTTCAGGGTCACGATGCGCAGCGTGGACACCCGGTCACGCTACCCCGCCCGCCAACCGGTACACAGCTCACTTGCCGCGATAGATACAGCGCGAGGTCGGCGTCTCGGAGATGACCACCTCGCACAGCCCGGGCAGCCGGGGCGCGAGCTTCTGCCAGCACCAGCGTGCGAGCAGCTCGCTCGTCGGGTTGGTCAGGCCGTCGATCTCGTTGAGCACCTGGTGGTCGAGCTGGCGGACCAGCGGCGCGACCAGCTCGTCGATGTCGGCGAAGTCCATGACCCACCCGCGCTCGGGGTCGAGTTCACCCTCGATCGCAACATCGATCCGGTAGCTGTGGCCGTGCATGCGCGCGCACTTGTGCCCGGGGGGCACCCGGGGAAGGAAGTGCGCCGCCTCGAACCGGTAGCTCCGCTCCAGCCGCGTCGACATCGCGCCCGGGTTTGTAGCGCGCCGCGGTGTGGTAGGAAAGCCGGTGATGGTCCAGGGTGACCCGATGGTGCACGCGCCGCGATGTTGAAGTTTGGCCCGCGCGCGGGCCTCGATCGCAGGGTCTGGCAGATGGCGTTCGCCCGCGCGGTGAACACGATGGGCCTGTCGCTGGTGATCTCGTTCCTCGGGATCTACGTCGTCGAGACCCGGGGTTACCCGGCGTGGGTGTACGGCATGATCGCGCTGTGCGCCAACCTCGGCCAGTCGCTCGCCAACGCGTGGGCCGGCAACCTGTCCGACCGGATCGGCCGCCGGCCGCTGATCACCAACTCGCTGTTCGTGCGCGCCGGGGTCATCGCGCTGCTCGGGACCCAGATCCTGCTCGACGCGCCGCTGTGGACGCTCGGCGCCAACATGGTCATCAGCTCGACCTTGCGCGGCTGCTTCGAGCCGGTCGCCTACGCGCTGGTCTCCGACGTCGTGCGCGACGACCAGCGGGTCGCGGCGTTCGGCATCCAGCGGATGGGCACCAACGTCGGCTGGGCCGTCGGTCCGGCGCTGGGCGGCATCCTGTCCCTGGTGATGCCGTACGGCGCCGTGTTCTACTTCGCCGCCGCGGGCCTCGTGATCACCGGGATCGTCACGCTGGGCGTCGAGGACCCGGTGCGCCAGGCCCCGCCGGCGCCGGGCACCGGCTCGCAGGACCTGATCGGCGCGCTGCGCGAGGGCCTGGCCGACCGCGTGATTTCCATGCTGCTGATCGGCACGTTCCTGTGCGCGCTGCTCGAGACCCAGATGTTCTCCACGTTCTCGATCTACATGACCACGCAGCTCAGCCTGACCAAGGCCGACGTCGGCGCGCTCTACGCCCTGAACGGCGCGGTGGTGCTCGTGCTCCAGTTCCCGGCGCTCGCGCTGATCCGGCGGCTCGGCATCGGGCTCCTGTTGCCGTGGTCGTCGTTCCTCGATACGCTCGGCTTCGCGGTGATCGGCCTGGCCTCGGGGTTCGCCGGCGGCGCGCTCTCGATCGTCATCCTGACCTGCGCCGAGGTGCTGTTCGATCCGGCGCAGCAGGCCGCGATCGCCGAGGTCGCCGATCCGGCGCGCCGGGGCCGCGCGTTCGGCGTGGTCGGCTTCGCCTCGACGATCGGGATCGCGCTCGCGCCGCTGCTCGGCGGGCGGCTGCTCGACGCGATCGGCGGCCACCACGTGGCGCTGTGGCTCGCGATCGCGACGATCGGCGCCGGCCAGACCGTGTGCTTCATCGCGTTCGTGCGCCGACGCACGCAGGTCCGACCGCTGGCTACCCTGCCCTAGTGGGCCCTAGTACCTCGCCGCAGAGATTTTGATCGGTTGACCGCTGTGATGAAGCTCGTCGATTCTCGATCGATTCCCGGACCTTGCCAACCGGTCATCTTCTCT
>JBGQCL010000641.1:0-6166 GCA_041495365.1 Kofleriaceae bacterium | reverse complement strand
GGTGAGCTTGATGCTGGGCCGTCCGGCGCGGAGCCCGCGCGGCAGATCGACGGCCACCGTCGCGGGGTCGACGTCGAGCCGGGCGAACCCGGTCGGGAGGTAGACCCTCGCGATGTCGAGGCCGGCCGGCAGCGCGGGCGCGAGGCGGGCGCGGACCACCGCGTCGAGCGGATCGGCGTGACCCCGGGTGGCGAGTACGGCGAACAGCGCGATGATGGCGAGGCAGATCGCGTTCCGCAGGTCGCGGTCGCGCAGCTCGCGAGGCACGCATGATCCATTGCCCTCGGTCATCGCAGCTGCGCCGTCTGGCCGAGCATGTCGTCGGCCGCCTTGATCACCTTGGAGTTGATCTCGTAGGCGCGCTGCCCCGAGATCAGGTCGATCATCTCCTCGACGACGTTGACGTTGGACACTTCGAGCATGCCCTGGCGGATCGAGCCGGCGCCGCCGTCGCCCGGTGCACCGAGCACCGCGGCGCCCGAGGCGGAGGTCTCGCGGAACAGCGTGCTGCCCTGCGCGGCGAGCCCGGCCGGGTTCGCGAACATCGCGATCTGGAGCTTGCCGATCTCGACCGGCTGGGCCGCGCCGGGCACCGTCGCGGAGATCGTGCCGTCGGCGGCGATCGAGACCGCCTGGGCCTCGGGTGGGATCGTGAAGTCACCGGTGATCGAGTAGCCGTCGGCGGTCACCAGCTTGCCCTCGGCGTTGATCTGCAGCGCGCCGTTGCGGGTGTAGGCGGTGTCGCCGTTGGGGAGCGTCACGGGGAGGAAGCCGTGGCCCTCGATCGCGATGTCGAGCGGGCCGCCGGTCTGGTGCAGCTCGCCCTGGCCGAGGTCGCGCGCGGTGGTGACCAGCCGGGTGCCGAGGCCGATCTCGGTGGCGCTCGGCGCGTTGGCGCCGTTGCCGGTGGGCGCTCCGGCCGGGCGCATCGTCTGATACATCAGGTCGGCGAACTCGGCGCGCGCCTTCTTGAACCCGTTGGTCGAGACGTTGGCGATGTTGTTCGCGGTGACATCGAGCTTGGTCTGCTCGGCTTCCATTCCAGAAGCGGCGGTGGCGAGAGAGCGAAACATGGACCTTCTCCTGGTTGACCTTACTTGGGTACGCCGAGCTCTTGCGCGGCCCGGCTCTCGACGTCGTGGTAGCCCTGGATGACGCGCATCAGCGACTCGTAGGTGCGCGACACCTTCACGAGATCGACGATGCCGCGCACCACGTTCACGTTGGACGACTCGAGCATGCCGGACCGCACCTTGGGCGGGTCGCCGGCGAGCGGACGGCCGGTCGCTGCGAACAGCGTGCCGCCCTGGCGCTGGACCTGGGCCGGGGCGAACCGCACGAGCTCGAGCTTGCCGAGCTCGGCGCCGTCGGCCGACACCGTGCCGTCCGCCGCGACCGCGACGGTCTGGGCGTCGGGCGGGATCGTGATCGGTGCGCCGCTCTGGTCGCGCAGCGCGAAGCCGTCGGCGGTGACCAGCTTGCGCGCGGCGTCGAGCTGGAAGTTGCCGGCCCGGGTGTAGCGCGGGCCGCTGGGGGTCGCGACGCCGAAGTAGCCGTCGCCATCGAGCGCGAGGTCGAGCGGGTTGCCGGTCGGCAGCAGCGCGCCGGCCTGGCCATCGACCCGCGTCGTGCCGGCGCCGACCGTGGCGACGTCGGGCGAGCGCGCGGCGGTCAGCGCCTCGCGGAACGTCACCCGGTCACCGTGGAACCCGGTGGTCGACGCGTTGGCGATGTTGTTCGCGGTGGCGTCGAGCGCGTTCGACTGCGCCACGGCGCCCGCGGTCGCGACGTAGATCCCGCTGCTCATGGCCGGGCCTCGGGGCGGGCGGGCCGCGCGCTGCGCCCGTCGGCTGCCTCGGCGGGCACGCTGCCGGTCGGGCGCACCGCGCTCTCGATCTCGGCGCGCAGCCGCGAGATCGCGCGACCGTGGAGCTGGCACACCCGCGACGTGGTCACCCCGAGCACCTCGGCGATCTCGTGGTAGGTGAGCTCCTCGTTGTAGTACAGGCCGAGCACGACGATGTCGCGCTGGTCGAGCCGGGGCAGCGCGGCGCGGACCCGGGCCAGCGCCTGCTGGCGGGCGGCGCCGGCCTCGGGCGAGCAATCGTCGCTGGCCAGCGCCGGCGAGCTGTCGTCGCCCTGATCGAGCGCGCCGACCGTGACGTGGACCAGGTGCTCGAGGTCGTTGCGGTACTCCTCGATCGGGACCCCGAGCGCGGCGGCGACCTCCTCGTCGGTCGGGCTCCGGCCGGTGGTCTTCTCCAGGTCCTGGATCGTCGTGCCGATCTTGCGCGCCATCTGGCGGGCGCGCCGCGGCATGATGTCGCCGCGGCGGAGCTCGTCGAGCACCGCGCCGCGGATCCGCTTCTCGGCGAACGCGAGGAACGGCTCGTTGCGGGTCGCGTCGTAGCGCTCGGCGGCCTCGGTCAGGCCGAGCATGCCGGCGGCGACCAGGTCCTCGCGCGCGATCCAGTCCGGACACCGGCGCGCCATCCGCATCGAGATCCGCCGCGCGATCTCGAGGTGCTCGGAGATCAGTCGGTCGCGCTCGATGGTCGAGCGCTTGAGTTGCACAGCGTATGCCTTCATCGAGAATCTCCTTGCGCACGGGCGGTCCGCCACCACGTCGACCCCGAGCGGGGCGCGACGGACGACAGGACGCGGGTCAGCTGGCGAATCGCACGCGCCGCGGGGGAGTCGGGCGCGTGCACCATGAGCGGGACGCCGTACTGGGCGGACTCGGCGACCTGCAGATCGGCCGGGATCGGCGGCAGCGCCGTGATCTCCAGCTCGAGGAAGCGCTGGACCAGCGCGCCGAGTCGCGCGGTCAGCTCGCTGGCCTGGGCCCGCGAGGTCACGCGGTTGGGCAGCACGAATGCGTGGCGGACGTCCTGCTGGGTCGCGAGCGTCTTGAGGCACGCGTAGGCGTCGGCCATCGACAGCGGCTCGGGGTTGACCACGACGATCGCGTCGGCGGCCGCCCCGGCGAACACGGTCTGGGCCTGACCGATGCCGGCGGCGATGTCGATCACCAGGCAGTCGAACCGGTCGGACAGCGAGTTGACGAGCTCGAGCACGCGGGCCTGGGCGGACGGACCGATCGTCGACAGCAGGTAGCTGCCGTTGAGCGCCGGCAGCAGCGAGATGCCGTGCGCCGAGATCAGGACCTCGTCGAGCGGCGTGCCGCTCAGCGCGTCGAGCAGGCTCTTCTCGGGCGCGACGCCGAGCAACAGGTTGAGGTCGGCCATCCCGAGGTCGGTGTCGACCATCAGGGTGCGGGCGCGCTGCTGGGCGTACGCGATCGCGAGGTTGAGCGCGATGGTGCTCTTGCCGACGCCGCCCTTGCCGCCGGTGACCGCGATCGCGCGGCGCGGGACCGCGCCGGACTTCGCGGAGCGGTCGCCCTGGATCACGCGCAACGTGGCTGCTTGATCGGTCATGGTTCAGGCCGCCCGGGTGCGGTGGATGGACGGCGCGCCGGACTGCGTGGACGAGCCGAGCCCGCCGCTCGCGAGCTCGAGGACCCGCGCCGCGGTCGGCTGCTCGATGTCCTCGGGCACCGCCTGGCCGGTGGTGACCCAGGTGATCGGCAGCCGGGTGCGCGCCGGGGCGGTCGCGAGCTCGGGGGCGCGGTCGCACTCGTCGAGCTTGGTGAACAGCAGGCGCGCCGGCGCGAGCGCGCCGTAACGGCCGACCAGCTCGTCGATCTGCGCCGAGGTCGACCCGGCGGGGACCACGAGGTGGACCTCGAGGTCGAGGTCGGCGACGCCGCGCGCGAGCTCGGCGATCGCGGCGGCGTCGCGCGGGCTGCGGCCGGCGGTGTCGATCATCGTCAGGTCGTGGGTCGGATCGATCAGCTCGGCGAGCGCGGCCGGGGTCTCGGCGACCTCCACCGGCACGCCGATCAGGTCGGCGAACGTCCGGATCTGGTCGATCCCGCCGACCCGGTAGTTGTCGAGCGTCACCAGGCCGACCCGGCGGCCGTCGATCAGCGCGGCGCGCGCGGCGAGCTTGGCGATCGTGGTCGTCTTGCCGGCACCGGTCGGGCCGACCAGCATGACCGCAGCGCCGGTGCTCGGCGCGATGAGCGGGGCGTCGTAGTCCTGCTGGGTGGTACGCGCGCGGGGTGCGTCATGCTGCGAGGCGGCACGGCGCGGTGCGGTGGGCGCGGCGGCCGGGGCAGGGCGCTGCAGGTCCTCGACCAGCCGGCGCAGCGCCGCGAGCTCGGCGCGCAGCTCCGTGGTGCCGCGGCTGTCGCCGGCGGTGCGGACCAGCGCGCGCAGCGATCGCAGCTCGCTGCGCAGCGGCGCGATCAGCTTCTCGAGATCGGGCTCGCTGCGCGGCGGCGGGTGCGGCGGCAGCGGCCCGCCGATGGTCGGTCCCGACAGCGTCGGCTCGGGCTGGGCATCATCGGTGTCGACCGCGGCCGAGATCTCGACCGCGGAGCCGAGCAAGCCGCGGCGGACCTGGCGGGTCGCGATGATCACCGCCTGATCGCCGAGCTCCGCCTTGACCTTGGCGATCGCGTCGCGCATCGTGGCGCCTTCGAACTTCTTGACCCTCATGCGGACTCCTGAGCGGAGACCACTCCGCGGGTGACGAACGGGACGCTCGGATCGACCTCGCGGTAGCTCATGACCGCGAGGCCGGGGATGTGGCGGGCGGCGATGCCGGCCACGGTGCGGCGGAGATCGGGCGAGACGACCAGCAGCGGCGGCTCGTCGCGCATTGCGAGGTCGCGGGCACGCGCCGCGATGTCCTCGGTCAGCTTGCTGACCGCGCGGGCCTGGCGGCCCGAGCCGTCGCGCAGCAGCGACTCGGCGCGCGGATCGAGCACCAGCGGGCGCAGCGTGCCGTCGCTCGCCAGCTGGGCGCGGGTCAGCCGGCGGGCGAGCCGCTGGCGGACCATCTCGGTGAGATCGTCGGTGCTCTTGGTCGCGCCGGCGTGATCCGCGAGCGCCTCCAGGATCGTGCGCATGTCGCGGACCGAGACGCCCTCGCGCAGCAGGTTGCGCAGCACCTGCATCACCGCGCCCATCGTCATCAGGTGCGGGATCAGCTCCTCGACCACCTTGGCGTTGTGCTTGCCGGCGATGTCGAGCAGCTCCTGGGCCTCGCGGCGGCCGAGCAGCTCGTGCGCGTTGCGGCGCAGCAGCTCGGTCAGGTGGGTCGCGATCACCGCGGCGGCATCGACCACGGTGGCGCCGGCGGCCTCGGCGCGGGTGCGATCGCCGGTCAGCAGCCACTTGGCGGGCAGCCCGAACGTCGGCTCGGTGGTCACCTCGCCGGGCAGGTTCTTGAGCGCGGTGCCGGTCGGGTCGATCGCGAGCACGCGGTGGACGTGGACCTCGGCCTCGGCGATCACCACGCCGGACAGCAGCACGCGGTAGCCGCCCGGCCGCATCCTCAGATCGTCCCGGATGTGGAGCGGAGGGACGATGATGCCGAGCTCGAGCGCGAGCTGCTTGCGCAGCGCCGCGACCCGGGTGAGCAGCTCGCCGCCGCGCGCCGCGTCGACCATGCCGAGCAGGTCGAGCCCGACCTCGAGGCTGAGCAGGTCGACCGGCAGCTGGGCCTCGAGCTCGCCGCGCTGGGCCTTCTCGTCGTGGCGCGGCAGGTCGGCGGCGCGCGCCGGGTGGGCGTCGCCCGCGGGCTTGGCGTCGGCCGCGCGGGTCGCCATCCAGGTCGCGAGCCCGCCGAGCGCGAGGAACAGGACGTGCGGCATCCCCGGCAACAGGCCGATCACGGCGAGCACGACCCCGGTGACCTGCATCGGCCGCTTGCGGGTCAGCAGCTGGCCGGACAGCGCGCGGCCGAGCTCGGGGTCTTCGCCGCGGGTGGTGAGCAGCGCCGCGCCGGTCGACACCAGCAGCGCCGGGATCTGGGCGACCAGGCCGTCGCCGATCGACAGCACGGTGTAGGTCTGCGCGGCGTCGCCGATCGACATCCCCTTCTGGGCGACGCCGATCACGATGCCGCCGACCACGTTGACCACGAGCACGAGCAGCCCGGCGATCGCGTCGCCGCGCACGAACTTCGACGCGCCGTCCATCGCGCCGTGGAAGTCGGCCTCGCGCTGGATGCCCTTGCGGCGCTCGCGTGCCTCCTTCTCGTTGATCAGCCCGGCGCCCAGATCGGCGTCGATCGCCATCTGCTTGCCGGGCAT
>JBGQCL010000640.1:0-6171 GCA_041495365.1 Kofleriaceae bacterium | reverse complement strand
CGATACGCGCTGGCCGGCGCTCGACTCGGGGTCAGCGAGACCGTCAGCGCGGGGATCCGCCAGGTCTCCATCGAGGTCCCAACCCGCGAACGCGTGTTCTTGCTCGAGCTCGGATTTCTGATTCCGATCTGGGACGCCGGCGCGTTCACGTACGGCCTCTCGACACCCTGACGGGGCCGAACCGGGGTCACGGCGCGAGGCCGTGCGCGACCGCCACGGACCAGCGGAGCGCGGTCACGCTGTCGACCCGGTTGTCCCTGGGAGCCACTCCGGTCGCGCACGTCGCGACCGCGCACGGTCCCGCGTAGACGATGTAGTTCGGGATGCGGCGCGTGTCGGCCTGCACGAGGTGACCGATCCGGTTCCCCGACGAGTCGTTCCCGAAGTAGACGAGGCCCTTGAACCCGTCCGCGTCGCTCCCCGACGAGTCGCTGTCGGCGATCGTCGCCTCGCCGATCGCGTTGTCGTGCCCCCATTCGAACCGGATCGCGTTGTACCGCGCGCCCGCGATGTAGACCGAGCCGATGCGGTTGGCGTTGCTCGGCACGTCCGCGGCGAGATCGTTGTCGCCGAACCGGACCCCGATGGTGTGGCCGAGCACCCGCGCCGAATCGACGCGGTTGCGATCCGAGCCACCGGCGAACACCACGCCCGGATCCCCGTCCCACGAGCCGCGCGCGTCGAGCTCCATGCGCCCGAACTGGTTGTCGTCTGAATCGCCCGCGATCGCCAGGCCATAGCCCGCCGCGCCAGTGACCACGATCTCGTCGAACGCGTTGCGCCGGTTGCGCGTGAACAGCTCGACGCCGGTCCCCGAGCGGTTCCGGGCCGACCGCCCGGTATCCGTCGCATGCACCGTCCCGACGTGCCAGTCCGAAGCGCCGTGATCGAGCAGCAAGCCGAATCGATCGTCGTCGCGAGAGCTCAGCCGCGCAACGCGCCCGCCGAGCCGGCCGTCGAGCAACACCCCGACCCCGTTGCGCGCCGTCCAGCCGTCGATGACGGTCGCGCTTGAAGCCTCCTGCGCCACGAAGAACCCCGCGTACGAGTTCGCTTCCGCGCCACAGTCCTCGGTCACGAGCGCGCCCTCCCCGACGCGGAATCCGATCCCCAGGGCACCGCCGAAGCCGCGCGCGACGACCCGGCGGGCGACGACGCGCGCGACGACCCCGGTGACCGACAACCCGGTCGAGTCTCCGTTCTGCAACGTCACCGACGCGAGCGAACCATTCCGGCCGTGCCAGTCGACGAGCCAGCCACTCGCTCCCAGATCGCGTGCACCGTCGATCACACCGTCGTGGATCGCCACATCGTCGGCGAGGATCCGGAGGTGCGGCCCCGGGGCCGCACCGGCGGTGACCTTCAGCGTCGCGCCTGCCAGATCGAGCGCCAGCGGAACCGAGACCGTCAGGCTCGAGAACCGGCACACGCGCGACGCCGGCAACGCGACGCGCCCGCCGCGATCGAACGCCCGCTGCAGCGCCGACGTGTCGTCGGCCGTGCCATCGCAGACCACGCCGGGCGGCCCGGGGAGCGACGCCGCTGCGGGCTCTACCCCCGGCGTCACCGCCGTCTGGTCCGGGTGGGCGCGCGACTGGCACGCGACCCCGATCAGCGCAACCACGAAACGCGATCGCCCCGGCATCATGCAACGTGGGCTCGCACCCAGTGCTCGACCGCGAGCAGCTGCCACAGCGCCTGTGCGTGATCGGCGCGCCCGCTCGCGTGGTGATCGATCATCCGCCGGATGACCGCGCCGTCGAGGTAGCCGCGGTTGACCAGCGCGCCGTCCGGCAGGGTCGCGTCGAGCTCGCCGCGGAGATCGCGGGCCATCCACGCGCGCAGCGGCAGACCGAACGAGGACTTCGGCCGGTGCACGATGTCGTGCGGCAGCCAGCGCTCGGCCGCCTGCTTGAGCGCGACCTTCTGGACCCGGCCGTGGATGCGCTGCCGTGCGCGCAGCCCGAACGCCGCCGTCACGACGTTGCGATCCACGAACGGAACCCGGACCTCGACCGACGCGGCCATGCTCGCACGATCAGTATAGGCGAGGTTGAGCGCCGGGAGGAACATCTGGAGATCGGTCAGACACATCCGGTCGAGCTGGGCGTCGCACCCGCCGGCACGCCCCGCCGCCCAGTACGTACGCGCATGGCGCCGGCACAGCTCCGCCACGTGGGCGGCCGCGCGGCCGCACAGCAGCTCATCGAGGTCCGCGGGGTCGTAGTACGTGTAGCTCCGGCGGTACGCAGCCTCCTCGTCGTGGCGCGCGAGCGCGACGAACCGCTTGGCCCACCGCGCTGCGACCAGGCCGCGCGTCTTGCTTGCGACCGGCAGGTGATCGACCACGGTCTCGATCGCGCGCCGCCCGAGCGACGGGATCCGGCGATACGCGTTGCCGAGCAGGCACGCGCGATGGCGGCGATAGCCGCTGAAGATCTCGTCGGCGCCCATCCCCGACAGCAGCACCTTGATGCCCGACGCGCGCGCCGCGCTGCACATCGCGAACACGTTGAGCGCGGCGGCATCGCCGATCGGTTCGTCGAGCACGCGGACGAACTGCGGTAGCAGCCCGGCGATGTCGGGGCTCATCTCGATCTCCTCGAGAGGGACGCCGAGATGCGTCGCGAGCCGGCGCGCGTACCGCAGGTCGTCGGGCATCGCCTCGAGCTGCCGGTCGACCGCACGGAACCCGATCGTGTAGCAGCGGATGCTGGGGTTATGACGGCTTGCCATCGCCACGACCAGGCTCGAGTCGAGTCCTCCGCTCAGAAACGCGCCGATCTCGACGTCGGCGACCATGTGCGCGCGCACCGAGTCCTCGAGCACGCTCGCCAGGGGCAGCTCCGGCTCGGACGTTCGCGCGCCGAACGCGGCCACCGGATCCCAATAGCGGTGGACCTCGAACCGCCCGCCGGGGTCGATCGTGGCGTAACTCCCCGGGGCGAGCTTCTCGACCCCCTGGTAGATCGACTGGTCCTCGGGAATCCAGTCGTAGAGCAGCAGGGCGGTGAACGCGGCGTCATCGATCGCGGGGCGAAACCCGGGAAGCCGGGCGAGCGCCCGGAGCTCGGAAGCAAACGCGAGCCGGCTGCCCGCGCGCGCGAAGAACAGCGGCTTGATCCCGAATTGATCGCGCGCCAGCACCAGTCGTGCCGAGGCGCGGTCATACAGCGCGAACGCGAACATCCCCCGGAATCGAGCGAGCGCCTCCGGGCCCCAGTGCCGCCACGCTTCCAGCAAGACCTCGGTATCGGAGCGCGTGGCGAACACCGCGCCCCAGCCCTCAAGCTCCCGGCGCAGCTCGACGTGGTTGTAGAGCTCACCGTTGTAGACGAGCACCAGGCCGTGCTTCTCGAACGGCTGGTTGGCCGCTTCGCTGACGTCGATGATCGATAGCCGGCGGTGCCCGAGCCACATCGGAACCGGCGCCGTGGCGCGAGCCAGGCCCGCCGCGTCGGGCCCGCGATGAGCCAGCGCCCCGATCATCGCGCGAAACTCGGGCTCGGCGATCGGATCATCATACGTTCCGGCGATTCCGCACATCGGACATCGTTCTATCGGGAGCCGCGGCGCAGCGCCACCCCGTCGGTGTTCGGAACCGCGCCAGAAATATGTAGGTGCCGTTGCCGAGACACCTAACAGTCCGGAATAACAACCGACCAGCTGGAGATGCGACGCCGTGAACGGCCCTGCTCGCTCACCCGGAGCGGGCCAGCACGCGCTCGCCCCGAAGCGATGCGTCCGCCGCGGATTGCCCGGGCGCGATCATCGCCATCGCGCTCACCGGGAGCAGATCCCCATTGCGCGTCCACGCGCCGCGCCAGCTCCCAGCGACCTCTGCACGTTGCGGGTTGCCACGTAGAGTATCTGTTCCACCCCCTGACGCACCTGTCGCACGGCCCTCGGATATCTGTGATGCCCTGGGGCCGGAGCACGGATTCGCATCGGGCGGGCACGATCATTTGTCGAGCGCCACTGGGCACCTGGACGCGAACGCATCGTCAGGCCCGCCCGCTCCGGACTCGTGAGTCCGACCTGACCGGTACACGCCATGGGTCGCAGACAGCGATGTGGCAAATCACGGCGGTGGCACGAAATCGTGCGTGAAATTGTGCGGGGTACTTTGGAACCATGTCGGTGTTCGTGATAACCAAGCGGGCGCGGTGACCATGCTGGGTGGTGGGAACGTCGACATCGTTGGTCCGTTCGAGAAACGCAGGCCGGTGAGGGGGTCACCGGCCGCCGGGTGGCGTTCGTCCCTGCGTATCCCGCTCGACGCCGTGGTGGCGCAGATCGAGACCCGCCCGCGACCGGGCCGCGCCCGCTTCGCCAAGCGCACGCTCGACGTGTTCGGCAGCGCGCTCGGGCTGATCGTGCTGGCGCCGCTGCTGTTGCTGATCGCGCTCGCGGTCAAGCTGACGTCGCGCGGCCCAGTGGTGTTCGTGCAGGCGCGCTGCGGGCTCGGCGGCCGCCGGTTCCGGTTCTACAAGTTCCGCACGATGGTTCAGGACGCCGAGGCCCGCAAGCGCGAGCTCGAGCACATGAACGAGATGAAAGGGCCGATCTTCAAGATCCGCCGCGACCTCCGGATCACGCCGCTCGGCCGCGTGCTGCGCAAGCTCAGCCTCGACGAGCTGCCCCAGCTGTGGAACGTGCTGAAGGGCGAGATGAGCCTGGTCGGCCCGCGCCCGCCGACGCCCGATGAGGTCGCGCGCTACACGCCGCGACAGGCCCAGCGCCTGTCCGTGATCCCGGGGATCACCGGGCTGTGGCAGGTCAGCGGCCGCAGCGAGATCTCCGACTTCGAGCGCTGGATCGACCTCGACCTCGAGTACGCGCGTACGTGGTCGATGTGGCTCGACCTGCGGATCCTGCTCAAGACCGTGATCGTCGTCGTGCGTGTCCGGGGCGCGCAGTAGCGCGGTCGGGACGTCTCGACCGTCGCGTTTCTCGGAGCCGTCACCGCCATGGACTCGTGCCCGGCAGGAGACTTGCATGCGCAACCCCGAACATGCCATAGAATCGTCCGCGTTCGTGAATCGTGAGGCCCCTCAAAGAGAACATCGTCGCGATGGAGCGCCTTCGCTCGAGCCCGGTGGCGGTGACGCGATGAACGAGGCGGCGTGGCGCATCGACCTCGCTGGCGTGCTGCTGCACCGCTGGCGTACGCTCGCGGTGTTCGGTGTCCTCGGTGTCGTGGCGGCCGCCGCGTACGCGTTCCTGTCGCCCGAGTGGTACACCGCCACCCTCACGGTGGTGCCATCGCAGCGCTCGGCGGAGACCGCGGCCGCGAGCCTCGCCGCGAAGCTGCCGGGCGCCTTCGACCTGTTCTCGGCCGATATCCAGCGGATCCACGCGGTGTTGAACAGCACCTCGGTGGCTGACGAGGTCATCGACAAGTTTCATCTGCAGGACCGCTACGGCGAACGCTACCGCGAGCGCACGCGGCGTGAGCTGTCGGAGCACTGCGTTGCGAGTGTCGATCGCAAGTCAGGGCTCGTGTCGCTGACCTGCGAGGACAAGGTGCCCGAGCAGGCGAAGGCGATGGCGGAGTACTTCGGGGAGGTCGGCAATCGCGTGTTCGGTCGTGTGACCACGTCGTCGGCTCACGAGGAGCGGCAGTTCCTCGAAGCCCAGGTGGTCAAGGCGCGCCACGATGTCGACGAGTCATCGCGCAAGCTCCGCGAGTTCCAGGAGGCGCACAAGATCGTCGACCTGCCAGAGCAGAGCAAGGCGGTGATCTCCGCGATGGCCTCGATCGAGGGCGGCCTGCTCTCGAAGCAGATCGAGCTCTCGTATGTGAGCAGCTTCTCGGCGCGTACCGAGGCGAGCGTGGTCCAACTCGAGAAGCAGATCGAGATCATAAAGTCCAAGCTCGAGCAGCTCGAGGACGCCCAGCACGGTGTCATGGCGGCGGGCTCCGGATCGAGCACGGTCGCTGGCTCCGCGAGGTTCTTCCCCGGCGCGATGAACGTGCCCGAGCTGCGGTTCGAGCTCGAGCAGTTGCTGCGCGACCAGAAGATCCAGGAGACCGTGTTCCTGCTGATGACGCAGCGCTACGAGCTGGCGAAGGTCGACGAGGCACGCGACACCTCGACGTTCCAGGTCCTCGATCATCCGACGCTGCCGACCTATCGGTCGCGACCCGGGCGGACGATGATGGTGTTG
>JBGQCL010000639.1:0-6178 GCA_041495365.1 Kofleriaceae bacterium | reverse complement strand
TCAGGAGCTCCTCGGGCCGCGCCGGGATGCCGCGCTCGCGCAGGTGCATGGCGATCCACGCACGCAGCGGGCCGAAGCCCTCGGTGGTCGAGTACTGCAGCGCCTTGCCGCCGTCGTTGCGCAGCACGTCGGCGTGGGCCTCGGCGATCGCCGCGACCGGGAACAGCTCCGGCGCCGGCAGCCCACCCGCGAACGACAGGATGTCGGGCCGCTCGGCGACCTTGAGGATCTCGCGCACCACCGATGGTGGCATGGACGCCATCCGGCACGCCAGGCGCGGCAGCCGCGGCGCGGGCGCCGAGGGCGCGGCGCTCGACACGGGAGGCTCCAGCAGCGGGATCGCGATCGGGATCAGGCCGGAGAACGAGCGATCGGAGTTCATGGCGGGGCCTCCTGTTCGGCGTGGATCGACAGCGCGATGTCCTCCTTGATCGAGGACAGAACCAGCGTGGTCTCGGTGCGGTACACCCCGGGGATCGCGCGGATGTGCTCGACCAGCAGGCGGTCGAGCGAGCGGGTGTTCTCGGTCCGGATCTTGAGCAGGTACGAGTCCGACCCCGCGACGCGGTGGCACTCCAGCACGTCCGGCATCGCGAGGATCTTCTTGCCGAACTGCTCGAAGTACTTCGGGTGCGAGATCCCGACGCCGACGAACGCGGTGATGTCCTTGCCGAGCTGCGCGGGGTCGATCTTGGCGATGTACCCCAGGATCACGCCGCGGGCCTCGAGCTTGTGGATGCGATCGGCGACGCTGGGCTGCGACAGCCGGACCCGGCGCGCGATCTCCTGCTGCGTCGCACGCGCGTCGCGCTGGAGGATGTCCAGGATCCGCAGGTCGGTGGCGTCCACGAACCAACCATAGGAGAGGGCGGACGACACATCAATCAGAAATCGATCCGTCCGCCTTGGAAACCTATTTAGTATAGGGGCGGGAACCGAGCGGGGTAACGCGTCGCGTCCGTGCGCGAGGGCACGCACTGCCGATCCTGTGCGCGGTGCGTGAGATCGCACCGGGAGCACAGCGTACGCAAGGTGAGCGCGCGCTGTGTTTCGCTCCTGTTTCGTCTGCTGTGATGGCATTCTGTTCCGCCGTGGGTACCGAACCCCGGTTCGTCGACTCGACGCTGCAACCGCCCGGTCGGTCGGGCGGTGCACCGCCGCAGGATCCGGTGATCGTCCTGGCGCATCATCCGGTGCTTGCGCGGATCGGCGAGATCTTGCCGCTCGGCCGCGTCACCGAGGTCTCACGCCTCGCGCCGTCGCTGGTCGGAGACGACGGCCGCGACACCGGGCCGATCGTGAGCCTCGCTATCCGCGGAGCCGGGCCCAGTACGCTCGCACGGCGTCGTCCTGGTCGGGCATCGCGACGTGCTCGGCGAGCACGGCGAAGTCGAGATCCGGGAAGAACCGGCTCGCGGCCTCGGGCGCGTAGCCGCCGGGGCCGAGCCGGTACACCGAGAACCGCCCGTCCTCGTACACCCATACCTCGGCGACGCCGAGCCCCAGGTAGACGTCGAGCTTGTTCATCCCGCGAGTCACCACGACCTCGATCGCGAGATCCGGAAAGTCCTTCTTCGTGCCGATGCAATAGCACTCGTCCGGTTCGAGTCCCCGCTCCTTCTCCTCACGCCGGTAGGTCGCCGATCCGAAGCCGAGGATCCGCACCCCTCGCACCAGCGCATGGAGCTCGACGAGGCGCGCGATCAGCTTCTTCAGGTGCTCGTGGAACGGCGACGTCGTCATGATCTCCAGGGTCCCGCGCAGGTAGGTCAGGTGGAGCCCCGGCCGGTGACCGAGGACATCGCTGATGAGCACGTAGTCCTTGTACGTGACGCCGCGGAAGATCAGGCGTTGCTCGCCCTGTTCTGGGCAGTCCGGATCGGGCGACATCGTCGCGGCAACCATGGAGGAAGTGTAGCAGAGCAGCCGTGGCCCATTGCGGCGGCCGGTCACACCGGACCGAGCGGCGTGGCGTCGCCGGAGGACGCCCCGCTGCTGGCCGCGTGGTGGTGATGGTGATGCGGCGGGCTCGGCGGCTTGAGGCCCGACAGGTCGCCGGTCTTCGCGGCGTCGGCGTAACCGAGCTGCGGGCGCGCGCCACTGTCCGTGCCAGGCCGTCAATAACCGCGCTGGGCGGGCGCGACCTGGGCTATACCTCCTGCATGCTCCTGCTGATCGCGCTGGGCGTGGCCTTCTTCGCGGGCGTGGGCGCCTTGACCAGCCTGCGCGTGCTGCGCGAGTACGAGCGCGCGATCGTGTTCCGGCTCGGCCGGGCGCGGCCGAAGGCGCTCGGGCCGGGCGTCGTGCTGATGCTGCCGTTCGGCGTCGACCGCGCGACCGTGGTCGACACCCGCACCAAGGTCATCCAGATCCCGACCCAGGACGTGATCACGCGCGACAACATCTCGATCGGCGTCGACGCCGTGGTGTACATCGAGATCTCGTCGCCGATGGACGCGATCCTGCGGGTCGAGCAGTACATGGCGGCGACGCTGCAGCTCGCCGCGACCACGCTGCGCTCGATCATCGGCCGGATGGAGCTCGACGAGGTGCTCGCCAAGCGCGCCGAGATCAACACCGAGGTCCAGGAGATCCTGGAGTCGCGGGTCGAGCAGTGGGGCGTCAACATCACCGCAGTCGAGATCAAGGACATCTCGCTGCCGGCCGAGATGAAGCGCGCGATGGCCCGCCAGGCCGAGGCCGAGCGCGAGCGCCGCGCCAAGATCATCATGTCCGAGGGCGAGCTCCAGGCCGCCCAGCGGCTCGCCGAGGCCGCGCGCCTGATGTCCGCCGATCCAGCGGCGCTCCAGCTCCGGCTCTACCAGACGATGGTCGAGGTCTCGGCGCAGCCCAACATGACGATCGTGCTGCCGGTCCCGATCGAGTTGCTGGCAGGCGGTCTGCTGGCACGCGGTGGCTCGTCCGGCGCGGCGGGGAACGCCGCGGCCCAGGCGGTGGCGGCGGCGGCCCAGGCGCTGACCGGCACCGCCGCCAAGCAGCTCGCCCAGACCCCGCCGTCCACCGTGGCCCCGGCCGAGACCTCGGCAGCATCGACCGACGCGCTCAAGGCCGAGCTCACCGAGCCCGCCAGGTCCACCAAGAAGTCGCGTTGATCCGATCGCCTGACGTCGAGCGGCGTCGATCGACGTCCGGCGTCGTCCGGAGCCGAACCTGCGCGCGCTGCGGCGGCCGGCTCGCCGATCCGATCGCCTCGGTCGCCGCGCGCCGGCCGTGATCCGGCGGCGGTGCGGCGCTCCCGCGGCGCTCCCGCGGCGCTCCCGCGCTGTAGCCGCGGGTCCGGCCCGCGGGTATAACCGCCGCACCCATGACCGCCCAGTACACGTTCGTGATGAAGGATCTGCGCAAGCTCGTGCCGCCCAAGCGCGAGATCCTGAAAGGCATCTGGCTGTCGTTCTACCCGGGCGCGAAGATCGGCGTGCTCGGCAACAACGGCGCGGGCAAGAGCACGCTGCTCCGGATCATGGCCGGTGTCGACAAGGACTTCCTCGGGGAGGCCCTGCCGGCGCCGGGGCTCAAGATCGGCTACCTGCCGCAGGAGCCGCAGCTCGACCCCGGCAAGGACGTCAAGGGCAACGTCGAGGAGGGTGTCGCCGTGACCCGGGCGCTGCTGACCCGGTTCGAGGAGCTGTCGATGAAGCTGGGCGAGGACATGTCGCCCGAGAAGATGGACAAGCTGCTCGAGGAGCAGGGCCGGCTGCAGGACCAGATCGAGGCGGCGAACGCCTGGGAGCTCGACCACACCGTCGACATGGCGATGGACGCGCTGCGCTGTCCGCCGGGCGACGCCGACGTCACCAGGATCTCGGGCGGCGAGCGCCGCCGGGTCGCGCTGTGCCGGCTGCTGCTCAGCAAGCCCGACATGCTGCTGCTCGACGAGCCGACCAACCACCTCGACGCCGAGAGCGTGGCGTGGCTCGAGCGCATGCTCGAGGAGTTCAAGGGCACGGTCGTCGCGATCACCCACGATCGCTACTTCCTCGACAACGTCGCCAAGTGGATCCTCGAGCTCGACCGCGGCGAGGGTCACCCGTTCGAAGGCAACTACTCGGGCTGGCTCGATTACAAGGCCAAGCGGCTGCGCGACGAGGAGAAGCAGTCGGGCGCGCGCGAGCGCATGCTGGCGCGCGAGCTGGAGTGGGTGCGGTCGTCGCCCAAGGCGCGCCAGGCCAAGAGCAAGGCCCGGCTCCAGCGCTACGACGAGATGGTCGCCGAGGCCCAGCGCGAGGCGCGCGACCCGGCGCTCGAGATCGTGATCCCGCCCGGGCCGCGGCTCGGCAACGAGGTCGTGGTGTTCGAGGGCGTGTCCAAGGCGTTCGGCGACCGGCTGCTGATCGACAACCTGTCGTTCAAGCTGCCGCGCGGCGGCATCGTCGGCGTGATCGGTCCCAACGGCGCCGGCAAGACCACGCTGTTCCGCATGATCATGGGGGTCGAGAAGCCGGACCGGGGCACGATCAAGATCGGCGAGACCGTCAAGCTCGGCTACGTCGACCAGAGCCGCGACGCGCTCGACGCCGACAAGACGATCTACGACGAGATCAGCGAGGGCGCCGAATCGCTCACGCTCGGCGAGCGCCAGATCAACGCGCGGGCCTACGTGTCGAGCTTCAACTTCAAGGGCCAGGATCAGCAGAAGCGGGTCGGCATCCTGTCGGGCGGCGAGCGCAACCGCGTCCACCTCGCCAAGATGATCAAGCGCGCCGGCAACGTGCTGCTGCTCGACGAGCCGTCCAACGACCTCGACGTCGACACGCTGCGCGCGCTGGAGGACGGGCTCGAGAGGTTCCCGGCGTGCGCGGTGGTGATCAGCCACGACCGCTGGTTCCTCGACCGGATCGCGACCCACATCCTCGCGTTCGAGGGCGACTCTCACGCCGAGTGGTTCGAGGGCAACTTCGCGGACTACGAGGCCGATCGCCACCGCCGGTTCGGCACCGAGGCCGACCAGCCGCACCGGATCAAGTACAAGCCGCTGCGCGCGTAGCGGTTCGCTACGGCCGCGGCGCGGGCGGCTTGGCGTGCGCGTGCTCGGCGTGGGGGTGCGACTGCAGCCGCACCTCTGCGACCAGCGGGCGGTGATCGCTGGCGCGCCGCGCGAGCTCGCTGTCGCAGCGCGCCAGCTGCAGGAAGTCCATCGCGCCGCGCACGAAGATCGCGTCGAGCGCGCGCAGCGGCCCCCAGGCCGGGAACGTCAGCGGCCGGCGCTCGCTGCCGCGGAACCCGGCCGGGACGAGCAGCTCGCCGAGCCCGCCGTACACGTCGTTGAGGTCGCCGCCGACGACGATCGGGGTGTCGTGGTGGAGGTTCTGGAACGGATGGCTGTCGAGGAACATGCGGAGCTGGCGCCGCCGCTCGTAGCGCGCGAGGCCGAGGTGCATGTTGTAGACGTGGACGGTGCGGTCGACGCCGTCGTGGCGGACCCGGAGCACGGCGTGCAGGGCGCTGCGCCGCTTCTTGAACCGGATCGACAGGTCGAGGTTGGTGCTCTCGACGATCGGGTAGCGCGACAGGATCGCGTTGCCGTACTGGCCGCCGCCGCGGACGTCGACGTTGGGGAACCAGGTGCGGTAGCGCAGGCCGAGCCGCTCGGCGAGCAGGTCGACCTGGTGGTCGTGGTTGGACCGCGCGACCCCGCCGTCGACCTCCTGCAGCATCGCGACGTCGACGTCGAGGTTCTGGATCACCTCCACGATCCGGTCGGGGTCGTACCGCCGGTCGA
Organism: Kofleriaceae bacterium; assembly: GCA_041495365.1. Lineage (GTDB taxonomy): Bacteria > Myxococcota_A > Polyangia > Haliangiales > Haliangiaceae > JABFXX01. The sequence goes on along the minus strand of JBGQCL010000639.1, from coordinate 438 downwards.
TCCCGCCGATGCACTTGTGGATGTTGTAGCTGAGCGTGCGCAGCCTCACGGGCTGGCCTCGCGGACCGGGCCGGGGCTCGCGGCGGACGCGACCTGCGCGACGACCAGGGTCTCGTCGTCGGCGAGCGGCCGGCCGGCGCGGTGGGCGGCGACACCGCGGATCACGAGGTCATGGACCGCGGGCGGGGTCAGCCGCCGGCGGTCGAGCTTCTTCAGCAGGTGCTGCAGCCGGCGATCGCCGAACGGGGCGCCGGATGGATCCTGGGCCTCGACCACGCCGTCGGTATACCAGACCACGAGATCGCCGGCCTGGAGCGGGCGGCGCTGGACCCGGACGACGGGTGGGCCGCCGCCGAGCGGGTTGCCGCGGCCGACCAGCGCGTGCAGGTCGATCCCACGGGAGGCTCTGCCCCCCGCCCCGCCGGCGGAGCCGTCGGG
>JBGQCL010000638.1:0-6185 GCA_041495365.1 Kofleriaceae bacterium | reverse complement strand
TGCTCGCGATCGGCCTGCTGGTCGACGACGCGATCGTCGTGGTCGAGAACGTCTCGCGCGTGATGGCGGAGGACGGGCTGGCGCCGCGCGAGGCGGCCCGCAGGTCGATGGAGCAGATCACCGGCGCGCTGGTCGGCGTCGCGCTGGTCCTCGCGACCGTGTTCCTGCCGACGGCGTTCGTCGGCGGCTCGGTCGGCGTGATCTATCGCCAGTTCTCGATCACGATCATCTCGGCGATCACGCTGTCGGTGCTGGTCGCGCTGGTCTTCACACCGGCGCTGTGCGCGACGATCCTGAAGCCGGGACACGGGCCCAGGCGCACGGGGCTGTTCGGCTGGTTCAACCGCGGGTTCGACCGGACGCAGCGCGGCTACCAGCGCGCGGTCGGCCGGCTGGTGCGGCGCCGGCGGCCGGCGATGGTCGTGTACGCCGTGATCGCCGCCGTGGCCGTGGTGCTGTTCCGCCAGCTGCCCACCGGGTTCTTGCCCGACGAGGATCAGGGCCAGGTCTTCATGCAGGTGACGCTGCCGCCGGGCGCGACCCAGCAGGCGACCCGCGCGGTCCTGAACCAGATCTCCGGGTACCTGCTCGAGGACGAGCACGAGGCCGTCGAGTCGGTGCTGGCGGTCGTCGGGTTCTCGTTCAACGGGTATGGCCAGAACGCGGGGGCGGTGTTCGTCCGGCTCAAGGACTGGGACCAGCGCAAGGCGAAGCGGCTCGAGGCCCCGGCGGTGGTCGCGCGTGCCATGGCGGCGCTGTCGCGCATCAGGTCGGCGACCGTGATCGCGTTCCAGCCGCCGCCGGTGCTCGAGCTCGGGCTGGTCGCCGGCTTCCAGCTCGAGCTCGAGGATCGGACGGGGGTCGGGCACGAGCGCCTGACGCAGGCCGGAGACGAGCTGTTCGGGCGCGGCGCGCGAGATCCGGCGCTGGCGAAGGTGCGGCCCGGCGGGCTCGCGGACCGCCCGGAGTACAAGCTCGAGATCGACGAGCCCAGGGCGTCGGCGTTCGGCCTCGCGCTGGGCGACGTCAACGCGTCGATCGCGTCGACCTGGGGCGCCGCGTACGTCGACGACTTCCTCGACAAGGGCCGCACCAAGCGCGTGTTCCTGCAGGCCGATGCGCCGTTTCGCATGCAGCCCGACGACCTCGGCCGCTGGTACGTGCGCAATGGTTCCAGCGAGATGGTCCCGTTCTCGGCGTTCACGACCGGACACTGGCGGCTGGGTCCGCAGCGGCTCGATCGGTTCAACGGGTTCCCGGCCGTGGCGATCCAGGGCGAGCCGGCGCCCGGGCACAGCTCGGGGGACGCGCTGACCGCGATCAGCCGGCTCGCGTCGCAGCTGCCGGGGCTCGGACACGAGTGGGTTGGACCCGCGTACGAGGAGGTCAAGGCAGGCACCGGCGTGCTCACGCTCTACGCGCTGTCGCTGCTGGTCGTGTTCCTGTGCCTGGCCGCGCTCTACGAGAGCTGGTCGGTCCCGGCCGCGGTGCTGCTCGTCGTGCCGCTCGGCATCGTCGGGGCGGTGACCGCCTCGCTGCTCGGCAAGCAGGCCAACGACGTGTACTTCCAGGTCGGGATCCTCGCCGTGATCGGCCTCGCCGCGAAGAACGCGATCCTGATCGTCGAGTTCGCCAGGGACATCGCCGAGCACGGCGCGACGCCGCGCGACGCCGCGCTGCAGGCCGCGCAGCTGCGGCTACGCCCGATCCTGATGACCTCGCTCGCCTTCGTGCTCGGCGTGCTGCCGCTCGCGATCTCGAGCGGCGCCGGTTCGGGCGCACAGAACGCGATCGGCATCGCGATCGTGGGCGGCGTGCTCACCGCGACGCTGCTCGCCGTCCTGTTCGTGCCGGTGTTCTTCGTGCTGATCGCAGGTCGCGGGAGGCCCCATGGCTAAGCTGCTGCTCGCCGTCGCGCTGATCGGATGCACGCTGGCGCCGCGCCACGAGCGGCCGGCGCTGCCGGTGCCGGATCGATTCCCGGGCGGGGGCGGCTCGCTCGCCGCCGCCGACCAGGGCTGGCGCACGATGTTCGGCGATCCCCGACTGCAGGCGCTGATCGCGCTCGCGCTCGCCAACAACCGCGATCTGCGCGTGGCCGCGCTCCACATCGAGGTCGCGCAGGCGCAGTACCGGATCCAGCGCGCCGGGCTGTTCCCGACCGTGGATGGGCGAGCGTTCTGGAACCGGTTCGGCGGCAGCGGGCCGTTCACGAGCTCACCGACGGGCGCATCGCCAGCCACGGCCGCCGCGGCGTCCGGCCCGATGTTCCCGCGGTCGATCTCGGCGCTCGGGGTCAGCGCCGCGTACGAGCTCGACCTGTTCGGCCGGGTGCGCAGCCTCACCGCGCAGGCCCGCGAGCAATACCTCGGCACCGTCGAGGCTCACCGCGCAGCGCACCTGTCGCTGGTCGGCCAGGTCGTGACCCAGTACCTCGCCGAGCGCAGCCTCGCCGAGCAGTACGAGATCGCGGTCCGCACCGAGGCCACGACGCGCCGCACCTACGAGCTGACCCGGCAGCTGTTCGAGCTCGGCCAGCGCTCGGCGGTCGACGTGCGCTCGACCGAGGCGCAGTGGCAGGGTGCGCGCGGCGAGCTGCCGCGGCTGACCCGGCAGTGGACGCAGGCGGTGAACGCGCTGGTCGTCCTCGTCGGCCAGCCGCTGCCCGCGAGCCTGCCGCCGCCGCACCGGCTGTCCGGCGAGCGGATGATCGCGGACCTCGCGCCGGGGCTGCCGTCGCAGGTCCTGCTGCGCCGTCCCGACGTGGTCGAGGCCGAGCACGCGCTGCGCGCCGCGAATGCCAGCATCGGCGCGGCGCGCGCGGCCTTGTTCCCCGACATCTCGCTCACCGGGTTCGCCGGAACCCTGAGCACGGCGTTGCAGCACCTGTTCAGCACCGGATTCGGGGCGATCTCGGCGCTGATCACGCAGCCGGTGTTTCACGGCGGTGCCAACCTCGCGAACCTCGATCTGGCCGACGCGCAGAAGCGGATCCAGATCGCGCGCTACGAGCAGACGATCCAGGTCGCGTTTCGCGAGGTCGCCGACGCGCTCGTCGCGCGCGAGACCTACGAGCGCGAGCTCGCCGCGCAGGTCGCGCAGGTCGCGGCCCAGCAGGCGCGGTCCGATCTGACCCTGCAGCGCTACGGCGCCGGCGTCGCGAGCTACCTCGAGGTGCTGTCCGCGCAGAACGACCTGTACGCCGCACAGCAGCGGTTGATCGTGCTGCGCGCCGACCGGCTCACCAACCTCGCGGACCTGTATCGCGCGCTCGGCGGCGGGTGGCGCGAGCGCTGATCGATCCAGGGCGCGTGCATGGCCGACCGACGCGGCCGGCTACGTGATGCCGATCGCGACGGCGGCGGCGACGGCGATCGCGAGCGCGCCGCCGATCACGGCGACCGGGATCCAGCGCGGCATCGGCTCGGACGGCGCGTCGCCGATCCCCGGGACCCGCGCGGCGTGCGCGGCGGGGCCGATCGCGTAGTGCGCGCCCGACAGGGCGACCTCGTCGACCAGCGGCGCGACCGGCGCGCGCTCCAGGGTGGCGAGCGCATAGGCGGCCGACGGGATCCGGTCGGCGGGGTCCTTGGTGAGCAGCCTGGCGATCAGCGCGTCGAGCTCGACCGGCAGGTGGGGCGCGAGGTTGGACAGCCGCGGCGGCGGCTCGTAGATGTGCATCGCCATGACCTCGCCGTCGCCGGCGGCGACGAACGGCGGTCGGCCGGTGAGCAGCTCGAACAGCAGGCAGCCGACGGCGTAGAGGTCGGCGCGCGCGTCGAGCTCGGTGGCGCCGCGGCACTGCTCGGGTGCCATGTAGGCCGGCGTGCCGAGGATCAGGTTCTTGGTCCGCGGCCGGCCGGGCTGGCCGGCGAGCGCCCGGCCGGTCAGCTTGGCGATGCCGAAGTCGAGGATCTTGACGCGGATCGCGCCGGGCGCGCCCGGGTCGGGGACGAGGAAGACGTTGTCGGGCTTGAGGTCGCGGTGGATCACGCCGACGAGGTGGGTCGCGTTGAGCGCCGCCAGCATCTGCATGGCGATCTGGACCGCGAGCGAGGCGTCGAGCGCGCCGCGCCGGCCGAGGAAGGTCGACAGCTCCTCGCCGCGCAGCAGCTCCATCGCGATGTAGGCCTGGTCGGTGGGCAGCCGGCCGAAGTCGAACACCTCGACGATCCCGGCGTGGCGGATCGCGCTCGCAGCGCGCGCCTCCTGGAAGAACCGGTCGACGACGACCGGGTCCCGGGTGAACTGCGGCAGGAGGATCTTGACCGCCGCCGGGCTGCCCAGCACGACGTGCTCGGCTCGGTACACGGTTCCCATGCCGCCCTCGCCGAGCTGGGCGAGCAGCCGGTATTTGCCGACGACCCGGCCGATCACTGGTGATCAGCGTATCACCTGGCGGGGGGGGGCCGGCCTCCAGGATCGCGGCGCCGGCGTGATCCGAGCACACCAGGATGGCAAACCGCTCGACCGTGTCGAGCTCGGTGGTCGACAGCGAGGCGTAATCGAACCAGCCTCGTAGATCGGTGTAACCATCCTTGTAGAAAGCGACCTGGCCGCCGCGCCGGCGGGCGTAGACCTTGACGTAGGTCGCGGCGAGCGGCGTCCGGTTCGAGGCGCGCTGGACCCGGAGCCGGCCGTACTGATGTGACAGCGTGGTTACCAGGTCGTTGGCATGGTGGACCTTGGCCCTGCGCAGGCCGGCGCCGACCGCCTCGACCACGACGTTCTTGCCGCGCAGCGGCGCGGGCCACGCGACGCGGTGCTCGGCGGGCGGGCCGGCGAGCGCCTCGCGGTGGGCCGGCTCGATGTACGACGGTCGTCGGCGCGCACGTAGCTCATCCCGACCACCAGCGGGGCGCCGCCGGGGACCAGCTCGCCGAACGCCAGCTGCGACGAGCCGGCGAGCGCGTTGCCGGCGGCCGCGATGGTCAGCCGCGGGCCGTCGGAGGTGATCGCGTGGCGCGGCGCGACGAACGGCAGGTCGGTGACCGCGAGCGCGCACATCGCCTCGGCGAAGCTGTCGGTCGCCAGGCCGAGCGCCGGCGACAGGAACGGGCCGGCCGCGTGGTCGGCGAGGTCGCGCCACAGCCGGCTCGGGGCGATCAGGTCGGCGCCGCTCTGCGCCGGCGTGCGGTGCCACCAGTTGTGCTCGGCCCACTCCTGGGCCTGGTCGGCGGCGCGGAACATCGGCGCGGCCTCGGTCCGCCACGCGACGTCGCGCTTGAGCTCCTCGGCGGTGGTGTCGAGGCCGGCCCGGCGCACGAGGTGCTTGCTGGGCAGCAGCGCAGCGGCCGGCGCGGCTCGCGGGGGCGGCGCGGTCAGGGCGGCCGGCATCGCGGACATCGCCGCGACGGGCCGCTCGTGCACCGTGCCGGTGACCTCGGCGTCGTCGAATGCCTTGTCGTCCCACTCGGGCTCGGCGAGCCGCTCGCCGACGTCGGCCGCGGCGTCGGCGATGTCGGCATCGGCGTCGAGCGTCGCGCCGCCGAGCAGGGCGTCGATCAGCCGCGCGTCGCGCCCCGGATCGGGCGGCAGGGCCGCGACCTCGTCGTCGAGCAGGCGCGCGATCGCCGGCCCGGCGGCGACCCGGCGGGCGAGCAGCGCGCGCTCGAACGCGTTGAGCCGCTCGAGCCGCGCCGGGTCGGTGTACGGCGTCAGATCGGCGTCGAGCAGCCAGTGATCGACGAAGGTCTTGACCCGCTTGTGCGCGAGGTACGGCCGGATCACGGCGTCGAAGAACCCGCGGTCGCGGAGGTACAGGAACAGGTGCAGCTCGTGGCAGGCGTACTTGCTGTACAGCTCGCGGCGCTCGGCGTCGGCCAGCGCGTGCCAGCGGGTGACGAAGCCGAACTCGCGGAGGTCGGCGTCGTCGCGTAGCGCGAGCAGGTAGGCGTGGGCGCGCTCGACGCTGTCGATCAGGTGGACCCTGGCGGTCGCGAGGTCGTCGATCACCAGCTCGGCGCCCGCGACCAGCGGGACGATCTGCTTGCGCTGGGTCGCGTGGCGGTCGGGATCGAGCGCGAGCTGGAGCCGGAGGTCACGGGTGGCGAGCGGCGGCTCGGCGAGCGCGATCCGGCGGACCGCGATGCCGGCGGGGTCGTCGACGATCACGCGGACCGCGGTCGCGACGCCGAGCTCGGCGAGCGGGACGGCGATCGCGCCGGTGTCGTCGGGGACGAGGT
>JBGQCL010000637.1:0-6190 GCA_041495365.1 Kofleriaceae bacterium | reverse complement strand
CAGACCGACGATCCCGCACATCCCGCTTTGCCTCACCGTACCACGGTTCGCGCGCCAGCACGCGGCCGTACAGCTCCAGATAATCGCGCTGCATCCGCTCGGCCGAGAACCGCGCGACCGCGGCCGACCGGGCGCGCTCCCCCATGGCCCGGCTCGCAGCGGGGTCGGCGCGCAGCGCGGCCGCCCGATCGCGCAATGCTTGCTCGTCCCCCCGGGCCACCAGGAAGCCGGTCTGACCGTCGTCGAGGACGCTCGGCACGCCGCCGACCGCGGTCGAGATCACCGGCAGGCCGGTCGCCATCGCCTCCGGCACCACCAGCGGCAACCCCTCGGTGTCCGACGACAGCACGAAGGTATCGAGCGCATTGAGGATGTCCGGGACGTCCTTGCGCGCCCCCAGCAGGTGGACGAACCCGGCGACGCCGAGCGCAGCGACCCGCTCGGTGAGCGCCGGCAACAGCGGCCCGTCGCCGGCGATCACCAGGTGCGTCCCGGGGCCGAGCAGCGGCGCCATCGCCTGGACCAGCAGCGCCTGGTTCTTCTCGGCGGCGATCCGCCCCACCGTGCCGATCACCCAGGCGCCGGCGTCGATCCCGAGCGCGCGGCGCACCCGGTCGCGACCGTCCGGCGCGGGGTGAAACCGGCCGAGCTCGATCCCGTTGGGGATCACCAGCAGCCGGCGCTCGTCGACCTCGCGGCGCTTGCGGGCAAACTCGGCCGTCTCGGGCGACACCGCGACGAACGCATGGACGAGCCGGCCCGCCAGGTTGCCGGCCACCAGGCGCTTGCCGCCCCGGGGGTTGTTGCCGTGCTTGGTGTGGACCACCCGGGCCCCGGCCAGCCGGGCGGCGGGCGCGCCGTAGATCAGCGCGAACCGGTTGTGGGTGTGGACGAGATCGACGTCGTGCCGCCGCAGCCAGCGCGCGATCCGCGGGATCAGCAGCGGATCGACGCCGGGCCGGGGCCGCGCCACCCGGTCGACCTCGACCCCGGCGGCGCGGAACTCCGCGGCGAGCGGGCCGTCGGGCGGCGGCGCCATCGACAGCGCGGCGACCCAGCAGCCGGCGCGGAGCTGGGACGTCGCGAGGTCGAACGCGACCCGCTCCTGTCCGCCCATCCCGAACGATGACAGCAGGTGGACGATGCGCGCCTTCATGGCCTGGGGTTATTGCCCGATCCCGAGGACCCCGGCGACGGCTCCGCCGGCTCCTCGACCACCTGGAAGCCGGCGCTGCCGTCGGTGCCGTCGACTCGCTGGCCGCGGAACGGCATCGGCGACAGCGGCCGCTCGGTGTTGCGGATCACCCCGGTGACGCCGATGAAGAAGATGTGGGCCAGCGAGTCGGGGAGCCCGCCGCCCTGGCCGAACTGGTACGCGAAGCTGTAGCGCACGTTGCCCAGCACGTTCTTGGCGAGCTGGGTCGTGAACCCGGCATCGAGCTGCGCCGCGTTGCCGGTGCCGGCGGCGACCAGCGCGGACACGGTGCCGAGCGGCTGGTTGTGCACCGCGCTCGCCGAGAACGCCACCCCGCGCGCCTTGCGCGAGTCGATCACGAACGCCCCGTGCACGCCGAGCCGGTCGGTCAGCGACACCGAGCCGACCTGGAGGTTGGTCGCGGTGCCGTGCGCAAAGTCGAGCCCGAAGCCGACGTCGGGCTGCGGCGTGTAGCGCACCGCGAACGAGCCGGTCGGCAGGAAGGCGAGCGGCTCGCTGCTGGCGTCGATGAAGATCTGCTCCAGCCCGGCCCGCACCATGCCGTTCCAGTTCAGCGAGAGGTCGTGGTTCCAGTGGACGAGCGCCGAGCTGGCATAGCTCTTGTATTTCCTCATGCCCTGCTGCAGCGGGAACAGCCACGACACGCTGCCGTGCAGCTCGCCGCCGACCGCGTCGCGGTCGAAGGTCCGCTCGATCGCCAGCGAGCCGGCGAGCGCCGAGTTGCGGGCCGCGAAGTCGTCCTGCGGGGCGCTCGTCGAGGCGACCAGCGTCTGCTGCATCGTGAACTGGCGGGCGAGCTCGGTGATCAGCGACTCCGAGGCGCTCGCGGCGACCGTGTCGGGGCTGCCCGGAGCGCGCAGCGCCGCGCTGCCCGAGTCCGCCGGCCGGCTGGTCAGCTGGAACGCGGTGCCGCCCTGCGACAGCACGGTCGACAGCGTCAGGAAGCTGAACCTGGACACCTCGGCGGTCAGCTCGCCGGTCGCCTGGTTGGACGCCGCCGACAGCGAGTCGCCGACGATGCTCAGCGTCCCGGCGAAGGTGTAGCCGGCGCGCCAGGTCAGCCGCGGCGAGCCGGTCTGGTACAGGATCCCGGGCCGGATCTCCATGAACATCCGCTGCGCGGTCGACGACGGCGTGTCCGACGGCCGCCGCGAGTTCTGGTCCGGGACGAACACGGTCTGGGTCTCCTGGCTGTAGCCGACATTGATCGAGGCGTTGGCCTCGACATCGGCGCGCTGCGCCGCCGCGCGCGAAGGCAGCGCGGCGAGCGCGACCGCGATCGCCGCGGCGCGACCGGGCGAGCGTGACAGGAGGACGCGCATCTGGCGCGGCACGATAGCAGATTCGCGGGCACGCGGTCGTCGCGGCGCGGCGACGCCGGCGCACGCGCACGCGGCCCGCCGCGCGCTCGCGCTCACTGCGCTGATGGACCGCGCTACATCCCGACCGCGCTACACCCGACCACGCTACACCCCGGGCGCGACCGATCGCCGCGCCCGGGCCCGCCGTGAGCATCCGCTGACGATCACAGCGACTTCAGGAACTCGATCAGATCGGACGACTCGGCCGCGGTGAGCCCGAGCGCGAACGTGGCGTTGTAGTGCGCGACCACGTCGCCGAGGGTGGCGTACCGGCCGTCGTGGTACAGGCCGCCCTTGAGGTGCGTGAACAGACCGCGCAGCGGGCTGGTCCGGAACCGCTGATCCGGGGAGCGATCGGACTGGAACGAGTCGATGCCGATCTCTGCCGCGGTATGCATGTTCCAGCCCGGCTCGGTGTACAGCGGCGGCACGTGGCAGCCGCCGCACCGCGCCTTGCCGTTGAACAGCGCCTTGCCGCGGTTCGCCGCCGTGGCGTTGAAGCTGCCGGTCGGCGGCCGGGGCGGCGCGAGCGCGAGCTGGTAGAGCTGGAGCGCGGCGAGGTGCGGCGTGATCCGGTCCTGGGCCGGCGGCGTCGACACGTGCCCGAAGTGGTTGGCGGCTGCGATCGGGAACCGCACGGCGTCGTCGAGCCGCGGATCGAAGAACGTGCCCTTGCCGTGCATCTCCAGGTTGGCGACGAACGCGTTCCAGTGGCTGACCCCGCCCCAGCCGGTCCAGGTGTGCAGGTTGACGCCGCCGAGCCCGAACGCCGGCGGGATCAACGTCGGGTGCACCTTGCCGTCGGGGCCGAGCGCCTTGCCGTCCATGAACAGCTCGGCGTCGAACCGGCCCGGTCCCCACTGCGTGATCACCGCGCGCACCGTCGCCTGATCGACCCCGAGCAGGCTCGCGACCGCCGACAGATCGGGCGCGAGCGAGACGATCGTGCCGACGTCGAGGTCGCGGTTGGGCCAGCCGTCGAGCCGGTGCCCGATCCCGGGCGCGAACGAGTTGTCGACCGTCGAGTGGCACAGCGCGCACTGGATCCCCATCGAGCGGAACGAGCCCGCGGCGTCGAACACGCCGGTCAGGCCGACCACCGCGTCGAGCTGGAGCAGCGCCAGCGTCGTCGCCGGATCGTCGAGGTTGACCTGGCCCTGGGCCAGCGCGTCGCGCAGGCTTCGCGGCAGCGCGTCGACGTCGACCTTGAGCCCGACCGCGAGCGCGGTCCGCGGGCTGACTCCGCCGCCGACGCCGCCGTTCGCCGCTCCCGCGATCGCGAGGTGCAGCTGCAGCGTGTCCCCCCAGAACGCCTCGTCGCCGAACGTGTCGAACCGGAACGTCCGGCGGCCGTCGTCGATCTGTGCGCTCGCGAAGTTTTTCACCGGATCGGAAGCGCTCCCCGAGTCCGCCGCCGTGTCCACCGACACGGCCACCTCGTGCCGGCCGGCGTCGCCGGTCGTGCAGCCAGCTGCACACAACAACGAGACTGCGTACCCATAGCCTGGTGCTCGCATCGTATCCCCCCGTCGTTCGCTAGGCGTTGCTGGCGCTGCACGCGACGGTGATCCGTCGGTCCCCCAGCGCCGTGTTCCATAGAGCGCGACCCGGCGGAAAACGTTTCACCGCGATCGCTGTGCATCTGTCGTCCGTGATGAAACGCTCGGCGCAGCTAGGCGCGCAGGTGCTCCAGTGGTCGCGACCTTCCGAGATGCTCCGACACGGACGCCGTACACCGACCGCCGCACGCCGCAGCAGCCGCCGCGTGCGGCGTACGCGGGATCACCGGTCGCGATCGTGCTAACGATGACCGGGTGACCGGAGCGGTCTCGCCGAGCTCGCCGGCGTTCCTCGACCAGGCGCTCGCCCGGCTCGGCGTGCGGCGGATGCTGCTCGCGATCCACGACGCGAGCTTCCCGGCCGACGCCGACGAGGACACCGGCCGCGGAGGTCCCGCGACCCGCGCCGCCGCGCGCCTGCTCGCCCACGCGCGCTCGCTGGGGTTCACCGGGATCCAGCTCGGGCCGCAGGGCCAGACCGCGCGCGACAACCCGTCGCCGTACGACGGCACGATCTTCTCGCGCCACCTCGGCAACGTCGCGCTCGGCTCGCTGCGCCCGGGCGGCGCGTTCGAGGGCCTGGTCGGCGAGGTCGAGCTCGCGCGCGCCGTGCTCGCCGATCCCGGCGGTCCTGCCCGGCACCGCCGCGCCCACGACGCGCACCACCGCCTGATCGACGCCGCGTACACCGCGCTGCCCGCGCGCCCGGACCTGCGCGACCGGCTGCGCGCGTTCCGCGCCGAGCACGCCGGCTGGCTCGACCGCGACGCCCTCCACGCCGCCCTGTGCGCCGAGCACGGCGGCGCCGGATTCCGCGACTGGCCCGCCGCCGATCGCGATCTGTGGCTCGCCGACGACGGCGACGCACGCGCCGAGCGCCGCGCCGCGGACATGCGCCGCTGCGCCGCCGCGATCGACCGCTACGCGTTCGGCCAGCTGCTCGTCCACGACGAGCACCTGCGCGTCCGCCGCGAGGCCGCCCGGCACCGGCTCGCGCTGTACGGCGATCTCCAGGTCGGCTATTCCGACGCCGACGCCTGGGCGTACGCCGCGGCGTTCCTCCCCGACTACCGGATGGGCGCGCCGCCGAGCCGGACCAACGAGGAGGGCCAGCCGTGGGGCTATCCGGTCCTCGATCCGGATCAGTATACCGGCCCGGATCCGTACGCCGGCCCGGATCCGTACGCCGGCCGCGCCCGCGACCTCGTGCGCGCCCGTGCGGACAAGGCGTTCGCCGAGTACGACAGCCTGCGCATCGATCACCCGCACGGCCTGGTCTGCCCGTGGGTCTATGCCGCCGCCGATGCCGACCCCCAGCGCGCCGTCGCCGGGGGCGCGCGCCTGTTCGAGTCTCCCGATCTCCCCGACCACCCCGCCCTCGCCCGGTTCGCGATCGTCCGGCCCGATCAGCTCGACCGCACCCAGCCGCGCCACGGCGACCACTGGGTCCGCGCGCTCGACGCCGGACAGGTCGAGCGCTACGCGACCTTGTTCGACACCCTCGCCGCCAGCGCCCGCCGCCACGGCCGCGATCCCGCCGACCTCAGCTGCGAGGTCCTGAGCACGATGCCCGCACCGCTCGAGGCGGTCCTCGCGCGCTACCGGCTCGGCCGCTGGCGCGTCACCCAGAAGGCCAGGCTCGACGATCCGACCGACGTCTACCGCACCGAGAACGTCGAGCCCCACGACTGGGTCATGCTCGGCAACCACGACACCATGCCGATCTTCGGCCTGATCCGCGCCTGGCCCGCCGCCCGGCGCGACGACTGGGCGCGCCACCTCGCCGCGCGCCTCGCCCTGCCCCGCCCCGAGCGCCTCGCCGCGCCGGGCTTCCTCGCCGCCGCGATGCTCGCCGAGCTGTTCATCTCGCGCGCCGAGAACGTCTCGATCTTCTTCGCCGACCTGTTCGGCTACGAGGAGCGGTTCAACGTCCCCGGCCTGGTCGATCCGGCCAACTGGTCCCTGCGCCTGCCGCCCGGGTTCGCCGAGCTGTATCGCGAGCGGCTCGCCCGGGGCGCCGCGCTCGACCTCCGCCTGGCGCTCGAGCTCGCCCT
>JBGQCL010000636.1:0-6248 GCA_041495365.1 Kofleriaceae bacterium | reverse complement strand
GGTCTTCCGCGATCCCCAGGAAGGTCGCGATCAGGCTTCGGCGCTGCGTCGTCGACGCTGCTTGATCCAGCGCGTGCAACGAGGTGATCGCGCTGGCGCCGCGGAAGTGACGCCAGGTCCCCTCGCGGGTCCGGAAATCCTCGATCTCGACCGCACTCGGCGGCAGCACGCCCGCGAGTGCGGGCACGAGCGCACCGCGAACGAAGCTCGACTTCCCGGAGCCGGAGACACCTGCAATACACGTGATGGCGCCGAGCGGCAGTCGAACGTCAGCGTCTTCGACGTTGTGAATGGTTACGCCTTCGATCTCGAGCCAGGTGCTCGGGCTCACCGCGAAGCCGGCCTTCGCGCGTGCCTCACCGTGCGGCCGCAGCCAGGAGCTCTCCTCCACCGGACCGGCATAGGTCACTCGACCGCCGTTCGGCCCTGCACCGGGCCCGAGCTCGATGAGGTGATGGGCGCGAGCCACGAGGCGCTGCCGGTGCTCGCTGATCAAGACGGTGTGAGTGCGCGAGGCGTTCAGGATCGCATCGCCGAGTTGCGCGAGATCTTGCTCGTGAAGCCCTCGCGCCGGTTCGTCCAGGATGAGCAGGAGACCTGCGAGGCGACTCGTGAGGACGGCGGCGAGGCGAAGGCGACGGGACTCACCGTCGCTGACGTCGAGCATCCCCCGATCGCCGGAGAGGTGGCCAAGGCCCACCGAGACCAACGCGGCCGCCATCCGGTGCACGTTCGCGACGAGGTGACGCGCCTCGGGCGGGCATTGCTTCGCGAGGCTCCTGGCTTCGGCCTCGGCGGCGAAGTGCGACAGGGGCAGCGCGAGCAGACGGTCGAGAGACCAGCCGGCGACCTGTAGCGCGCGGGCCTGGAGCGACCATCGCGTACCTCCACAAGCACCGCAGGGGCCGTCGTGCACGTAGGCCCGGAGAGCCTCACCCGCGGGGGTCGGACGTCCCGCCTTCTCGAGGATCGCCCGACGAAATCCCGGGAACGGATGCGGCGAGCTCGCCTTCTTGCCCGTTTTGGGGTCTCGGTCTTCGACCGGCTCCGGCGATCCGTCGAGGACGAGATCGCAGGCAGCCTTCGATAGCTTGCTCCACGGAGTGTCGGGGTTGAAGCCCCGACGACCGCTCAAGCCCTCGATCGTGGCGTGCTGGATGTTGACGTACTTGTAGTTCTTGGGAGTCCAGAGTGCCAGTGCGCCTTCATGCATCGAGCGCTCTGGATGAGCAACCAATGCACGATCGTCGAGGATCGTGGACCTTCCCGTTCCTCGGCACGTGCCGCAAGCCCCACTCTCTGCATGAGAGGGCGCATTGAAGCTAAGGCGGTTTGCATCGGCGACTGCGTAGACAGCCGAGCACTCGGGATGAACGCGGTGGACGCGTGCATCTAGGCCGAAGGCGAAGGCGCCTCGCAGCTCCTCTCGATCCGCGTCGGGGAGTTCGACGAAGACTCCGTTCCCCGCGGCGGCCCACGCCTGTTCCAGCAGCTCCTGCAACCTCGCTCGCGAGCTGCTGCCGACGGAGACCTCGCCGATCCGTGCCTCGATCGTGTGTCGAACGCTCGGCTCGAGCGGCTTGAATCGAGCGAGCTGGATCTCGCGCCCGGTTTCGGCGCGGGCGCCGGAGTCGGTCTCGCTGCGGAGGATCGCCCGATCCAACCCTGCCTTGAGCAGGCGTTTGACCGCGGTCTCGCCCGACGTGGCTTGGTTTCGAACCGGGACGGCCCACACGATCGCGGGGCCTTTGATGTGCCGGACCAGCCAGGTGGTGAAGATCTCGGATGATGGATCCGGGACCGGCCCTAGCTGGTCTGCGACCGGACGAGCATGGCGTACGAAGATCCGCCGGAGCACGCGCAACAGGCCTGTGCAGGTGCCGACCGTCGTGCGCGATGACGCGCGAAACGCCCGTTGTCCGGCAAACAGCGCCGGCGGCAACTCGCCGACGTAGGCACGCCCAGTCGTGTGACTCCCGGGCCCGAGCTCGACCTGGAGGAATCGATGCATGCGATCCGCCGCCTCTGCGGCGATCGTGTCTTCGACGAGCGAACTCTTGCCAGACCCGGATGGACCAACGATCGCGGTGACGGCGTGGCGTGGAATCGCGGCGGTGATGTCAGCGAGGTTGTTGGCGTCGGCACCGACCACCTCGATCACGTGTGGAGCCGTCACGATGGGTCTTCCAGGGCGTGCAGCACCGCGACGACACGTGTCTCGAAGTCACGCGGAAAAGACCGGAACCGAACGGTGCAGGCGCTGCGCTGGTGCAACGCGCGCCGGTTGGAGACCACGAGCATCTCTCCGGGCGCCAGATCGATGGGATGCGACACCGACAGCGCTGCTTCGTGGATGGCCGCAAGGCAATCCTCGAGATCGTGCGGATTGAGTCCGCATCGCCGCTGCGCGGAGCGGAGGGTCACCGGGTGGTACCTGATCGTGCTCCCGTCCGTGATCGTGCCCGACCAGCTCTCGGGATCGGTCCCATTCTCCATGATGACGCGGTCCTCGGTCAGGAACCGCCAGACGCGCGTGTTCCCGGCGCGCCGGACTGAATCGAGCAGATCGTCGAGCCGCGCGACTCGGAGCTGGCCATGCCTCGGTGCATCTGGATCAGGCACGACGCACTGCATGACGGTGCCGATCGGTGGTTCTGCTGCCGTGTTGATGTCCGTGTGGAAGTGGCCCTCGGCGAGGGTATGCGAGAGCTCCGTGGTCCAGGGAGACAGCCGGAAATGCTTCACGATGTGAGCGCCGCGGTACGGCTTGAGCCGGGGAAAGAATGCCGCTGCCACGAGGAGCCCCGTGCTGCCATCGTCGGACGGGGGCACGCCGCGAATGACGAAGTGATCGTGTCTGGTCCAGAGTGTCTTCGCCTCGTCATATAGATTCTCTGCAAACCATCTCGCGAGCCGTGTCCTGAGCCCCGGATCCTGGAGGATGGCCGACTCGAGTGAGGCGACGTCGCCCAGCTCGGTTCGATACGAGACTAGCTCGGTGGCCTGGTCGTGCGAGAGCGTCAGCTTGGGACAGGCCATCAATTTCGCACCAACCTGAAAAGCAGTTTCTGTCGAAACTGATGATCGAGCAATTCCCCCACGGTCCGAAACACGAACGTTCCACTGGTCGGATCGTGCGTGGCCCAGCCGTGCTCGCGAAGGGGCCTCACGCTCGGCAACAAGCCGTGGCGGGCTGCTGCTGCCATGAACTCGATGGGCTCATGATTGAATGTTCGATGCCCCATGGCCTCGAGGTGCGGTCGCCAGGAGGGCCAGACTGGATTCTCGGCGTGGCATCCGGCCGCGACGAAGGCGCGACCGCTCGCAGAGAGCACGCGCGCCACCTGGCCCACGAAAACATCCAGATCAGGGAGCAGGAACAGCACTTCGTGGGAGACGACGAGATCGACGGAGCGATCGGGAATCCGATGCCATTCGTCTGGGTGCAGAAGCACGATCGATCTCGCAAGTGTATGGAGGCGGAAACGGGCGCAACTGCGGGCCTCCTCGAGAGGTTCGATACCGATGAACTCAGCCGGCTTCCATCGCTTTGCGATCCGAGCCAGCAACCCACCGCGGTGACATCCAACATCCAGGACTCGATGAGGGTTATTCAGGAACCCATCGCGACTGATATGATCGATCATCGCGGTCCAGAACACCTCGTTACGAGTCTCGAGGCCATCTTCGTCGGCTTGATCCTGGAAGAATCCCGAACCCATCGCCATCGGAGACCAGCTAGGGGCAACGCTGCGGGCTACAGCCTCGAGCTTGGGTATTCCCTGATGTGGGATCGATGCCGAAGTGGCTGATAAAGAGATCGATCGACTCAGCAAATGCACGCTCGAGATCTGCTCGATCTGCAGGCCCGCGCATTCCGAAATAGGGATAATGATGTAACATTCTGCCAAATAGGTATTGGCAGTCCCTCGCATATGCTTCTGTGTCGAGGATGTGCGCGTGCCAGAACTCGTCGATCGGACCTGTCGGACAGATCTTTCGCTCCGGGTACCTGATATTCAGCGCCAGAAACATCCGATATAGCTGCTCGACTTCATCGCAAGTCTCTGGCATCCAATGATATTCTTCGACGAGCTTGCGCTTGAGCATCGCGAAGTCGAGCGCAGCAACTTGCCGAAACGCCTCCTGAAGCTCATCATCCCTCCCGAGAAGCGCATGGGCCTCCTCGCGCGTAAGTGCTGCAAATTCCTGCATAGATTGAATGATAGACCCGCCCCTCGCCAAAGTCAAAGGCCAGGCATGCCGTGGCAGGCGGCAGAGATCGCTACCTTCTCTATCCCTGCGACTGCCCGGCAACGGGTGATCCAGCCAGCCCTCAGCGCCGACCAGTGGGACGAAGCGCATGTCGCCCGGTCTCCTTCAGCGGGTAGGACGCACAAGCGGTAGGTTTCAGGCGCTCCACCCGGGGTGCCTCAGGCGCGAAGGTTGCCGGGGTGCACGGGCCCGAGTGCGGCGAGCAGCGCGTGCCATGGCGGAGTCCGACGACGGCGACCACGCTGCGGCGGCCGCCGCACGGGCACGAAAGCACGTCGGTGGCGAACACCCGGCGCCACAACTCGGCCGACGGGGCCTGGCCCGCACGCTGCAAACCGCTCTGCGTTGCCGCGGTGGGCGGCGGCTCGCCGCGGCGGGTGGGCGCCAGCGCGCGGAGTTTCGCGCGTGCCTGCTGGCGGGGCCGAATACGCTGGACGAGCTTGTAGCGGGCTTCGATGACGGTGATCAGCTCGGATTCCTCGCACTGACCGTTCATCGGGCGCGGCTTGCCGCAGCAGCTCGGGCAGGCTCCATCGGCATCGTCAAGCGTGAACGCCTGCGGACGACAGGTAGCAGCGGCTGCGGTGTCGGCCCGGTCTTCGACCGGGGCGCCCGCTCCTTCTCCGCGCACTGCTCTGCGCGCTTCTTCTGCTCGGCCTCGGCCCGCGCGATCGCGTCCTCCGCGACCTTTGTCTTGGCGTGGAGCATCTCATCTTGAGCGTGAGCTTCAGGTCGCCAGGCTTGCCGCGCAGTCACTCGAGCTCGCGGCTGTTCTTGGTCAGCGCCTCCGCGCGTCCTCCCGCTCGCCGAGCGCCCGCACCGCTTCGCGCGCATCGCCCCGCCGCGCATCGAGTTCCGCGACGTGTCGTTCGACTATCCGTCGGGCCGCCCCGCGCTGCGCGGCGTCAGCTTCACGATCGAGCCCGGCGAGAGCGTCGCCCTGGTCGGCG
Source organism: Kofleriaceae bacterium (assembly GCA_041495365.1). Classification (GTDB taxonomy): domain Bacteria; phylum Myxococcota_A; class Polyangia; order Haliangiales; family Haliangiaceae; genus JABFXX01. The sequence goes on along the minus strand of JBGQCL010000636.1, from coordinate 1,023 downwards.
CCAACGGCGCCGGCAAGTCGACCCTCATCAAGCTCCTCTGCCGGTTCTACGACGTCACCCGCGGCCAGATCCTCATCAACGGCGTCGACCTGCGCGAGCTCGACCCCGCGCACTGGTACGCCCACCTCGGCACCCTGTTCCAGGACTTCGTCCAGTACAAGCTCACCGTGCGCGACAACGTCCTGTTCGGCCATCCGGGCCGCGTCGACGAGGCCGCGATGACCGAGGCCGTGCGCAAGGCCGGCGCCGCCGACCTCGTGCGCGCGCTGCCCGGCGGCTACGACCAGATCCTCGGCACCGAGTTCGCCGACGGCGAGCAGCTGTCCGGCGGCCAGTGGCAGAAGCTCGCGATCGCGCGCGCGTTCTACCAATCCGCCCCGGTCCTGATCATGGACGAGCCGACCAGCGCGATCGATGCCGAGGCCGAGTACGAGATCTTCAACAACCTCGAATCCGAGTACCGCGACAAGACCCTGATCCTCGTCTCCCACCGGTTCTCGACCGTGCGCAACGCCGACCGCATCCTCGTGATCGAGGACGGCCGGATCGTCGAGCACGGCTCGCACGACCAGCTGCTCGCCGCCGGCGGCCGCTACGCCGCGATGTTCACCGCCCAGGCCGCCGGCTACCGCTGAGCGGGCCCGAGCCTCGCCAGCTCGTGCTTGGCGACCTCGTGGGGCACGAGCCGTGCGTTGGTAGGTTCAAATCCGGGGCGCGATTTAATAGTATATCTACGCGATTTGCCGCGATTATATTGCCTGGACGGCCTGTATGATTCTCCTTCACATATACTGATCTGCATCAGCGTCTCGGTCCGCGCTACCGCTTCTTTTTCGGGCTGGCTCCCACGGGTCTGGCTTTCGCCGGTCTGGCTTTCGCCGGTCTGGCTTTCGCCGGTCTGGCTTTCGCTGGCTCGACTTTCCCCGGCTTGGCTTTCGCCGCTGATGCTGTCCGCGCCGTGGCGCGGTCAGGCTTGGCTGTAGACGTCGTGATGGCGGTCTCGAGCCCTCGCACGAGGTCAGG
>JBGQCL010000635.1:0-6249 GCA_041495365.1 Kofleriaceae bacterium | reverse complement strand
GCTGAACCAGTCGGCCTCGAGCAGCCGGCGGATCTCGGCCTGGAAGTCCTCCTGCTGCAGATCGAGCCCGCGCTGCCGGCGCTCGATCCCGGCGACCAGCTCACCGATCGTCACCTGCAGCGGCGCGGCCACGCGGTCCTGCCACGCCGCCGGCTCGCGCACCTCGCGCGCGGCCTCGCGCACGGCGGTGAGCGCGACCTGCAGGCCGTGGGTCAAGACGCCGAGCGTCTCGCGGGTCAGCACGTCCTCGTCGAGGAAGAACTGCACGATCCCGGTCGCCAGCCTCGACAGCGCGAACTCGCCGGTGCGCACCACGCCCTGGCCGTCGACCCGCGCCAGCATCCGCTGATCGCGCAGCCGCTGGATCGCGAGCGTCGCCCGCCGCCGCAGCTGGTCGGCCCCGGGCTGCGCCACCGCCGCCGCCTGGGCGAACACGTCCTCGAGCTGCGCCTCGCTGAACGCGGTCAGCCCCGCGCCCTCGCCGCGCACGTGGAGCGCCACCAGGAAGCAGAGGTCGAGCGTCCCGAGCTCCAGCGCCAGCCGCCGCTCGGCGATCACCGCCAGCGCGCGCTCGGGGTCAGTGCGAACCGACACGGTCTTCGTCTATAGCCCCTCGTGCCCGGCCGGTCGACCGATCGCGCGCAGATCCGCGCCCCCGGCCTGCTATGGTGGTCGTCCGGCCCAGGATCCGCAGCGTGCCCGTCCCCGCGCAGAAACCACTCGCCCCGCGTCCGACCGGTGCGAAGGTCGGCAAGTACACGCTGCAGAGCACGCTCGGCCAGGGCGCCTACGGCGAGGTCCACCTCGGCGTGCCGTCCAGTGGCCCCCGGGTCGCCGTGAAGATCCTCAGCGCGACCGCCGCGCGCAATGCCGACACCATCACCCGCTTCAAGCGCGAGGCCGACACCGCGCGCCGTCTCGACCATCCGAGCATCATCCGGATCCTCGACGTCGGCTCGTCGCGCGGCCGCCACTACATCATCATGGAGCTCGTGCATGGCGGATCGCTGCGCCGCCTGCTCGAGCGCACCGCCGCGCCGCCCGCCAGGGTGCTCTCGGTGCTCGCCGAGGTCGCGGCCGCGCTCGCCCACGCCCACGCCCAGGGCGTGGTCCACCGCGACGTCAAGCCGGAGAACGTGCTGCTGACCCGCGCCGGCCGCGCCAAGGTCGCCGACTTCGGCCTGGCGCGCACCGTCGATCAGTCGTCGCTCACCACCCAGGGCCGGATCCTCGGCACCGCCGTCTACATGTCGCCCGAGCAGGTCCGCGGCCAGCGCGCGACCTCGGCGAGCGACGTCTATGCGTTCGGCGTCATGCTCTACGAGGCGATCACCGGCGAGCGGCCGTTCACCGCCGACACCCAGCTCGGCTACCTCTACCAGCACGCCGAGGTCGACCCGCCGCGACCGGTGATCCGCGGGGCCTACCCGGCGGCGCTCGCCGGCCTGGCGCTCGCGTGCCTCGCCAAGGAGCCGGCCGATCGCCCGGCGATGGCCGAGGTCGCCGAGCGCCTCGCCGCCGCGGCCCGGGCCCGCCCGCGCACCCGCCGCCTGCTCTGGCTCGCGATCCCGCTCGCCGCGCTGCTGTGCGCCGTGGCGATCGCGGTGCCCGCGCTGCTCGACCCGCTGTGCGGCGACTGGTTCGGCGCCGCACCGTTCCGGTTCGCCCGCCGGGCCGCGCGCGACGCGCATGCCGCCGTGTTCCCCGCGCGGTGACCGCGCGCCGCCGAGCCTCCGGCATCGCGGGCCGCCGGCCGGACCGGCAACGATGGCCGTGCCGGCGTTCCTGATCCGGGCGGATCGCCGTGTCACACCGGGGACAGGACCGACGAGACACTGGACACCCGTTTGCGCCACGTGCGGCGCAGATCACGGCGCGAAGCGAACGATGGACCGGCGACGCGACCCGTGGTTAGCTCGATCCTCGCTCGATCGTACCGGAGGTCGCATGAGTCAGTTCGCGGGAAAGCAGCGTGGCGCGTCGCCGGGGACCACCACGCCCACCGCCGTCCAGCGCGCGCCCGGCAAGACCACGCTGGTGGAGCAGGCCTACGCCACCATCGCCGGCGCTGCACCTGACCCCGCGGTGCAGCGCAAGGGCGGCGGCGATTCCCCGGATGTCCATGCGACGGCCGCCGCCGGCACCGCCGGGTCCGGCGGCGCGCTGCCGTTCCTCGAACCGATCCAGCGGTCGTTCGGACGCCACGACGTGACCGGCGTCCGCGCGCACACCGACGACGCGGCCGCCGGCGCGAGCGCCACGATGGGCGCCCACGCCTACGCGCGCGGCAACGACGTCGCGTTCGGCGGATCGCCGGATCTCCACACCGCGGCGCACGAGGCAGCGCACGTGGTGCAGCAGCGCGCCGGCGTCCACCTCAAGGGCGGCGTCGGCGAGCACGGCGATGCCTACGAGCGCCACGCGGATGCGGTGGCCGACACCGTGGTCGCGGGCGGCTCCGCCGAGGCGCTGCTGTCGACGATGGCCGGCGCGCCCGGCCCGGCGGCCGCCGGCGGCAGCAGCGTCCAGTTCGACGCGCCGCCTCCGCCACAACCGCAGCAGCAGGCGCAGCAGCAGGCGCAGCCGCCCGCGGCGGCCAAGCCGCTGACCGCGGCGGAGATCCAGACCAAGCTCACCGGCGGCGCGCTCGACGAGGCGACGACCCGGCTCGTGCTCGACAGCCTGCGCCAGCTCACGCCGCTCGGCGACGAGAAGCTCGCCGCCGGCGACGCGATCGCCACGGCGATCAACGCCGCGGCCAGCCCGCTGGTCGGCGACGCGCGGTGGCGCGCGTACAACCTGCGGGTGTTCGGGCCCGAGGCGCAGTGGCCGCCCTACCTGCGCGGCGACACCGCGCTCACCATCCTCGCCGCGCGCAAGAAGATCGAGGCCGGTGACACGGCGGAGAACGTCGCCAGCGCGCTGCGCCCGCTCAACGCCACCGCGCGCCACCAGGTGATCACGGTGTGGCGCAGCGACCTGCCGGCGAAGTGGTTCACCGCGCCGATGACGCGCGACACGTTCCTCGACCTCGTGATGGCCCAGTCGGGGGGACCGTCGTTCGCCCCGGCGGCGCCCGAGGCCGGCAAGGCGCCCGTGATCGATCCCGCGCTCCACACCCGGGCGCAGGATCAGCAGTACGACTACCTCGAGCAGGTCTACGACGCGCGCGGCTACACCTTCAAGGAGACCGGCAGCGACCCCAAGAGCCCGATCGAGATCAACGTCGTCAACATCCGGTTCTACGACATGACCGTGGCGGGCCTGGCCAACCCCAAGCTCACGGTCAACGACTACAACGGCCGCCTGTTCGTGATCTACAAGGACGCCGGCGGCAAGAAGGTGCAGAGCTGGACGTGGAGCACGACCGGGCCGGGCGCCAGCAAGCAGAGCAACGCCGCGGCCAGGGAGCAGAAGCTGCTCAAGGACAACAAGTTCCCGACCGGGCTGAGCGGCGCGGGCGCCAAGATCGACCCCCAGCTCGACAAGGAGGTCGCCGCGAGCAAGGACGGCGTCAAGCTGGCCGACGAGGCCTACACCGACTGGCAGTACGGCGTGGCCGATTCGCAGGACGCCAACAACAAGGCGGACAAGGCGATGGAGCTGTCGGCGGCGCGGCTCAACGCCGAGCCCGGCGCGGCCGGCGCGGAGTCGACGACCAGGACCGAGGCGCGCGAGGCCGGCAAGACCGCACTCGACGCCGCGCACTTCATCGACACCTCGGTCCACGAGGCCAAGCGCGCCAGGACGCTGTTTGGCAAGAAGCGACCGGCCGAGGCGCGCGATCCGGACAAGATCCTCAAGGACGACGCCGACCTGACCAAGGACGTGCAGGCGGCGCTCGACCGCGCCGGCCACGCGTGGGCGCTGTCCGCCACCCAGGAGAACTCGCTCGCCGAGGAGCAGGCGCGGCTCGCATGGGAGAAGGCGCTCAAGGACAAGGGCGAGACCGCCGGCCAGGAGGCCAGCCCCGAGACCAAGGCCGCGCGGGCTGCGTACCTCAAGGTGCGCAAGGCCAACAACGACAGCTACGGCGAGAACAACCCGGGCAAGATGTCCGAGACCCAGGCGATCGCGTGGCTCCAGGAGGGCCAGTACGTCACCAAGTACGCCGGCCTCAAGGGCGGCAAGGACCACTGGTCGGTCAACGCCAACATGGACGGCGAGACCGCGGGCGGCGGCATCGCCCCCGTGTATCGCGACTACAACGCCGACGGCGAGATCGACCCCGGCGAGAAGGACCTGCCCGGCACCGCGGTCGGCACCGGCATCCTGATCCACGTCGGCGACGGCATCGGCTGGTCGATCGGCTGCCAGATCGCGCCGGCCGCGGACTTCAACGAGTTCACCGCGCTGGTCGAGAAGCTCGGCGCCAAGACCTCGTTCCGCTACGCGCTGGTCGAGGCGCCGCACCTGCCGCCGCTCGGCGCGGCCGCGGCGAACCCGGGCGCCGGGAACGCTGCGTCGGGCGCGTCGGGGACACCGGCCAAGGACGCGAAGTGATGCGCGGTGCGCGGCGCGCGCGCGGTCCGCTCGCCCTGGCCGTCGTGCTGGGCGCGGCAACCGCCGGCGCCGACCCGGCCCCACCGCCGGTGTCGGCCGCCGACCTGGCCGGCAAGACCGAGCTCGCGCTGCGCGGCCGCGACGACGGCGTCGCGCTGGCCCGGGCGCTCGCCGCGCTGCCCGAGGCCGCGTCGCTGGTCGCGCTCGACCTCGGCAACACCAAGCTCGGCGACGACGGCGCGCGCGCGCTCGCCGAGTCCCCCCACCTGTGCGCGCTCGAATCGCTCCGGCTCGACGGCGACGGCATCGGCCCCGCGGGCGTCCGCGCGCTGTTGTCGTCCCGGCACCTGCCCAGGCTGGTCGCGATCGACCTCTCGGGCAACCCGGTCGGCGACGCCGGGGCCAAGGCGATCGCGGGCACCGCGATGGCGGCGCGGCTGCGCTCGCTCAAGCTCGGGTTCGCCCAGATCGACGCCGCCGGCGTGCGCGCGCTCACCGCGACGCGGTTCGATCAGCTGGTCGAGCTGTCGCTCGCCGACAACCAGTTCGGCCTGACCGGCGTGCGCCAGCTCGCCGCCGCCGCGCGGATGCCGCGGCTCGCCACGCTGGTGCTCGATGGCAACAACCTCGACGACGCGGCGATCCCCGCGATCGCCGGGGCCAGGCCGTTCGGCCACCTCGCCTCGCTGTCGCTGGCGTCGAACCGGGTCGCCTCGCGCGGCGTGACCGCGCTGGCCGGCGCCCGCGGGCTCGCCGGGCTCGTCGCGCTCGACCTGTCCTACAACTCGTTCGACGACGACGGCGCCACCGCGCTGGCCGCCGGCAAGGCGCTCGCCCACCTCGAGCGCGTCAACATCACCGGCAGCTCGGTCACCGACGCCGGCGGCGCGGCCCTGCGCGCCCGGTTCGGCGCCGGCGTCACCGGCCCGTAGCCCGCTTGCATCCGGCCGGCACAACGGCGCAGATCAGGCGATGGAAGCCATGTTGGCCGCGATCCAGGCCGGCGACTACGCCGCCGCCCACGAGGCGCTGCACCAGGTCGCCGACGTCGACCCGACGATCCGCGCCGGCATCGGCGCGTTCCTGCTCGCGCTGACCGAGCGCTTCGACCAGGCCGAGCAGGTGCTGCGCGACGCCGACCTCCCGGCGCTCCAGGTCATCGTGCGCGGCGAGCAGCAGCGCCTGGCCCGCTGGCGCGATCCCGCGGCCAACGGCAGCCTGACCGCGACCACCGAGACCTCCGCGATCCCGCTTCACGTCGCCATCGCCTGCGCGTTCGTCCACGAAAACGAGGATCTCGCCAGCCAGGCCAAGCTGCGGCTCGCCGCCGGCGATCCGATCGCCGGCCAGCTCACCCTGCAGACCGGCGAGACCCGGCGGTTCAAGGACATCACCGACAGCGACGACGCGATCGGCCGGATGCTCGAGACCTACTGCGGCGACGGCCTGCTCTACTTCCCGTTCAACGGCCTGCGCCGGATCGAGGTGCTGCCCAGGACCAGCTTCATGGACCACCTGATGCCCAGGGTCCAGATCACCGACGAGCACGGCACCGCGCTGGCCTACGTCCCGCTGCTCTACGCCGGCAGCTCGACCTCGCCGAGCCCCGAGCTCCGCAGCGGCCGCGGCACGGTGTTCCAGTACCTCGGCGAGGCCCGCCGCGGCCACGGCCAGCGCGACCTCATGATCGACGGCGGCGGCCTGGTCGGCTGGCACGTCATCTCCGCGATCGACTTCGACTGACCG
>JBGQCL010000634.1:0-6276 GCA_041495365.1 Kofleriaceae bacterium | reverse complement strand
GGCGCTGGCGCCGGCGCCCAAGAAGCGGTGGACCTCGGCGTCGACGTTCTCGATCGCCGTGGCCCGCGCACTCGACCGGCTGCCCGACGAGTCGCCCGTGATCCTGCGCGCCCCGCCCGACCCGATCCAGGCCGCCCAGGCGCTGCTCGGGCCGACCGAGGGCATCTCCGGCGTCGGGCAGATCGCACGGCCGAGCACGCCGAGCGCGCGCGTGATCACCGGCCACGTCCGCGCCGCGCACCTCCGGGTGCTGTCGCGGCTGCTCCAGCACCACGTCGGTGAGTCCGGGGTCGCGCGGATCATCAACCAGCTCCCGGCGCTGGCCCGGGCGCTGTCGCCCAGCCTGGCGCCGCTCGGCTGGATCGACCTCGCCGACCTGGTCGCCGGCTTCGAGGTCGCGCGCACCCACGTGCCGCTCCAGCTCGTGCCGCGCAAGGTCGGCCGCGGCACGATGAGCGCGACCTTCGCGCGGCTGTTCGGCGCCGATCCGACCACCCTGACGGCCGAGACCGTGCTCGCCGCGCTGCCCGCGTTCTGGGCGCGCTACCACGACTGGGGCGACGTCGAGGTCGCGGTCCACCCCCACCGGGCCGACGTCGTGCTGCACGGCTACGCCGGCTCGCTCGACGTGTGCACGCTGGTCGCGGCCGAGCTCGAGCGCGTCGTCGAGCTGACCGGCGCCATCACCGCCGACGCCACCCACTCGGCGTGCGTGTTCACCGGCGCCCGGCGCTGCGAGTACCAGGTCAGCTGGACCGCGGCCGGGTGAGCCGGCCGCCGCCGTGGTAACACCTCGCCATGCGCACCCCGTTCGTCGTCGGCAACTGGAAGCTCCACAAGACGATCGCCGAGTCGCTGGCCCTGGTCACCGAGCTCAAGAACCAGCTCGCCGCGGTCAAGGGCGTGGCGATCGGCGTCGCCCCGGTGTTCACCGCGATCCACGCCGTCGCCAGGCGGCTCGAGGGCTCGCCGATCGCGACCTGCGGGCAGGACTGCCACTGGGAGTCCCGGGGCGCGTGGACCGGCGAGGTCTCGGCCGACCTGCTCGCCGACGCCGGCGCGAGCTGGGTGATCGTCGGCCACAGCGAGCGCCGGCAGTTCTTCGGCGACACCAGCGAGAGCGTCGGCAAGAAGGCGCGCGCGGCGCTCGCCGCCGGCCTGGGCGCGATCGTCTGCGTCGGCGAGTCGCTCGCCGAGCGCGACGCCGGCCGGACGCTGGCGGTCATCGACGACCAGCTCGCCGGCGGGCTGGCCGGGATCGCCGAGCCGAGCGCCGCCCGGCTCGTGATCGCCTACGAGCCGGTGTGGGCGATCGGCACCGGCCGCACCGCGACCCCGGCCCAGGCCCAGGAGGTCCATGCCCACATCCGGCGGCGGCTCGCCGAGCAGCTCGGCGCCGCGGCCGCCGGCGCGATCCGCATCCAGTACGGCGGCTCGGTCAAGCCGGGCAACGCCGAGGCGCTGATGGCCGAGGCCGACATCGACGGCGCCCTGGTCGGGGGGGCTTCGCTGGAAGCTGCTGATTTTATTGCGATCGTCAAGGCAGCGCGGCCAGGCTGAGGGTTGCACTGCCCCGCGGGTTGGGCTAGAAGCAAGTTCCGCATGTCGACGCTGATCACCATCCTGCACGTCATCGTGTGCCTGTTCCTGATGCTCACGGTGATGCTGCAGAGCGGAAAGGGCGGCGGCATGGGCGCGGCGTTCGGCGGCGGCAACGCGGCGACGGTGTTCGGCGGCTCGGGCGCGTCGTCGTTCCTCCGCCGGCTGACCGCGGGCGCCGGCACGGTCTTCATCCTCACGTCGATGCTGCTCGCGTTCCTCGCCAGCCACAACTCGGCCGATGCGCTGGAGAAGTTCGGCGAGCAGCAGGAGAAGATCGCCGCCGAGAAGGATGCGGCCAAGCAGAAGGCGATGGAGGCCGGCCCCGGCTCGGGCTCGCCGGCGGGCAGCGCGAGCGGCTCGGGCTCCGCGTCGATGATGACCCCGTTCACGCCCGAGCAGGGCAGCGCCGGCACGGGCGCCCCGGGCGCCTCCGCAGGCAGCGCGGCGGCGCCTGCCGAAGCCCCGCCCGCGGCAGCCCCTGCCGCCAGCGGTGGCGCGCCCGCCGAAGCCCCGCCCGCTGCGGGCGCCGGCAAGCCGGCCGATGCGAAGCCCGCCGACACTGCGAAGCCCGACGCCGCGAAGCCCGACGCCGCGAAGCCCGCCGACGCCGCGAAGCCCGCCGGGTCCGCCGCCAAGCCGAAGTGATCGAAACGCCCTGGCGACGTGGCGACCGGCATGGCGCCGGTGACCGCGGCGATCCCACCGTGTGGCGCATGCCCGGCGCGCCCGGGCGGATCTGCTAGATTCCCCGCATGCGGTTCGCCAAGTACCACGGCCTGGGGAACGACTTCCTCGTGGTCGATCTGCGCACCACCGACCCGGCCGACGCGGCGGCCATCCAGGCGCCGCGCAACGTGATCGCCCTATGCGATCGCCAGTTCGGCGTCGGCGGCGACGGCGTGCTCGCGATCCTGTCGTCGGCCACCGCCGACGCGCGGATGCGCGTGCTCAACAGCGACGGCAGCGAGGCCGAGATGTGCGGCAACGGGCTGCGCTGCGTCGTCAAGGAGCTGCACGACCGCGGCGGCCTCGCCCGGCCGACGCTCGCGATCGACACCGGCGCCGGCCGCCTGGTCTGCGACGTCGAGGCACCGGGCGGCGGCGCCGTGCGCACGGTGACCGTCGCGATGGGCACGCCGCGGCTGCTGCGGGGTGAGATCCCGATGACCGGGCCCGCCGGCGAGCGCTGCATCGAGCAGCCGCTGGTGATCGCCGGCGCCTCCCGCCCGGTGACCTGCGTCTCGATGGGCAACCCCCACGCCATCACCTTCGTCGGCTCGCGCGACGAGGCCATGGAGCTCGCCCGCACCGTCGGGCCGGGGGTCGAGCGCCACGCCTGGTTCCCCAACCGCACCAACGCCGAGTTCGCGCACGTCAAGCACCGCCGCGAGATCGACCTCGTGGTGTGGGAGCGCGGCTGCGGCATCACCCTGGCCTGCGGCACCGGCGCATGCGCCACCGCGGTCGCCGCGGTCGTCACCGGCCGGGCCGACGAGGCCACCCCGATCCGCGTCAAGCTCCCCGGCGGCAGCCTGGAGATCACCGTGCACCCGGGCCTCGCGGCCGTGTCGATGAAGGGCCCGGCGCTCCACGTGTTCGACGGCGAGCTCGACCTGGCGCAGCTGCAGCCGCGCCCGTCGTAGCCGGTCCCGAGCGACCGACGCGCCGGCGGCTGCCGCCCAGCAGGGGTACTGCGTACGGGCCTGCGCGACTAGAAGTACACTTGCTGCGGCTGCGCCGACGGCTGCTGGGGCTGCTGCTGCGGCCGGTATGGCTGGTCGCCCTGCGATCGACGCCGGCGGTACGGGTTGTCCTGCAGCTCGCCGTAGCCCTGCCCGCCGTAGGGCGACGCCGCATCGACCGGCCGGGCCGCCGGCGCGCCCTGCCGCCATCCGCTCCAGTCCCCGACGCGGTCCCGCCGGTCGCTCCACCACCGCCCCGCGTACTGCCGGCCCTGGACGTCGAACACCAGGAAGCCCTCTCCGGTCAGCGCCAGATCGTTGGGCTCCTGCCAGCGGAACTGCAGGACGTTGCCCCGCAGGTTGCCCGCGAAGTATCCGACGACCTCCTGGCCCTGGCGCTGGTAGACTCAGATGCCGTGCACGTTGCCGGCCTCGAGCCCGCCCTTGCTGGCGTCGGGCTCGATCTTCACGGCGCCGAACGTCGAGCGCCACAGCCCGAGCGCCCGCGCCGGCTCCATCTCCTGCGGCGGCGGCGGACTGCTGTCGCTCCCGGGCCCGGCAAGCGGTTTCTGGTTGGAGCTCGACGTCGACGTCGCGGATCCCACCGCCGCGGCGCATGCGACCAGGACGGCGACGACCCGCGCAACGTTACCGGCGCTCATCGCGCGCAGTATACCGCCGCGCCGGTCCGCCGCAGCCGCTGATCTTGCGCCAGGTGTTGTCGATTTCTCCCAACCTGATAGTGTGCGCGTGCAATCCGTGCGGTGCTCCACACCAGCTGGCACCAGGTGTCACCTGGCGATCACCCTCCGGGGCGCGGGCCCATAGCTCAGCGGTTAGAGCGGCCGGCTCATAACCGGTGGGTCCCTGGTTCAAACCCAGGTGGGCCCACTGACAAGGTGAATCGCGAAGCCCCGGACGGGGCGAGGTCGCGGCCACGCAGCGGCCGTGCAAAGATGGCAGGCCGAAAGGGTACGAAGTGCGCGAACAGCTCGTTCTCCTCCTCCAGCTCCAGCATTCGGACGGCAAGGTCCGCGAGCTGCAGACCGCCCTGACCCACCTCCCCACCAAGCTCGATCCGCTCCGCCGCGACCTCGCCAAGCTCCAGGGCATGCTCGATGGCGAGCGCGGCAAGCTGAACGAGACCAACAGCTGGCGCAAGGCCCAGCAGGAGATGATCGACCGCGAGCGCGAAGCGCTGCGCCAGGCCCAGGGCAAGTTCCAGGCGTCGAAGAACACCAAGGAGTTCAACGCGTCCAGCCGCGAGGTCGAGAACAAGCGCAAGGCGATCGGCGATCGCGAGACCGAGCTCAAGAAGGTCAACGAGGCCGCCGCCCAGTCGACCACCCAGCTCGACGCGCGCAGCCGGGACGTCGATGCGGTGCGCGCCGAGCTCGCCGGCAGCGAGGCTGCGATGGCCGGCCAGCTCGATGCGCTCAAGGCCCAGCTCGCCGAGGCGACCGCGGCCCGCGACGCCGCGCGGGTCCAGGTCGACATCCAGTGGGTCAAGATCTACGACTCGCTCGCCGCCAAGAAGGGCTACGCGGTCGCCCCCGTGGTCAAGGGGGTGTGCCAGGGCTGCCACATGGCGTTGCCGCCGCAGCTCGCCAACGTGCTGGCCCGGATGCAGAGCATCCAGACCTGCCCGCGCTGCGGCCGGCTGATCTACCGCAAGGAGCTGATCGAGCCGGAACCGGCCCCCGAGGCCAAGGTCGAGCCCCCGGCCAGCGCCAAGCCCGAGCCCAAGCGCAGCAGCAAGACCGGCGCGAAGGGCGGCCGCGCCAAGGAGAAGAAGTCCGGGGCCCGACCCGAGGCGCAGGCCGATGCGGCGATCGAGGCGCGAGAAACACCTACCGATGCCGCGCCCGACGCCGAACCCGAGGCGGGCCCCGATCCGAGCGCCGACGCAGAGCCCAGGTTCCCGACCTAGTACCTCGCCGCAGAGAAGATGACCGGTTGGCAAGGTCCGGGAATCGATCGAGAATCGACGAGCTTCATCACAGCGGTCAACCGATCAAAATCTCTGCGGCGAGGTACTAGTTCTCCCGGCAGGAAACGCGAGAACTCGCGACCGGACCCGTCGCCAGACCTGCGATCGATCGAGTCGCATCTGTCGCACTGCCGCGGTTGGCGTCAGCTCGACGGCGAGCGTGGCAACGGCCTCGCCGAGCTGCGGGTGCGCGCCCCCTGGCTCAGCGCTCCAGCCGCTCGGCCAGCGCGAACAGCCGGTCGCGGCGCGTGTCGACGATGTTGGCGGCCGCCCGCGCGATCCCGGCGACCGGCCGCCGGGGCTGGCCGGCGAGGAACGCCGCCGCGTCGCCGGCCCCGGCCCACCATCGCCGGGCGGCCTCGACCCCCTGCATCATCGCGCGATCGCCGACCGCAGCGTGGAGGAACGCGCCGAGCGGGGACGGCCCCGTGTCGAAGCTCGACTCCGACGCGCGGCCCTCGGCGAGCAGCCGGTGCAGCGGCGGGTCGAGGTCGTCGGTGTCGGGCAGCGTCGGCAGGAACTGCTCGATCGTCTTCATCGCCGGCCGACGCGCCGACTTGACCCCACCCATGAAGTAATCGACCGGCACGTCGCCGCCGGTCAGCTCTGCGATCGCCTCGACCAGCCCGATCGAGTACAGCTTGGCCCGCAGGTAGCGGACCGCGAGCTCGATGTTGCCCGTCGCGCGCGCGACCCGGCGGGCGTGGACCTCGGGCCGCGGCTCGTCGTCCCAGCTATGGAACACCCGCTCGGCCGGCAGCCAGGCCAGGAAGCTCTCCATCTTGAGCAGCGCCACCCGGTAGTCATGCACGGTGTACACCATCGGCGAGTGCAGCGCCGGGTTGCTCTCGGGCAGCAGCTTCCAGGTGTTGTCGAGGAACCGCGCCGCATCGTCGTCGGCGAAGTTCTCGACGTCGCGATTGCCGACCCGGACCGCGCTGCGGATCGCCGCGTCGAGCGCCGGCCCGGACAGCCCGAGCTCGCCGAGCCTGCGGTACAGCT
>JBGQCL010000633.1:0-6289 GCA_041495365.1 Kofleriaceae bacterium | reverse complement strand
TCGCGGCGCACGTCGGACAGGCCGATCTCTCGCAGCTCGTCCTCGAGCGGCCGCGGCTTGCTGCGCGCCGCGATGCGGTCGAGCGCGGCGATGACCTCGTCGCAGCTCTGCGGGCGCCGCGCCGGGTCCTTCTCGAGCATCTGCATCACCAGCGCGACCAGCTCGGGCGGCAGCGGCCCGCGCCGCGACACCGGTGGCTCGGGCGCGTCGCGGCGCACGGCCTGGAAGATCTCGTAGATCTGCTGGGCGTGGCTGAACGGCGGCTTGCCGGTCAACATCTCGTAGAGCGTCACGCCGAGCGCGTAGATGTCGCCGCGCGGGTCGGTCCCCTCGCTGTTGACCATCTGCTCGGGCGCCATGTAGTGCGGCGTGCCCATGATGGTGCCCGTGCGCGTCGTATAGCCACTCTCGCGCGGCACCCGCGCGATCCCGAAGTCGAGGATCTTGATCGCGCGGTCCGCTCCATCGCCGATCACGATGTTGGCCGGCTTGACGTCGCGATGCACGATGCCGGCGGCGTGCGCGGCACCCAGCCCTGCAGCGACCTGGCGCGCGATCTCGATCGCTTCGTCTGCGGCGAGCGCGCCATCCCCCAGGCGCGCGGCGAGCGTCCTGCCCGGCACCAGCTCCATGATCATGAACGGCAGGCCGCGGCTGTCCTGCCCGATATCGAAGATGTCGACGATGTTGGGGTGGTGGAACGCGTTGACCGCACGGGCCTCGTCGATGAAGCGGCCGACCAGCCCCGCCTGGCTGGCGACGCCCTCGAGCAACGTCTTGGCCACGGCCCGCTTGCCGATGACCGCGTGCTCGACCTCGAACACCCGCGCCATGCCGCCCTCGCCGAGCAGCCGCAGGACGCGCCAGCTACCGAGCTGCTGTCCGATCGCGAACGCGCCGGGCACGTGCGGCAGCTCGGGGGGAGCCGGCTGCGCGCGCGGCGCCGCATCGGGGGCTGGCAACGCCGCCTCGAACGCCATCGTCGTCCGTGGTCTGAGTACGTAGCTCGGAGGCACGGCGAACGCGGGCTCGGGCGTCGGGGCTGGCGCCGGAGCCGGAGTCGCGGACGAGCGCTTCAGGACCTCATCGAGCTCGTCCTCCAGCTGTTCGATCACGCCTTCCCATGCCGGGCTCAACGACCAGTCGACGAGCGAGCACTCGTCCAGTAACTCCCGATCGGGTCGCTGGTTTGCCCGCAGGGCCGGGACCAGCTTGCGCCAGGCTTCCGGCCAGTCCGACGGCGGATCGTCATCGCCGAGAGCGAGATCGAATGCAAGCGCGAACACGTGGAACGTCACGTCGTCGCGAACGCGGTCGTCTGGATCGCCCAACCGGTCGCTGCCCCGCTCTCCAGGCCCGTCGTCTCGGGGCAAGACGTCCGGGTCGATCACCGCGAGCTCGACGGCGAGCTCGCCGGCGCTGTCGTGGCGCGTGCGGACCTGGGACCGCGCGATCCGCGCCAGCCCGCGGCCCGCGATCGCAAGGTGCGCATGCCCGACCGCCGCGCCCGCGGCGACCCCGAGCGCCTGGTCGATCGGCAGCCGTGCCGAGGGCGGGATCTCCGGGGGCTGGGGCGCGATCACGAACTGCGCCCAGCGCTCCCCGTCGATGGCGCGGTGCGCGATGACCGTCGGCAGGTGTGTCCGGCGACCGGACGACAACCACCGCAGCGCATCGAGCCGCGCGCGCGGCCCGTCGCGGCGATCGCCGTGGTCGATCAGCACGAGCTGGCCGAACGGGCTCGTCGTCGTCGAGCTGGCCTCGAAGATGCCGGGCTCGACCTCGCGGACGTTCGACAGCCGCGGATCGGCAGGTGGCAGGATCGCCGGCGCCGGCAGCGCAGCGTCGAGCAGGTCGCGCGCGGCGGCGGCGCTGGCCGGACGCTTTGCCGGCTGCTTGGCGAGCAGCTGCATCACCACGGCGGCGAGCGGTGCAGGCACCGTCGCGGGCAGCGGCGGCGGTGCCGCGAAGACATGCGCCGTGAGCACCTCGTTCACGTGGCCGGTGAACGGCGGGCGCCCGGACAGCATCTCGTGGAGCACGCAGCCCGCGCAGTACAGATCGCTGGCGAAGCTGACGCGCTCGCCGCGGGCCTGCTCCGGGGACATGTAGCTCGGCGTGCCGATCACCACGCCGGTGATGGTGGCGAAATCGCGATCGGCATCGCGGATACCGTCGTCGCGGTTGTGTGCGATCCCGAAGTCGGCCAGCTTGGCGAAGCCCCCCGGCTGGGTCGGCAGGAACACGTTCGACGGCTTGATGTCGCGATGCGTGACCCCGCTGGCGTGCGTCGCTGCAAGCGCCGCGAGCACGTCGCGGATCACGGTGATCGCCAGCTCGGGGGCGAGCGGCCCGTCGCGCAGGCGGGCCGCCAGCGGCGTCGACCCGGCGTCCTCCATCACGAGGAACTCGCGGCCGTCGTCGTTGCCATGATCGAGCAAGCGCGGGATCGCGACGCTCTGGAACCGCCCGAGGATCGCGATCTCGCGCCGGAACCGGGCCTGCATCTCGGGCGTTCCGGAGACCTCGCGAAGCAGTCGCTTGGCGACCCCGCGCGCGCCCGCGCGCTCGGCCCGGAACGCCTCCGAGGTTGCGCCGGCTCCGAGGCGCTCGATCACCGTCCATGCACCGATCCGCTGGATCGCAGGCATCGCCGGCGGCCCAGGACTGCGCTCGAGGATCATCGTCCTGGGGAGCTCGGAGCCGCAGCTCAGGCAGAACTTGAGCGGAGCGGGATTCACGTGCTGGCACGTCGAGCAGCGGACGGACTGGCCGGGCGCGCTGGCTGTGCCGGGCTGCGTCGACGGGAAGCGCGCGGGCGGCGCGGGGAACGGCGGCGGTGCGACCGGGGCGGGCGTGGGCGTGGTGGATCGCGGCGGTGCCCACGGATTGGCCGGTGTCGACGGCGATGGTGGGTACGTCTTGAACCGGGCGGCGTGGTCCGTCCCGTAGGGGCTGCCCTGGATCGAGGGTGGCGGCCCGTAGGGGTTGCCCTGGATCGAGGGTGGCGGCCCGCTCTGCACGTCGGGCGCATCGGGCAGCATCTGGTCCCGGCGTTCCCGGCGCCCCCGGATCATGAACATCACACCGCCCGCGTCGACGACATCGCCGGGCGTGAGCGGCACGCGCGGGCCGCGCGGCCGTCGCACGGCGTTGATCGTCAGCTCACCGTCGGGTGCGATCCAGATCTGGTCGCCGTGGTGCCAGAGCTCGTGGGCGTCGAACGGGCAGCGCTGCCAGCCCGGGCTGGCGCCGTCGCCGAGCCACACCCGGCGCGGACGGTCGCCCAGGACGGTGGCCCACAGGCTGGCGATGGGATCGCGGTTGACGACCGCAGCTGCGCCGGGGGTGCGTTGCCAGCCGATGCGCTCGAGCTCGTCGAGCACGTCGGCGGCCGAGCCCGGTCGCTGATCGGGATGGGCCGCGAGCAGTCGCCCCAGCACGCCCTTCACCCCGTGCATGGACGGCGACAGCACGGGCTCGGGAGGCGGCGGGCACCCGAACGCCAGCTCGAACAGCAGCACTCCGAGGCCATAGATGTCACTGCGGAGATCGGCGCGATGGAACGCGCGCAGCTCCGGGGCGCGCCAGCTCGAGCCCACGGGGTCCGCCGTCCTGGCCTCCGGCACGGGGAGATCGAGGTGGCGTGCGCCGTCGTGATCGCACAGCACGGGCCGCAGCCCCCAGTCAGCGTTCTCGATCGCGACCACGGCGTCGCGCCGTACCCCGAGATGCACGATGCGCTCGGCGTGCAGCACGGCGAGCGCCTCGGCGACGCTCGCGACCACGTTCAGCACGGTGTCGCGCAGACGGCCGAGATCGGGCAGCGGCCGGTAGCGCGGCGACAGCACCGCGAGCTGATCGCCGCGCACGTCGATCCCGTACGCGGGCAACAGGTGATCGTGGCGAAGCCGCACGAACGCGCCCTCGACGATCGCGATGCGCCGCTGCTCGTCCTCGCCCGCGACGCGGTCGTACTGGCGGCCGAAGCCGTCGTCGGTCTCGTAGACCACGCTGTACTCCCCACGACCAACGATCCGCACGACGGCCATTATGAGCCGAGCCAGGAAAAAACAACCGCCATTTCGGCGGAGGCGGGCAGAGGCCTGTCGCCGGGCATGCGGGCGGCGCAGCGACTGCCCTCCTGGCGCGCTGCCGCGCTGGACGACACCCCCCGCCGGGTTGCAACGGATCGCGGGGTTTGGCACAATGGCCGCTTGTCGCCGTCGAGGGGGTCGCGCCACGGATGCCGGCGGTGAGGCGCATCGCCGGGGCCATGCGGATCGTCGCCGGCGTCGCCGGGCTGTGCGGCGCGGCGGCGGCCGGGCCGGCCAGGCTCGAGGTCGCGCCGGCCAGGATCGAGCTGTGCGAGCTCGAGCGCGGCACGCCGGTGGTGGTGAACCTCGAGAACACCGGCAAGGGCGCGCTCGAGGGCCTCGCGGTCGCGGCGGCCGGCGCGGTCGGGCTCGACGGCTGCAAGCTCGACGCGCTGCCCGAGGGCACGGCGCAGTCGTGTGATGCGGTGGCGCGCTGCAAGGCGCCGCCGTGCGCGGTGGGGCCGGTGGCGGTGCGCGCGAGCTACCGGCGCGGCGGGCACAGCTGGCTGGCGGCGACCGCGAGCGTCGAGGTGGTGGCGCCGGGCGTGGCGATGTCCGCGATCGCGAGCCTGTCGGCCAGGACGTCGTCCGGCGAGATCGCGGAGAGCTCGCCGGGCATCGCGTACGTCCACGTCACCAACCTGTCGCCGTACCCGCTGGCGGTCCAGCTGGCGTTTCACGACGCCGGTGCGTTTCGCAGCGCCGACCCGGACGTCCGGCAGGTCGTGAAGCTCCAGCACCTGCAGGCGCCGCTGGCGGTCGCGCCGCTGGCGACCGCGACCGCGCCGTTCGGCGTCACCATGGTCGCGCTCGGCAAGGACACCGTGGTGGTCGACGCCGCGGTGTCCTGGTTCGACGGCAAGTGCCAGCGCGCCGGCGCGCTGACCGCGTCGTTCGACGTCGAGACCGGATCGAGCGAGCTCGTGATGCTGCTCAAGCTGCTCGGCCTGCCGGCCCTGCTGCTCCTGCCCGGCGTGCTGCTGCTCTCGGCGAGCGCGATCCTGTGGCGCTTCGGGCTCGCGCTCGAATACCCGCGATCGGAAAAATCCGAGTTCTGGTTCCCCTACGCCTCTCCGTACTTCTGGGTACTCGCGGTGTGCGTGTCCTTCGTGTGGTATCGCCTGTACGCGTGGCAGCACACCGATCTGCGCGAGACCTACCGCCTGGGTGACGTGATCGCGCTGTGGAGCATCGCGCTCGCGGCGGGCGCGCTGCTTCATGTGATCGCGTTCGCGGTGCTCCGGCTGGTGGTGTGGCGGCGCCGGCGCCGCAGCGCTGCCCGCACGCCGAGCGACGCCGACGATCCGTGGACCACGCTGCACAAGCTCGCGCTGCGCGGCGGCGGGCTGAACCTCACGCGCGCGACGTTCGGCACACCACCGGCCACCCGGTTCATCCTGGCGGATGGCCCCGGTGGCAAGCTGTGGGTGTGCCCCGCGATCAGCTACGCGCCGCCGGGCGACGCCACCCTGGCGAACAGCCTCGTCGCACAGCGCACCGCCGGCGACCTCGCCGGCCTGGTCGAGCGCTTTCGGCCCGCGCGCGGCTCGCTGCGCTGGGCCGCCAAGGGCCACCCGCAGCTGATCGAAGGCGACAGCGTCAACCGACTCCCCGCATTCCCGGTGCTGACCACCGATGAATAGCGACCGACGAGCCGCGAGCATGGTGGGTCCGTCCGTGACGGGCCCGTTTTCTGATCTGCCAGACAAACGCCACGTGCTTCGCAGAACGCGGCGTCAACCTGGTGAGACCACTAGTCAGCTCCAGGCTACCGATCAACCGTCGTCATGACAAGCGCCACCATCAGCTCGCTGCGTCTATCGATGATCTGGACATCGCCGGTTCGCGTTCCGGCCGCGACGGCGATCGCGCCGCTGGCCGACGATGCCGCGTACGAACAAGTATTTGCAGCGGCGCAGGCGGCACCCGCGCGGTTCGCGCCGCCGTGGCCCCCGGTGTCGGGCGCGCTGTTCTGGACCTACTACCTGAGCCGGAAGGCGGCGACCGCGGATGGCGCCACCTGCCGCCGCCACCTCGTGCCGGTGCGCGAGCGGCTGCCGGCGGTGGCGACCTCGCTCGCCGGTGTCCGCCTCGTGCTCGAGGGATTCTATGCCCACACCGGCATCGCGGTCGTGCTGTCGGCGCAGCTCACCGCGCCGCTCGACTCGCCGCTCGGCGCCGGCGACGTGATC
>JBGQCL010000632.1:0-6299 GCA_041495365.1 Kofleriaceae bacterium | reverse complement strand
GGGAGCACTTCGTGGCGTTCGTTCACGATCGCATGCAAGCCGAAGCGCAACGCGACGGCACGCGACTTCGCTTGCAATCTTCACAGCCTGCAGAGCTACCCAGTCTGCTCAAGGCAGCGTGACATGGGCCGATCTGCACCCCTTTGAGTTCACGTCATCCGGAGCTGGAAGCCCTCGCACTCGTCTGAGCCACCAAGACTTTACACCCATGGTACCGCCACATCTTAGGGCGATGCGTTCGCAAAATCAAAATGCCACGGGCCCCTGATCCCCGGTCTGCTCGCCCAGCAGGGGACTGCGTACGGGCTCAGCTCGCTATGATGGCGCTGGACGCATGCCGACCCCACTGCCGCAAGGTGCTGCAGCCGGTAAGATCTTTGCGAGCCGTCGACTGTCCGGCCAAGCTGCGTGCACGCCTCGCCGGGCGACCCGGTCTGCGTGCTGGTGGTGCATCACACGCGCGAGCGCAAGGCCGGCCCGCAGATCCCGGGGACGGTGGCGCAGTGCCGGACGCACTGCCGCGCGTTTCACGCTCTATCCGCTCGGACACGTCCCGTATGGGCGCCTCGCCGTTGCGCCGGTCACGCTCGACGGCCAGGTGGTGCTCTCGACCCAGGGCGCGCCCGCTGCCGGCGATCGGCGATCACCGGCCTGGTTCGCCGCACAACTCGGAACGGCGTTCGCGACGATCGGCGACCCGACGGTCAAGGTCACAGATTGGCGATGGTGGGCGGCCCAGACCCCGGAGCGGCTAGGGCCGGAGCGCCGCGCTGCTGGGTATCCACCTGGGGCTCGCGGCACCCGACGCCGAGGCGATCGCGTTCCGGCTCAACCTCCCGCGGCTCGGTGCCCCGGGAGGCGGCCGATGCGTACGCGCGTGCCCGCGCGGGGTCCGGCGGGGCCGCGTGCTGGTCGGTGTGCTGGACCAGCACAGCGCGGACGCGTGCCTGCTCGATCGGATCCTCGCAGCCGGCGCGTACGCTGGATGCTGGGTGGCCAAAGCTCTCCTTTGGCGTCCGGCATCTCCTGGCCGGGCATCGAGGACATCCTCGCGGCGACGGGCGCAAGCCCGGAGGAGGCCCACGAGATCGAGGACGCGCTCCTCGATCAGCTGGCGGCGTTGGCTGTGATGGCGAAGCGGTAGACACCACCGCCGGACCTGGCCGGGTTGGATCACAGCGCCGATCTATGCGATCAGTCCGGCGCTGCCGGCGGGGCTCAGCTTCAACACACCGCAGGTATTCGGTGAGCTCGCGCTCGACGTGACGGGGTAGTCCGCGACCTTCGGGGTCGGCCGCGCGCACCTCGGCGAGCATCGTCTGCGCGTGCCGCGCGACGAGCTCGTGCAGCACCGTGCCTCGGGGTCACTGCGTCGGTAGCCGGGGAGCGGCTGTCCGGCCGCGCCGGACGTTCGCTCGTACAGACCGCCCGCGAGCATCCGCTCGCGTCTTGAAACTTCCGCGTTAGTAACGCGCGCATGACAGCTGGGTCGCCAGACAAGATCCGGCCATGAAGGCTCGTTCGGGGCATTACATAGACAGTCCTATACATTACTCACGTAGACCATAGCCCAGCCTGGCGCAGCAGATCGCGCAGTTCGTCTCCTTCGATGAACACCACGGCTGGTGGCCCGGATTCGCCATGTGGTCGTTCGAGGCTTACCATCCACCACTCTCTCTCGAGCTCGGCCGGTACCTGCTGCGGCGGAAGGTCGGCCAGGTCGATGGGTTCGGGGCGAATGGCTAGCAGAGTATCAAGGAGCGAGAGGCCGGGTCCGTCTGGCGCGAAGCGCCGCGTAGCCGGAGCTTCAGCGGCAACCGCCTCACTAGCAAGACAGCCGAGTAGGTATCCGAACACGTCGTCAGGATCATCGGAGACCTGGAAGTGACCATTGCGTCGAATGACGGTGCGTCGGACGCTCATGTCGGACCTCCTGCAGTAGGCTGCGTAGTTTGTGCCGTTGGACGCAGACGGGGGTCGATGCCATTCTCACTGACCCACCATGATGTAATGCGTCCACCGGGAACGTCGAATTTGCGCGTGACTCGTATTCGCAGGTCAACGACGTCACCACCGAGCGAGTGAACAGGTACCATTACGTCTATGACTTCCGTCGTCGGTCTGGCATTGAATGCAGCCGTCACGTACTTGGCCATGTAGGTTTCAAAGTCAGAGAGCGCACGGATGCCAGCACCCTCGAAGATGCTCTTGGGGTACCTCACCCGGGTCCATTGCGCGGAGCCCGTAGCATCAGGAACTCCGCGGACTTCATAAGGCTGGATCGTGACATCGACCGGCGTACTGCGACCGGGAAGGGTGAATGCAAGATGATCTGGTGGGAGTTCGCGGATCTGGTCAGCGTAGAGATGCATGGTTTGAGTCCACGCGTCGCGAGTGTGGCCGCCGGAGAACCCGAAGTTGCGGAACGTAGAGTTGGGGGTGATTTGAAAGCGGAAGCCTGGCGGTGGCGTCGCGCCGGACAACCAGTCGATGTAACTGCCGTCAGCGAGATGCAGGCGCAGCCAGGTAGGGGGGCTAACCGGTACATCGTAGCGCGCCCCATGCGGCGGACTCGGTCTTGACTGCGCCTCACCAATCGGCACACTGACGCCGCCACCGTCGGTAGCGAGCACCTCGACGCGGACGATTTGACGTCCAGGAGTCTGGTGCGTGGCATCAGGCTCAAGCTGGGCGACCTTGCGCGCCGATACCGGGACCTCGCGTCTGCCGGCGCGTACCTTTATGATGTTACCTCCAGCATCACGCCAAGCTCGGTCTGCGATATTCATGTCGGCGACATGGCCGTGAGCGCCATTGATCTGAGCATCGATATCGGATTCGGTATACCTACCTCCGCCACCTGTTGGCGTTGTAGTTGGAGTTGCGCCGCCCGCTGCTGCAGGCGTACCGCTTGGCGGCGATGAGGTTGCGGCATCCGGGTGTGCAGGGCTGTGCCTGGCTGCTTCTTGGGCGAGCCGTGTATCTTTGTACGCCTCCTTCGCTGCCTGCGCCGCCTCCGCGAGCGTGTCGGCGCTCAGGCCGCCGAGGTTCGGCCCCGGGCCGCCGCCTCCGCCACCAGCCGTGGCCATCTGCATGCCGCCGGCGCGGAGCCGGGCGACGAACGCGTCGGCTCCGTTGGCCATCGCCGCTGCGAGGTTGCGTACCTCGGCAGACGCCGCCCCGGCGCTTGCGTGCGCAGATTGCATGATCGCGCGGGCGGACCTCGCCACGTTGCCGAGCTTCGCGGCCACCGCCTCGGCCTTGTCGAGCGCGATCATGCCGCCGGTCCGCGCGCCGTCGGTCAGCAGCAGCGTGTCGATGCTGACATCGGTCACAGCGCGGTAGTCACCATGCTTCGCACGCTCGATGGCGTCGGACCATTCGTCGGCGAAGCCGTTGACCATGGTGACGAGGGCCGTCGTGGGGCCGCTGCCGGTGGCCTCGATCGACTGGCCGTACTTGCTGATCGGGTGGTAGTCGAAGGTCCCGACGCCGGTCGCTTCGCCGATCGCATCGACGCCCAGCGCGACGGCATCGACCGCCATGGCGCCGACCTCCTTCAGGCCCCCTGCCGTTCGCTCTGCGAACCGGACCGGGGCGTGGAGCGCGTCGTCGATCTCGTTGCGCCGGGGCGTGTGCGTGGTTTCGGCGTCCGCGAGAAGATGCTCGAGCTCGGCCCGCGCCTGGTGCAGCTGGCGCGCGTCCTCGGTCTGGTCGCGGCCGGCTTGCTGGTTCGCCGCGAGCCAGAGGTCGATGTCGCCGACGAGGAAGCGAACGGGGGCGACCCGGCCGGGGTGCGGATCGTGGTGGCTCTTGATCGAGGCGATCTCGCGCTCGAGGACGGCGCGGCCGAGCTTGGCGCTGGCGAGCAGCCGCTGCGCTCGGGCGTGCGCCTGGGCGACATCGCCGCCGTGGCCGGCGACGTGCTGCTGCTTCAGCAGGTTCTTGAGCCCGACCAGGGTGCGGAGCGGATCGTCGTAGACGAGCACGTCCTGGTCCGCGGCATCGGCGCGCAGCGAGGCGCGTCCGCCGGGGCCGTGCAAGTTCACGTATTGCCCGGCCTCGGCGAGGTAGATCTGTGCCCAGTGGTCGGCGCCGATGCTCGGCTTGCCGATCGCCGCCTTCGGATCCCGAGGCTCGCCCGGCGCGAGGTGGATGCGCGCCTGGCCGACGATCGTCGCGCCGGCGTGCTCGCCGGTGCCGATGGTCAACAGCGCCTTGCGCTCGGTGTGGATCCAGAGAACGGGAACCTCGCCGACCTCCGCGGGACGGCTCTCGAGCCGGTAGGTGAGGTTGACGTGCAGCGTGTCGCCGCTGTCGTCCTGGACATCGACCGATTCGGCGACCTCGGCGAGCGACTTCCAGGACTTGCCTCGCAGCGTGGTGGGCTTGCCCGGCGCGGTGGTGGCGCCGGTCTGGACGACCTGCTCACCGTCTACGTCGCTCCTCGCCGGGTGATCGGCGTCGGGGACCACGATCGTCGGATGCGGCGTCCGGTCCGGATCGGGCACCAGGCGTTTGGGCGCGAGCTGGATGTGCGCCGCGGGCGCCGCGGTGATCGGCGGGAGCCAAACGCCGGGGCCATGGGCAGCGACCCGGCCGGCGACGGCGTCGGCCTCCGCTTCGGCGGGGCTGTCGCGCGGCGCGACGATGCCCGAGGCCATGGGAGCCGAGGCGCCGGCCCGCGCGTTCTGCACGGCGTGCGTGACCTCATGGGCGACGAGCGCCGGTGACGGCGAGGCATCGGCGAACGCGACGACGTTGCCGGTGGCGAGCGCCTGTGCGCCGTAGGGCGCCAGCTCGTGGTCCATGCCGGTGTACGCCTCGACATGGCCGAGTGGCCGGCCGAACGACTGCTCCATCTCGGCGCGGTACGGCAGGTCCGACGGTGCCTGACCAGAAGCCGGCGCAAGCGGTGCCGGCGGCGAGCTCGCCGCCTGATCGCCGGTGCCGAGGCCCGCGGCCGAGGGCGCCGGAGGTTCACCTGCACGGGTGTCGGAAGCCTTGGGGCTGGCATCCCTGGCACCGGGCGCCAGCTGCTCGCGGTCGCTAGATGTGTCGCCGCTGAAGCTGTCCGCGTCGCTGCGGACGATGCCAAAGTTCTGGTGCACGAGCGACTGTTTGCCTGGCGCCGCAGCTCCGCGATCATGTCCGTCGCTGGCTGTCGGCGAGGCGTCGCCGGCGAAGCTACCCGTGTCGCTGCGGACGATGCCAGAGGTCTGGTACACCAGCGACTGCTTGCCTGGCATCGCGGCTCCGCGATCGCTGTCGCGGGCGGCCGTCGGTGACGTGTCGTCGCCGCGCGTACCCTGTCGAGAGCTCACGCCCATCGCCTGGTCCACCTTCGAGAAGGATGGGTGAGTATGCTCACGGTTGTTGCTGTGCTCGATCTCGGCAAACAGTCCCGCTCCCGGTCAGCGTCGACACGCGCGTCCGCGTCGCCGTACATCAGCTGCTAACACGGCTTCCGTCGACCACAAAAGAGCTCGGTGCTGAGTACGGAGCACGCGATGTCGATTTGACGGGTCGTGCATGAAATCGTGCAGACCCGTCAGCGACTCGTGCAATGCCTCGTCTTCGCGAGGTCCTGGCGTCGAACCGAACGGCTCGTGGGCTTGCCGGGCCTTGCCGTGGGCTTGCGACGGCCTGCACGGGCGGGTTAGTCGCCGACGCATGCGAACTTCGTGGGGCACATGGAGCAGTTGTTCCTGGTTGCTGGTGTGGCTGAGCGCGTTCGGCTCGTGCGGCTTCCCGCGGCCGCCGGACATTGCCAGCGACGCGGACAACGCCGTGGCCGTTGATGCGGCAGGCGCCATCGACGGAGGCGGCAAGGACATTCAAGCGGGGTTTCGGCGCCCCCAAGGCTGCTCCGAGGTGGCTTGAGGTGGAACCCGGCGAGGCCGGCGTGCTCTCACCGGATACCAGCCGTGCAAGCGAGCGTACGTTGGGTCGACGTCGGCACAGCCCAACACCCGGCGCAACAGCTCGGGCCACGGGACCCGACCCGCACGCGCCGAGCCGCTCGGCGTCGCCGCGCTGAGCGGCGGCTCGCCAGCGGGCGCGGGCACCAGCGCGCGGAGCTGCGCGCCCGAGCGCTCCACTGGCGCTGTTGATGAGAATGCCAGTGTCGCGTGAAGCGACAGGCCCCTGCGTCACCGGGCGGCGGCGATGTAGACGGTCTTGAGGTTGACGAACTCGCGGAGGCCGGCGGCCGACAGCTCGCGGCCGTGGCCGGAGCGCTTGACGCCGCCGAACGGCAGGCGGGGGTCGGAGGCGACCATCGCGTTGACGAACGTCAT
>JBGQCL010000631.1:0-6309 GCA_041495365.1 Kofleriaceae bacterium | reverse complement strand
CCCTGCGGTGCAGGTACAACGACCAGAGCGGCACGTCGTAGAGGACGCGCCTCATCGCATGCTCCGCATTCCCAGCCCCAGCCCCGAACTCACCGCGCGCGCGACTTCGGCGTGCAAGCCCTGGATCTCGGCGACCGCGTCGCTGATCACCGTCTTGGCCCGCCGGCCGGCGGACTTCGCGAGCTCTTGCAGTTTGGCCTGCTGCGCGTCGAACTGCTCGACCGCCTGCGCCGCCTGCGCGATGTAGAGCTTGCGGTCGCCGGCCTTGAGCCCCGCGACCTTGGTCGCGATCTCGCGCGCAGCATCGAGGATCTCGACGCTCTGCATGCTTGCCGGGTCGGCCAGGTTCCCGACGATGCGCGCCACCTTCGAGCGCTCCTTGGGCTCGCGCCACAGGCTGTCGACGAGGATCGCGAGATCCTCCGGGCACGTCTTCTTCTCGCCCGCAAGCCACGCCGAAGACTTCACGAGCTTCAGTGCCTTCTTCCACCGGCGATCGCTCGCGATGATGCCTTCGCCCCGGCACGCGTCGCGGATCGACAACAATGCGTCGACCGTATCGTCCGTGATCTTGACCGACGCGACCTCGGCCTGCGCCCGGCGGAGGTCGTCCATCGTGAGCTTCGCGGTGATCGCCGGATCGGGCCCGACGAGCACGCCACGCAGGTTCGACGCGACGAGCAGGTACCCGACGTCGAACCGGAGCAAGAAGCGGTCGAACAGCGCTTCCAGCTCCTTGCCGTCGGGCAGCTCGTTCGACGCGCCGAACAGCGACACGAGCGGGCAATGAATCGGCGAGTCGTTATGGAACAGCCGCTCGTTGACGATGGAAAGGAGGGAATTCAGAACCGCGCTGTTGGATTTGAAAATCTCGTCGACGAAAGCGAACTCGGCCTCGGGCAGCTTGCCGGCGGTGATCCGGACGAAGCGGTCCTGCGCCAGCGCCTGGAGGCTGATCGGGCCGAACAGCTCCTCGGGCGTCGAGAACTTGGTGAGCAGCCGCTCGAAGTAGCTGCCGCCGAACACCTGCGCGAGGCAGCGGACAAGCGCCGACTTCGCGGTGCCCGGCGGGCCGATCAGGAGCACGTGCTCCCTGGCGAGCACCGCCGCGAGGGAGCCGTCGATGACGTCCTTGCGCTCGGGAAACTGCGCCATCAGGTTGGCGCGCAGCTGATTGATCTGCTTGTGCATTGAAGAACCTCCGGAAAGGCGAAGGGCGACCTCGTTTCCGAGATCGCCCTCCATGTGGTTGACGGTGACGTGGTGGCTACGCGGCCTTCTGGTTGATCATTCCCTCGACCGTCGCCGACATCTGGTCGAGTTGCCGGTCGAGATCTGTCACCGTGATCGCGAGGACGCCCCGGTAGAGCTTGGCGCGCTCGCGCAACGCCGCGAACGCCTCGAGCCGGCGGGTCAAGGTCGAGGTCCGCTCGGGCGGTATCGACATGAACGCCGCGATCTCGGCCTGGAGCTGCGCCAGCTCCGCCTCGAGCGACGCCGTCGCGATCGCGCCGAGCGCGCGGTTGGCGTCCTGGCTCTCGTGCACGGGCAGGACATGGAACCGGGAGGTCCCGATCTTCTCGACGGCACCTTGAAGGCGCCGCAGCTCGGCGGCATAGACCGACGGCACCCAGTAGATGCCGCCGCCGTCACGCAGCGTCACCGCCGCCCGCTTGCCGAGCGTCTTCACGATCGCGCGCCTGATGTCGTCGGCCGGGTGCGTGGTCCGCAGCGTGCGGAACCCGGTGAGCACGGCCCGGACGATGTCGTGGGAGGCCATGTCGCTGGTGAGCGCCTCGCTCGCGCGCTCGAGACGCACGCGGGCTTCCTGCACGTACGTCACGTTGCCCGCGTCGTCGCGGTTCTCGCGAACGATGGCGAAGACAATCTCGGCCTCGCTGTCGAGCCCGAGTCGGATCAGCCGGTCCCGCTGGCCGACCTGGGCCTCGCGCACGGCCTGCTTGAGCGCGCGCTCAGCGGTGGGCTCCTCAGGGAGCAACGAGGCATCGAGGCCCGCGTCGCGCCAGAGCGACTCGAGCGTCGACCGATCGACGCGGGCGTCGGCGAGCTGCCAGAACACGATGTCGCCGAGGTGCTGGTTGCCCTTGCCGAGGACGGTCCGAAGTCGTTGAAGATTCATGGGGTCTCCTTGGTGATGATGAAGCGATCGTTGTTGCCGTCGTGGTCATGCAGCCCCGGCGCGAGCAATCACCAGCCGATGGGTGCTGGTGTGAATGCGCGAGCGCCCTGTGTGGGCGTTCACACCGCGCTCGACGGTGACCAAGCTGCACCAACGCCGACGGGGTGCTTGGTGCTCAGGTTCTTATGCCAAGAAGTGACACCAGATTTCGAGCGGCGACGGAGCTCGCTGATATCCTGCTGCTGTCCGGCGTCAACCATCCTGATCCGGCGCCCGTGATCGCCGCGTATCGCCGACGCAACCCGCGCGCGATCTGCGTGGTCGGCATGGGCGCGCGCGGCGCCGCCTACGGGTCCGCTGGTTCGGCCCGGTCGCGCACGACCGGCCGGTGGTCGACAGCAACGGGGCGAGTGACAGCCTCGCGGTCGGCTTCGTCACGAGCTACCTGCTCGACGGCTTCACGCTCGGCAGCCGTGCAGCGCGGCCAGCTGCTCGCGCGCCATACCTGCACGCTGCTCGCGGGCGACGACCGGTTCCTGACCCGGCGCAGCTCGACGAGCGGTTCGCGGCGCTGCGCGGCCAGCAGCATCAGTAGCGAGCGATCGACACGCGTGATCAGCGACGATTATTTTTGCCGGCAAGAATAGTTGGCGTTGATCACGAGCCGCGTCGCGACCCTGGCGAATGGTTGCGCGCCGGGCGCGGGGGCAGTCGCGGCGAGTTGCCCGCGGCGCAACCACCGGTCGAAGCCCGCCAGGATCAGCTCGCCACTGTACGGATCGAACCTCGCCGCATGCGCGGGGTACGCATCGTGCGTCAGCGTGTCCTCGTCGGGAACGTGCTCGGCGCCGAAGTTTGTGGCCGAGTTCGTGCCGCAGGTCGCTGGTCGTCTTGTGCCTTCGCGCGCCTGATACAGCAGCTCGCGTTCCTCCGGCCACAGATCGGTGAACACCCATCGAACAGCTTGCGCTCCTTGAGGTCAGCGTAGCCGCGCAGGACCATGGCCGCCGGATCGCTTGCGCGGCCTCGTCGTCGGCGCACTGCGCCCCACCGTCCCGCCGGCGATCGCCGGCTACACCGGCGGCCGGCAGCTCTGCTTCCGCTGTTTCAGCCACTAGGCGCCGCGCCGCCGATGCGGGAGGCGAGACCTCGCCGATCCGCGATGGCGGTAGGTTCAAATCTCAGGCAGGACTTGCCAGTATATCTACGCGATTTCAGACGATTATCCTGCCAGGGCGCGTGTTGTGAGTTGAATTCTCATGACTCGCCTGCGTCACCTACCGTAACTCCTGCGCCGTTGCTCCTGGGACCCCGAGCTAGGCGATTGCGCCGGCGACCGAAGGCGAGCTGCTCGCGCTGGCGGGCGCGTCGCCGACATCGACTTGGTCGAGCGCTCGGCGATCGCGGCGGCGGCGGGCCCGGCCGGGCGGCAGCGAGCGGCGGCGGCGGGGCGTCGCCGGCGGCGACCTGGTCGAGCGCCCGGCGGTCGCGGCGGGGCTTTGCCTCCCAATCCTCCCCGGACCCCCAATTCAGAGGCAGCCGTTCTCATTTTGGAGGCAGCTGCGGGAGTGCAGCGGGATGAGGCGGGATCTGCTCGGGGCGGGATCTGCTCGCGGGGGAAGGATCGCCCTTGTCCACTCCTGCGACAGGGCCATGGGCGGTGGCTAGGATGACAGGGATGGGCGACAAGAAGAACGAGGCACGCGATCGCGCAGACGAAGCCAGCCGGCAGCTCGACCGCGTGGTCGAGATCCGTCGAACCATCGAGGCGCTGCTTACGCAACCGGGCGACTGGATCGCCGGCGAGGCGCATTGGCAAGATGGTTCTCACGTCTTCCGATGCGAAGCCGCAACATATGAGCGGGGAGTCGAACTGAACAAGGCCATCGTGGCGGCTCTCGCCATGCTCGGTGGCTGTCTCCATGGGGCGTCGCCGGTGAAGATTGCTAAGTACCGGTACCGAATTTCTTTCTTCATCGACGCCGACGCCGAAACTGCATCCGCGCATCCGCCGAACGTGGCGTCGTCGATTGAGGAAAACTGATGGGCGATCGAGGCCAGCGGGATCGGCGGGATCGGCG
Source organism: Kofleriaceae bacterium (assembly GCA_041495365.1). GTDB lineage: Bacteria > Myxococcota_A > Polyangia > Haliangiales > Haliangiaceae > JABFXX01. Next base: position 2,088 of record JBGQCL010000631.1, on the reverse strand, counting down.
GCTGCGGGGAGATCCCGGGGCGGAAACGTCCAAAAAACGTGCAGCTGCGCCAGGATAGCCATGTCAATAGGATCGGGGATCACTCCCAAAGCGGGGACAAGACGACGAGGCCGGGCATAGGGTCGTTCCTGCGGCCTCGGTTGAGGCGAAAAGGAGAGCGACAATGAGCGCAACACGAGGAACGGGATACGTCGAGTGCGACGGCTGCGACGCGAAGTTCAACATCGGCAAACAGTGGCCGGTTGAGATGCTTGCCAGCTCGGCGCCGGATGGCGGCTGGGACACGACGATCGGCGACAACGGAGCGCGCACCGATCTGTGTCCGGAATGTAAGCACAAGCCGAGGTGACGCGCGGCGGGGTGTCTCGGGATCTCACCCGAGGTGCGAGTTCAGCAGGCGGTTGCTTCACCAGCGTTGACAGTCACGCCGTGACGTGATCGGAATCGGCCCATGGCATGGACCCAAGCGGACCTAGAAAAGATCGACACCGCAATCACCGAACTGGCGACGGGGAAGCGCAGTGCGCGTCACCGCGGTGAACTCCAAGAACTCCGGTCACTGCGCGCCGAGATGCAACGCTCGATCAACGGCGGCCCGAAATATCGGCTCGCCGCGACACGAAAAGGGTTCGACTGATGATCAAAGGTCCGGCGGGATCGGCGCCCCGGGATCGGCACCACGGACGAGGACGTCAGAGGGTCTTGCTAGGCTCACCGTCGGTGACGCGTCACTACGACTACCTGTCGAAGCTCGGAGTTCGGATCCACGATCCGCGCTCCTGGTCGGTTGCGCTGGACCCGAGCCGGGAATGGTTCGGGTATGCGGTCTCGGGCGCGCGGTTTCACACCACCCAGGACCGTGTATGGCTCGACGCGGTCGAAGCAAAGAAGCGGCTGATCTATCGATGGGAAAGTCCTTACGTCACCACGGTAGATGCACCCGAACTCGGGCGCGGAGACATGTGGGTCTCCAACGGGCACCACACGCTGGCGGCGTACCTGGTCCTCGGGATGAGGCCATACGTGCGATGCTTCAACCGAGGATTGGGCCCGACCGCCATCAGGCCCACGGTGCCCAGATTCGATCCGTGGGCTCGGACGTAGCTCCGTCGAAGATCGGCCCCTGAGGCGCCGGGCTCAGGGGCCGATCGCCGCGGCGGGTGTTGTTCGCGCTTCTCCGTCACGACCGTCGTGCCGTCGGGCAGCTCGACCTCGGTGCGGAGGATCATGACCGCCCAGATGTGCTTACAGCGAACGCCCCGATCCTCGTGGTCAGGGCACGTGCACGCGTTCTGCTCGAGGTTGCCTCGGGCGGTCCGCCGGGCGACCCGACGCGTCGCCGCCGCACGGTGCGGCGCCGGTCAGCCAGCGTTCGCAGCTGGGCTGGGGCTGGCGTACGCTCGAAAGATGGCCGATCCAACATCCGCGCAAGAGAATCCAGCCCCGCCGGAGCGGATGGTACCGCTTCGGTCGGTCATCTCGTGGGCTGCTACGGTCGCGTTCATCATCGCGGTCATCGTCGGTGCTGGGTTCATCCACATCGTGTTTGGCGACACGATCAGCGTGTGCGCCAAGGACGGTTGGGCGCTCCAGGACACGTTCGTCGACCTTGACGACTACGCCGGCAAGCCGCTCCTGGCGATGATCGACAAGGCCAAGGTACTTCGGGCGATGTTCGCATGCGGAACGCTGAAGCGCCCCGCGTTCCTCGACGAGGAGAAGCCGAACCGCAGAACCGAGAGACCGAGCCCGGGCCAGAGCACCGATTCGACCTCTGCACTGTCCGCCTACAAGGTCAACATGACGAAGCTCAAGATGTCGACGTACGCCACCGTCGCGTTCCCGCTGTGGAAGGCGGCGCACCCCGGCAAGTCCTGCCCGGGCAGCATCTCCGAGCTCAAGGAATACCTCGCCGGCACCGAGTTGGACGACCTGTGGGGTCGGCCGGTGAAGATGCTGTGCGGAGCCAATCTGCCGGCGGAAGCCACGGGGATCGCCTTCCTCTCGCGCGGTGAAGACGGCGAGGAAGGAACCTCGGACGACGTCAAGTCCTGGGAGTAGGTCGGGCATCGGCGCGCTGGCGCTGGT
>JBGQCL010000630.1:0-6332 GCA_041495365.1 Kofleriaceae bacterium | reverse complement strand
CCGCGCTCGCCGGGCTCGCCGCGCTGGTGCGCGCCCGGTGGGCCGAGCTCGCGCTCGCGGCGGCGGTCGCCGGCGCGATCGGGGTCGATCTGCGCGCGGCCGCGGTCGGCCCGGCGACGATCGGGCTCGCCGCGCTGCTCGCCGGGCTGGCGATCGGCCGGCTCGCGGCGATGATCCGGCTCGCGTCGGGTCAGGCGATCACCGGCGCGACGATCGGTGCGCTCGCGCTCGTGCCTCCGGCGTGGACCGCGCTCGCCCACCGCACACCGGCCCCGGCCCCGGCCCCGCACATTGGCCAGGCTTCGCGCTAACGTGTTGCCATGCAGGTCGTGTACGGCCATCACAACGCGCCGGCGTGGCGCGGCGCCGCGATCGCGATCGGCAACTTCGATGGCGTGCACCTCGGCCACCGCGCGCTGATCGCCCGGGCGCGCGAGCTCGCCGCCGCCGGCGACGCGCTGACCGTCGCGCTGACCTTCGATCCGCACCCGTCGACGCTGCTCGCCCCGGCGCGCGCCCCGCAGCTGCTGACCTCGATCGAACGCCGGATCGAGCTGCTCGCGGACGCCGGGGTCGACGCCGTCGTGGTCGAGCCGTTCACCCGCGAGCTCGCCGACATCGCGCCCGACGCGTTCGTCGATGACGTCGTGATCCTCGCGCTGCGCGCCCGCGCGATCATCGTCGGCTACGACTTCCGGTTCGGCCAGGGCCGGACCGGCACGGCCGAGGCGCTGCGCGCGCACGGCGTCGACGCCGGCATCGAGGTCGCGATCGTCCCGGCGGTCAGGGTCGATGGCGAGATCGCGGCGTCGACCAAGATCCGCGGCCACCTCCGCGCCGGCGAGCTCGCGCGCGCCGAGCGCATGCTCGGCCGGCCGTGGGACGTCGACGGGGTGGTCGTGCACGGCGCCGAGCGCGGCCGGGCGATCGGCGTGCCGACCGCGAACATCGTCCCCGAGGTCGAGCTCGCGATCGCGCCCGGGATCTACGCGGTGACGCTCGGCGTCGAGGGCGGCCCGGCGATGCCGGCGGTGGCGAGCCTGGGCACCAACCCGACGTTCGTCGACGACGGCGGCCTGGTGCTCGAGGTCCACGTGCTCGACTGGACCGGCGAGCTCTACGACCGGCGGGTCCGGACCACGTTCATCGCCCGCCTGCGCGACGAGCAGAAGTTCGACTCGGTCGAGGCCCTGGTCGGCCAGATCGGACGCGACATCGCGCAGGCGCGCGCCGCGCTCGCGCGGTGACGGTCAGGGGAACGCGACCTCGACCGGGACCAGCGAGCGGCTCAGCGCGCCGATGCCGAGCTGGCCGCGCGTGTTGTCGCCCCAGCACGACACCGCGCCGCCGTCGAGCGCGCAGGTGAACGCGTCGCCCGCCGCGAGCCGGGCGCTCGAGCTCAGGCCGGGGATCGCGACGGGCTTCTTGCGCTGGGTCGTCGTGCCGTCGCCGATCTCGCCGAGCTCGTTGAGGCCCCAGCAGTACGCCCCGGTCAGGTCGGTCGCGCAGCTGTGGTTGTAGCCGGCCTCGATCGCGGTGACATTCTGGAGCATGGCGACCGGGGTCGGCACGGGGCGCTGCGCGGTGGTGCCGTCGCCGAGCTCGCCGTCGCCGTTGCTGCCCCAGCAGTACGGCGTCGCGCCGGCGCGGCCGCAGGTGTGGACATCGCCGCCGGACAGCTCGGTGATCGCCGCGACCGTGATCGCCGCCGGGGTCTCGATCGCCTGGGTCCGATCGTTGCCGATCTCGCCGTTGAGGTTTGCTCCCCAGCACACCGGGCCGGCGGGCAGGACCGCGCACGCGTGCGAGCGGCCGGCCGTGACGTCGGTCGCGCCGGTCACGCCGGCCACGACGACCGGCGAGCGCTGATCCGCCGAGCCGCCGCCGTCGCCGAGCTGGCCGTCGGTGTCATCGCCCCAGCACGACGTCGCCATGCCGTTGATCGCGCAGGTGTACTGCTCGCCGGCGGCGATCGCGGTGACGCCGGCCAGCACCGGCACCACCGCGGGGGTCGCGCGCGGCGTCGTGGTGCCGTCGCCGAGCTGGCCGCTGTCGTTGTTGCCCCAGCAGTAGGCCATCGCGTTCGCGATCGCGCAGGTATGGTTGGCGCCGGTGGTGATCCGCGTGACGCCGGTCAGCCCGACCCGGCTCGGCGCCGGCATCGCCGGCTGGCCGCTGCCGTCGCCGAGCTGGCCGTTGTGGTCGTCCCCCCAGCAGTACGGGACGCCGCCGATCAGGGCGCACGCGTGGCTGCCGCCGACCTCGAGGGTGGTCGCCGCGCCGGGCAGCATCACGCGCCGGGGCGACCACGTCGCGAGGATCCCGCCGGCGATCTGGCCGGCTGCGCCGCGGCCCCAGCACGCGACCGAGCCGTCCGCGAGGACCGCGCAGGTGTGCTGGCGGCCGGTCGCCAGCGCCGCGAACGGGCCGGGCGCCGACGCGATCGGCAGCTTGACCGCGTCGACGTCGTTGTTGCCGAGCTCGCCGTCGGAGCCGATCCCCCAGCACATCATCGAGTGATCGGCGAGCAGGCCGCAGGTGTGGGCCTGGCCGCCGTCGATCGCGACGAGCCCGGTCAGGGTCGATGCGGTCGCCGGCGTGCCGCCCGGCTTGGTCGTGTTGTCGCCGAGCTCGCCGTTGGCGTTCGCGCCCCAGCAGCTGTAGCGGCCGCCGTCGACCAGCGCGCAGCTGTGCAGGTACCCCACGCCGATCGCGGTCGCGGTCACGCCCGGGACGGCGCGCGGCCCGTGCGCCGCCGTCGTGCCATCGCCGAGCTGGCTGCGGCTGTTGAGCCCCCAGCACCACACGCTGGCGTCGCTGCGCAGCGCGCAGGTGTGCGACTGGCCGGCCGCGACCGCGGTGACCTGGTCGAGCGCCTGGGTCGGCACCACGACCGACGGCGATGGCGCGATGCCGATCTCACCGTCGGGGTTGCCGCCCCAGCACCACGCCGCGCCGCCCACCACGGCGCACGAGTGCACGCCGCCGAGCGCGATCGCCGTGGCGGGGCCCGGCAGCCTGGCGACCGCCACCGGCGCGGTGCGCTGCACCTGGGTCAGGTCGCCGAGCTGGCCGTGGTCGTTGCGGCCCCAGCACAGGACGCTGCCGTCGGTGAGCCGGGCGCAGGCGTGCTCCAGGCCGGCTGCGACCTCGACGGCACCGGTCACCCCGCTGACCGGCGCCGCGGTGGCGCGCGGCACCAGCTGGCCGTCGCCGAGCTGGCCGCGGCGATCGTCGCCCCAGCACCACACGGTGGCGTCGGGCCGCAGCGCGCAGCTGAACTGGTCGCCGGCCGCGACGCCGACCGGCGGGCTCACCGTCGGGCCGGCGTCGGGGCCGCCGCTGGAGCCGAACCCGAGCCGACCACACCCGGCCGCGGCCGCGAGGGGGAGGATCGCGACGAGCTTCACGCCGGCAAGCGTCGCCCAGCCGAGGGGCGCACGCAACGCGTCTGCCGCGACGGCGCGGTGGATGTCACACGGCCGCGCCCGGTTGCGGCGCGGTCTGCGAGCGCCATCACAGCGCTCGCCCACGCCGCGGCCGCGGTCAGCGCCGGGCGTCGTTGCGGTAGACCACACCGTCCTTCATCACGAAGAACACCTTCTCGACCACCGTGATGTCGCGCGATGGATCGCCGGGCACGCCGACGACGTCGGCGAGCTTGCCGGGCTCCAGCGTGCCGAGGTCGTCGCGTCCGAGCAGCTGCGCGTCGCTCGAGGTCGCGGCGCGAAGCGCGGCGAGCGGCTTCATCCCGAGCCGCACCATGTCGGCGAACTGCAGGACCTGCGAGCCGTGCGGGCACACCGCGGCATCCGAGCCGAAACCGAGCTTCACGCCGCGGGCGAGCGCGCGCTTGAACGTCGCGTCCGCGGCCGCGGTGGCCGCCGTGGCCTTGCCGACCACGTTGGCCGGCGCGCCCGCCTTCTTCAGCCGCTCGTTCAGGCACAGCACCGGCGTGAAGATGAAGTACGTGCCCTTCTGCTTCATCAGATCGAGCGCCTGGTCGTCGAGGAACGAGCCGTGCTCGATCGAGTCGATGCCGGCCCGGATCGCGCGCTTGGCGGCCTCGGCGCCGTGGGCGTGGGCCGCGGTCCGGCGGCCGAGCGCGTGGGCCTCGTCGACCAGCGCGTCGAGCTCGGCCTGGGTCAGCTGCGGCGAGTCGACCTTGTCGGCGAGCGACAGCACGCCGCCCGACGCGCAGACCTTGATCACGTCGGCGCCGTGCTTGGCGTTGTACCGGACCGCGGCGCGCACCTGATCGGGACCGTCGGCGACGCCGTCCTCGGGGCCGGGCTCCTTGAGCAGATCCGGCCGGTACCCGGCGGTGTCGTCGCAGTGCCCGCCGCGCGCCGACACCGCGTGGACCGAGACCAGCATGCGCGGCCCCGGGACGACGCCCTCGTTGATCGCGTTGCGCAGGCCGATGTCGAGCAGGTTCCCCGAGCCGAGATCGCGCACGGTGGTGAACCCGGCCATCAGGGTCCGGCGCGCGTACTCGGTGGTCTCGATCGCGACCTGCGGGATCGGCTTCTTGAACCGGTCGAGCTCGTCCTTCTTCCAGTCCGCGCTGCTCTCGCCGGTCAGGTGGGTATGGGCGTCGATCAGCCCGGGGATCAGCGTCGCGTTGCCGAGATCGATGACCTCGGCCCCGGCCGGCTCCTGGACCCTGGTTCCCGCGGCCGTGATCTTGCCGTCCTGGACCACCACCACGCCGGGCGACACGACCTGATCCGACTTGCCATCGAACAGGCGAGCGGCCTTGAGGACGGTGATCTTCGGCGCCGGGGCGACCGGGGCGACTGCGACCGACAGGATCAGTGGAGCAACGGCGAGCGCAAGCGAGGTTCGCATGCCGCGGACCATACACGCGCGACAGCGACGATGTCTCGGCTCGCCCGACATCTAGATGATCGTGACGGCGATGCGCCGCGTCACGTACGCTGCGCCGCGGGAGATCGACATGAAACGCGAACAGCTCACCGAGAAGATTCTCGATATCAAGCGTGACAACGGCTGGACCTGGAGCCACATCACCACGCAGATCGGCGGCGTATCGCCGGTGCTGGTGGTCGGTGCGCTGCTCGGCCAGATGAAGCTGGTCAAGCCGCTCGCCCGCAAGGCCGCGGCGCTGTTCGGGCTGTCGCCGAGCGAGGAGCGGATGCTGAACGAGGTGCCGCACCGCGGCAGCCCGATGCCGCCGAGCGATCCGCTGCTCTACCGGCTGTACGAGCTCGTGATAGTCAACGGTCCGGCCTGGAAGGCGCTGATCGAGGAGGAGTTCGGCGACGGCATCATGTCGGCGATCGACTTCGACGTCGAGATCGAGCGCCTGCCCAGCCCCAAGGGCGACCGGGTCAAGATCTCGATGTCCGGCAAGTTCCTGCCGTACAAGTATTACGGCAACGAGGCCGGCGTTCCCGAGTACGGCCTCAAGGAATCATGACCGACCGTGTTCCAGGTCCGCTTCCCATGGCGGCGGTGCATCGCGCGGTGCCGTAGCTCGGATCGGACGCCTCAGAGCTTGGGCACGGTTCGCGGCGCCGCACCGGGACCGCAAGTCGGCGGTGACGGCGATGTCGATGAGGCGGCGGCCGCGGGTCGGCTGCGAGCGCGCCGGGCAGAGCTTCGTCGCTGGCGACCCGGGATGAAGTGGTGAGGCCGGCGCGGGTCGGTTGCGGCGCACCAGCCGGATGACGATCGGTCGAGGGTGAGTGTGAGAGTCGCTACGCGCTCACGGTGAGGAAGCGCAGGATGTTGTAGGTGAGGGCGAACAGACAGGCGCCGCCGGTGACCTTGTCGAGGCCGCGCAACACGGTGGCGGCCATGCCGCGATGGGCCTTGGCGTCGGCGTTCACCGTCTCGGCGGTCGCCGCGCGCTGCTGGTAGATCTGCTTGGCGTCGTCGGTGCCGATGCGGACGCGCCAGGCGGCGACGGCGTCGCTGTCGCCGGGCTTGGGCAGATGAGGGTCGATCGGTGGTTGCTTGGGCGTCTCGGACGCCTTGTTGCGCGGCCTGGGCACCGGCGCGTAGAGGGTCACGCCCGCGGCGGTGGCCTGATCGATGGCGTCATGACTGGGATAGCCACCATCGACGAGCAGCTCGGTGGGGCGCACCCCAGTGCGGGCCTCGATCTGTTCGAGCATGGGGGTGGCTTGGCCTTGGTCGGAGCCGCGGTTGGTGACGCTGACGCCGACGATGGCGCGAGCGGCGTCCGTGGTGGTGGCGAGCTGGACGTTGAAGGCCGGGCGGAAGCCACCGTCGGGCATCTTCATGACGCGGGCGTCGGGATCGGTGGTGGACACCCGTGGGGTCGCGTCCTTGGCGCCGCTCTT
>JBGQCL010000629.1:0-6332 GCA_041495365.1 Kofleriaceae bacterium | reverse complement strand
TGGGGACACTCAGCGCGACGCTGACCGATGCGCGATCCGAGTTGCTCAGCTTCAGGTGATCACCCGGCTTGACCGCCATGAAGGTCACCAGCGTGTCGTTTCCGACCGCCGTGACATCCAGCAGCGGGAATGGATCCAGGACGGTCACCGAGCCGCCGGCCGCCACCACCGCGCTGGCGGTGCCGTCGGCCCCGGTGTCCACCGTCTTGACCAGCGTGCCGTCGGCGGCGAGGAAGTACACGTGCACGCCGGAGCTCGGCGCGCCGCCGCTGGTCACGGTCACCGTGACCGGCGTGCTCGCATTGCCGTCGATCGCCGCGTCGGGAGCCGGCGGCGCATCGGGGAGCTGGCCCGTGCCGTTGCTGCCACCGCCGCACGCCGCCACGATCAACACCACCATCCAGGAACCACGCATCATCATGCCAGGCATCCTAGCGGCGGCGATCCGCGGCGCGGGCGGTGACGGGCCGATATTTGCGGCCCCTGGCACCGGGAGTGGGACGCCCGCGGATGGCCGCCCTATTGCACGCACTGGCCCCAGATGCCCTTCCAGGCATTCGCTTCCCAGCCCCAGGTCGTCCCCGACCGATAGGTCCGGACCCCTTCGCTGGTGCTCGGGGTCGAGAACACGCCGCCGAGACCGGTGAGTCCGCACACGATGTTCTGCGCGGTGTCGTTGGTCACGAGCACGCCGTTGACCTTGTTCGGCGTGCCGTTGCCGTACGCCAGACCCGCCAGCAAGCTGGGCGTGCCGAAGCATTCCATTCCGATCGTCACGTTTGCCCCCGATGGGAACACCCCGAGGACGCCGTAGTCGTACGGCCCCGGTTGCTGATTCGCGATGAAGAAGCTGGTGTCGAATCCCAGGAACGCCGACGTGTTGTTCGCGGTGACCTCCGACAGGAAACACCGGCTATTCGCGGTGCCGTGATAGACCGGCTCGGCCTGGGACTGGCTCGACCAGTTCACCAGCGTCTGTGGATTCAGGCCACGCAGGTTGATGCACGCCGTCACGACCCGGAGGTTGTTGTTGCTCGGACTGAAGAGGTCGAGGAACCAGACCGACCCGAATCCCTTGTGGATGCGCGCGCTGCCGCCGTGGGCCAGATCGCCATCGATCTCGGTGAAGAAGCAGACGCTCGCGCCGGTGCCCGAGATCACCAGGTTCGGACACGAGCCCGACGCGCAGGTGGAAGCGGTGACGAACGGCGTCGTGACCGCCTGCTCGGTATCATCGAGCGCGGGGGACTCCTCGGGCACCACACAGGCGGCGAACCCGAACGACGAGACGACCAGGGACGAGACAAGAAGCTTCATGGGACCTCCCGGCAGGTAGAGCCGGGCCGGTCACGATGTGACGGGGATCCCGCGAGTCGGCGAGACCACGCGCGCCGCCTGCACCCGGTGTCGTTGGGTTACCGGGGGTTCGCGATGGCCGGCTGCGGGCCCGCCCCGGGCCCTGGCGTTCGTTGCCATTGCCGGCGGCCGGGTCGGCGGTGTGAGCGGGTCATCGGCGCCGCACTACCAGGGCGGGCCGCTGCCCGGCACGGTGTCGCCGCCTCCAGGCCAGGCGCCCAGGGGGCCACGTGCTCTAGAGTACCGCCGGTGACGTCGCGCCATCGCCCGGTCTCGCTCGGACCCACCGAGGTCGACGTGATCCGTCGGCCCGACGGCGCCGTCGTCCTGCGCTCGCCCCACCCGCTGGGGCCGTTTCCACCGCGGATCACCGACCGGCTGGACCACTTCGCGGCGTGCGACCCGGATCGCGTGCTGTTCGCGCAGCGAGCCGGCGGCGGGGGCGGCTGGCGCACGATCCGCTATGGCGCTGCCCGCGACGGCGCCCGCCGCATCGCCGGAGCGCTGCTGGCCCGCAAGCTGTCCGCCGAGCGCCCGGTGGCGGTGCTGTCCGGAAACGACATCGAGCATGCGCTGCTCGAGCTGGGTGCGCTCTACGCCGGCATCGCCTATGCGCCGATCTCACCCGCGTACTCGCTGGTGTCCTCCGATCACGGCAAGCTGCGCGCGATCCTGGCGTTGCTCACGCCGGGGCTGGTCTACGCATCGGATCGCGCGGCGTTCGCGCGGGCGATCGCGGCGGCGGTGCCGGCGGGCGTCGAGGTCTGCTGCGAGGCTGACTTCGGTCGCCTGCTCGCGGCCCCGCCGTCGAGCGCGGTCGACGCGGCGCGCGACGCGGTCACCGGCGACACGATCGCCAAGTTCCTGTTCACGTCCGGATCGACGGGCGATCCCAAGGCGGTGATCAACACCCAGCGCATGTGGTGCTCGAACCAGGAGATGATCCGCACCATGCTGGCGTACTTTCGCGACGAGCCGCCGGTGATCGTCGACTGGGCGCCCTGGCATCACACCGCGGCCGGCAACCACGACTTCGGCCTGGTGCTCTACAACGGCGGCACCTACTACATCGACGAGGGCCGGCCGGTGCCCGGCGCGATCGAGGCCACGGTGCGCAACCTCGGCGAGATCTCGCCCAGCTGGTACTTCAACGTCCCGCGCGGCTTCGAGGCGCTGCTGCCGTTTCTGCGCGCCGACTCCCGGCTGCGCCAGACGTTCTTCCGGCGCCTCAAGGTCCTGTGGTTCGCCGGCGCCGGGCTGGCGCAGCCGGTGTTCGACGCGTACCGCGAGCTCGGCCGGACCACCGTGGGCGAGGAGGTCCTGTTCCTCACCGGCCTGGGCTCGACCGAGACGGCGCCCTATGCGATGGGCCGCATGTGGCCGACCGACGACGCCAGCAATGTCGGCTTGCCGCCGCCGGGGGTCGAGGTGAAGCTGGTGCCGGCCGAGGGCAAGTACGAGGCGCGGCTCAAGGGCCCCAACATCGCGCCCGGGTACTGGCGGCAGCCCGAGCTGACGCGCCGGGCGTTCGACGACGAGGGCTACTACCGGCTCGGCGACACGTTCGTGTTCGCGGACGGCGACCCGGCGCGCGGCCTGCTGTTTCGCGGCCGGATGTCGGAGGACTTCAAGCTGTCGACCGGAACGTGGGTGCACGTCGGGCCGCTGCGGGCGCGCCTGCTCGGCCATCTCGCGCCGCTGGTGCAGGACGTGGTCATCGCCGGCGAGGGACGCAGCGAGCTCGCGATCCTGGTGGTTCCGGCCGCCGGGTTCTCGCCGGAGGCGTTCCGGCAGCGCCTGGCCTGCTTCGAGAGCACGGGCAGCTCCGATCGCATCGCGCGCGCGCTGATCCTGACCGAGCCGCCGTCGCTCGACGCCGGAGAGCTCACCGACAAGGGCACGATCAACCAGCGGGCGGTCCTGGCGAGGCGGCGCGATCTGGTCGATCAGCTGTACGGCGACCCGGCGAGAGAGCCATGACCGCCGCGACCTGATCATCCGGATTCCGACAGCGGTCCGGGACCGGCCCGGGCACCGGCGCGGGCATCGCCGGTGGCATGGCATCATCGCGATGCGGTAAGACATCGCGATGCGCACCACTCGCTTCGCGATCTGCCTCGCCGCCCTCGCTGCCTGCGCCGGGCCTCGCGCACCGCAGCCGGGAGCACCGGCCGGCACGCCGTCCGCGAGCTCCGGCCACGAGCTCGGGGGCTGGGCGCCGGGCGCCGTGTTCTACGAGGTCTTCGTGCGCAGCTTCCAGGATTCGAACGGAGACGGCAAGGGCGATCTCCAGGGCCTCATCGCGCGACTCGATTACCTGAACGACGGAGACCCGGCGACCACCACCGATCTGGGCGTCGACGCGCTGTGGCTGATGCCGGTGTTCGCGTCGCCGAGCTATCACGGATACGACACGACCGACTACGAGACGATCAATCCCGACTACGGGACCAACGCGGACTTCACGCGGCTGCTCGAGGAGGCCCATCGCCGCGGAATCCGGATCATCGTCGATCTGGTCCTCAACCACACCAGCTCGAAGCACCGGTGGTTCGTGGAGTCGGCGTCGTCACCGAGCTCGCCCAGGCGGGACTGGTACGTGTGGAGCGCGACGGATCCGGGGTGGGCGCAGCCGTGGAACGCGAACGGCCGCAGCTGGCACCAGAGCCACGGCGCATGGTTCTACGGCCTGTTCTGGGACGGCATGCCGGATCTCAACTTTCGCACCCCCGCGGTACGTGACGAGGCCAAGCGGATCGCCAGGCTGTGGCTCGCGCGCGGCGTGGACGGCTTTCGCCTCGATGCAGCACGCCACCTCGTGGAGACCGGACCCGGAGACGGCCAGTCGGACAGCCCCGAGACGCACCAGTTCTGGAAGGAGTTCGCCGCCGCCGTCCGCGCGGCCAAGCCCGACGCTGTGCTGATCGGCGAGGCCTGGACGGAGACTCCGATCGTCGCGACGTACTATGGCTCGACCGACCAGCTTCCGGGCGGTGACGAGCTACCGCTCAACTTCGACTTCAAGCTCGCCGAGCGCCTCGTGGAGGGCGCCCGGACCGGCGAGGCGCGCGGGATCGTCGAGACGCTGCGCGACGTGCAGGCGCGCTATCCCGCGGGCGCGACCGACGTGCCGTTTCTCACCAACCACGACCAGCGCCGGCTGGCGACCGAGCTACAAGGCGACCCCGGGAAGCTGCGCAGCGCTGCCGCCGCGCTCCTCACCTTGCCGGGAACACCGTTGCTCTATTATGGCGAGGAGGTCGGGCTCGAGAACGGCAACGAGGCGGACGGCGACCTGGCGAAGCGCACCCCGATGCCCTGGGACGCCAGCGCGGGCGGTGGGTTCACGACCGGGACCCCCTGGTACTCGTTTGCTTCCGGCCGCGACCACGCCAGCATCGCCGCACAGACGGCCGATCCAGGCTCGCTGCTGTCCCACTACCGGATGCTGATCCGCGCCCGGCATGGCTCGCCGGCGCTCGCGCACGGTTCGCTCCAGCTCCTGTCCGAGAGCGGCCCGGTGCTTGCCTTCGTGCGCAGCACCCGCGACCAGCGCGTCCTCGTGGCGATCAATCTCGGCGCCGAACCGCAGCGCGTCTCGCTCGCGCTCGCAGCCCACCACGCCGACGCGCTCTACGCGATCGCCGGAGCGACGGTGGAGCTCACGGGCACCGCAGCGCAGGTCACGCTCACGGCCCACGCAACCGGGGTGTTTCAGATCCGCTGACCCGGGTCACGGCATGGTCCCGCGGTCCCGCGCGGCGATCTCACACCAGGCCGATGAACGACATGTGAATGCCGCCGGCGCGGCCGTCGCGGCGGTAGCTGAAGAACCGCTCGGGCTCGCAGCGCGTGCACGGCGGCCGGTCGTCGATGTGATCCGGCGCGACGCCGGCGCGCTCGAGGAACGCCCGGCTCGCGACCCGCAGATCGATGTGGTCCTTGTGCGGCCCGGCCACGACGAGGCCGGGCACGTCGCCGAGCGCGTCGCGGAACGCGGCGACGACCTCGGGACCGACCTCGAAGCAGCACGGCCCGATCGATGGGCCGAGCGCGACCCGGATCCGGTCGGCCCGCGCGCCGAGCGCTTGCATCGCGGCGACCATGTTGCGCGCGATCCCCGCGACCGTGCCGCGCCAGCCGGCGTGCGCGGCGCCGCACACCCGCGCCGCGGGCTCGGCGAACAGGATCGGGATGCAATCAGCGGCGAACGCGGCGAGCACCGCGCCCGGCCGGTCGCACACCAGGCCGTCGAACGTGGCGTCGTCGGCGAGCGGCCGGCCGACCGTCCACACGTCGGTGCCATGGACGTGGCGGGCCATCTGTACCGCGGCCGGATCGTAGCCGGCATGCTCGGCGAGGCGGCGGCGGTTGACCTCGACGAGCGCGCGGTCGTCGCCCCAGCTCACGCCGAGGTTGAGCGAGGCGCGCGCCCCGGTCGATACCCCGCCGGAGCGCTCGGGGAAGCCATGGAGGAAGCCGTCGGACGGAAGCACCGGGGACCGGTGGAGCCGGATCGCCATCGCCGCGCTTCTAGCATGGTACGGTCGCACCATGATCTCCTATGACGACCTGGTCGCCGCCCTCGCCGTCTGGCGCACCCGGCAGGGGCTGCCGGTCGCGCACCAGCCCGCGGCTGCACCGTCGCCGTCGCCGTCGCCGTCGCCGTCGGCGTCGCGCGGTCGCGCCGCGCCGGCCGCGCCCGCACCGGCCGCCGTCCGGCCCGGACCTGCGCGCGCTGCCGCGGCCCCGGCCGCGCCCAGCGACTACGACGACGCCGCGCTGGTCGAGGACGCGAGCTACGACACCGGCGAGGACTACGTGATGCAGCTCGGCGCGGAGACCGTCGAGCCGACCGCGATCGGCTCCGCGCCCGAGCCGCCGCCGCCCGCGCGCGGCAAGCGCCCCGGCTGGTGAGCGTCGAGCAAAGCGAGACGGGGGGTGGGGACCCCGACGGCTTTGCCGGCGGGGCGGGG
>JBGQCL010000628.1:0-6335 GCA_041495365.1 Kofleriaceae bacterium | reverse complement strand
GACGTCGAGGTTGCGCTCGCGCGGTACGAGACGAAGCGCCGGCCCGAGGTCGAGGCGCTGCAGGCGGCGGCGCAGGCGAGCCTCGAGTGGTTCGAGGGCACCGAGCGCTACCTGGCGATGGCGCCGGTGCAGTTCACCTACAGCCTGATGACCCGCAGCCTGCGGGTGTCGCACGCGTCGGTGGCGCGTCGCGATCCACACCTCGCGCGCGGGGTCGAGCACCTGCTCGCGGCGTCGGTCGGGGTCGGCGGCGATCCGCCACCGCCGCCGACCGCGCTGCCGCTGGTGCTCGGCGACCGCCGCGCGCGCGACCGGATCGCGGTGGACGCGCGCGCAGTCGCCGGAGAGCCGGGCGCAGCCGGAGGGGCGATGGCGGCATCCGCGCTGCTCGAGGCCGCGCGGTCCGGGGCCGGACTGGTTGTGACCGCGCGCCTCGCGACCGGAGCGGCCGGCTCGCCGGGCGCCGCCGGGCCCGGGCTCGGCAGCGACGAGGACGCCGCCGCGTGGCAGCGCGCCGTGGATCGAGTCCACGATTGCGGCGCGCTGATCATCGCCCGGCTCGAGCTGCCGGCGGTTGCGTCGATCCCGGAACACCGGCTGGCGGCGGCCGTGCAGCGCGCCGCGCGCGCGGGCTTCGATGCCGTCCTGCTCGACCCGTATGGGCCGACGCCTGCCGGCCCGCCCGCGACGCCGGAGCTGCCCGAGGCACCCGAGCCGCCCGAGGCGCTCGAGCACCTGCCCGCCGCGGTCACCGCCGCACGCGCGGCCTGGCGTGCCGGAGGCTGGATCGCCGCGGCCGTTCGCGACAGCCCGAGGACCCGCGCCGCGGTGCTCGGCCATGCGGCGCAGCTGGTGCGCGCCGGCGCCGACCTGCTGTGGGTCTCGGCGCCGGGCGATGCCGCGCACGGCGCTCGGCTCGCCGCCGCGCCGCTGGCGGACCGGCTGCGCAACGAGCTCGGCGTCGCGACCGCGATCGAGTGCGGCGACGCGCTCCTGCCCGACCTCGACGCCGCGATCGGGGCCGGCCGCGCCGACCTGGTCGTGGTCGGACAGCGGCCCGACGGCGCTCGGCGGACCGCGTGAAGCCGCGGCGCTACCAGCTGCGCAAGGAGGCGGTGGGCGCGGCGCTCCACCATCCGTGGGTCTTCCGCAGCCACCTCAGCTCGGCCGCGGCGGTGTTCCGCGACGGCGACCTGCTCCGGCTGGTCGACGGCCACAACCGGATCGTCGGCCACGGGTTCTACGAGGCGAGCGGCGCGATCGCGATCCGGATGCTGCGGCGCGGGGCGGCGCCGCCGGATGCCGCGTGGCTGCGCGGCCGGATCGCCGCCGCGATCGCGCTCCGCGCGCCGCTCGCGCCCCGCACCGACGGGATCCGGCTGATCCACGGCGAGGGCGACGCGATCCCCGCCGTGGTCATCGATCGGTTCGGCGACACGCTGGTGGTCACCAGCTACGCGACCGGCGCCGACGCGATGGCGCGCTACGCCGCCCGGGTGCTCGCGGCGGGTCCACCGAGCCCGGTCGTGGGCCCCGCGCGCCACGTCCTGCTCCGCCCTGCCCACCTGCGGCGCACGCCCGCCGGCCCGGCTCGCGTGCTGCGCGGCGCGCCGCCCGACGTCGCGCACATCACCGAGGACGGCCTCGCGCTCGCGATCGATCTCGCCGCCGGGCAGAAGACCGGCGCGTACCTCGATCTGCGCGGCCTGCGGCGCGAGATCGCCGCGGCCCCGCTTGGCGGTGCGCGCGTGCTCAACCTGTTCGCGTACTCCGGCATGCTCGGCCGCGCCGCCGAGCGCGCCGGGGCCGCCGCGATCGTGCAGGTCGACGCCTCGGAGCGCGCGCTGGCGTTCGCCGCGCATCACCACGTCGACGATCCGGCGCGCCACGCGTTCGTCACCGCCGACGTGTTCGCGTGGCTGCCCGAGCAGTCCGGCGCGCCGTTCGACCTGGTGATCGTCGATCCCCCTGCGATGACCAGCCAGGCCGCTCAGGTCCCGTCGGTGCTCGCCGCGTATCGCAAGCTGTACCGCGCGGCCGCGCGTCAGGTCCGGCCCGGCGGCGCGCTGATCGCCGCCTGCTGCACGAGCCGGATCGAGCGCGCGCAGTTCCACCGGACCGTGGGAGAGGCGCTCGGCCCGGGCTTCACCCTGGACCACGAGATCCCGCCGGAGCCGGATCATCCGGTCGGATTTCCGCAGGCCGACTACCTGAAGATCGGCTGGTGGAAGCTCGCGGCCTGATGCCGGCACCTCTCGTCCTGGATCTCCCCCAGCGCCACGGTTCAGCGAGTGCTGGTGCCTGGACGGCAAGGTACAGTTACGACCTATGGTGGCGGTTCCAACGATGGCACAGTCTCGGCCCGAAGCGCGCGCGTTTCGCGTCGAAGAGTTGCTGAGCCATGCGCGCGCGGGTCGCATCCGGGTGCCCGCCTTCCAGCGCGATTTCAAGTGGGAGCGCGAGGACGTGCGAAAGCTCCTCGACAGCATCTGGCGCGGCTATCCGATCGGAACCCTCTTGCTGTGGTCGAGGCCCGGAGCAGCCGATCGGGTCACACTCGGCGACCTCGCGTTCGAGGTCAGCGAGCAGAACGCATGGTACGTCGTGGACGGACAGCAGCGCATCGTGTCGCTCGTGTCGACGTTGCTCGCGCACGGGCCCCGGGGTGACAAGTTCGACCTGTACTTCGACCTGGTGAAGGCCGAGATCCTGTGGCCAGGGCGCGTCGGCGTTCCTCCAACGCACTTGCCGCTGGACCGCGTGGTGGACTCGGAAGACCTGCTGACCTGGGTCGACGACAACCGGGCCGCACTTACCCAGGAACAGGTGCGGCTCGCATTCCGGGTCGGCAAGGCGCTGCGGGAGTACGAGATCCCTGCATACGTCGTGACCGTCGAGGATGAGACGGTCGTTCGAGAGATCTTCGAACGAACCAATGCCACCGGCAAGGAACTGACGGTCAGCGAGATCTTCCATGCGCTGCATGCGCCGGCCGGTCGGCAGCCCGCGATCAGCCTGCGCGACGTCGCCGAACGGCTTCGCTCGCGGTCACAGGGCGAGCTGGAAGAGAACCACGTCCTGCGCAGCTTGCTCGCGATCGAGCACCGAGATCCATCCGGGGACTTGCAGCGCCAACTGGAGGGGATCGATGTCCCCACTGCCGTCGCGCGGGTGGAGAGGGCGCTGGAGCGCGTCTTCGGGTTCCTGGCACAGGATGCGGGGATCCCTCATCTCCGGTTGTTGCCGTATCTGAGCCCGCTGACCGCCCTGAGCGTCTACTTCGATCGCTTCTCGACCCCATCCACGCGGGCCCGACGCCTGCTCACGCGGTGGCTGTGGCGAGGGAACGTCACGGGGGAGCTCCGCGGTGACGGCAGGGGGATGCGGCCCGCGCTGGAAGCGGTGCGCTCGGCGACCGACAACGAGGTGGCCGCGCGCAACGTACTCATGACCGTCGCGACGACGCGGCCGGCCTGGAGCCCGGGCGCGGCGTTCAACCTGAGGCACGCGCGCTCCCGGCTGTCCGTGATCGCGCTCGTCGATCTTCGCCCGCACGACCTGCGCACGGGAGAGCCGATCGACATCGCTTCGTTGCTCAACTCCGAAGGCGACCCGGCGCCGCCGATTATCGGCCATCGACCGACAACCGTCTCCGACGAAGAAGCCGCCGTGTATTCGTCGGTCGGCAATCGCATCCTGTACCCGCCGTCCAAGCAAGAGTCGGTGTTGTCGCTGCTCCTCGCTGCCTCACCTCCACAACCCGAGCTTCCGTACACCGGTATCGGGCTGTCTCCGCACGCGCTGGCGAGTCAAGCGATCTCCGGGGAGTCCCTCGCCGCCCTACGCAAAGGCGACCGCGTGGCGTTTCTGAAGATCCGACGCGACGACATCGAAGCAGCCACGGTGCGTCTCGTCGACCGCCACGCGGAATGGGAGCACTCGGACCGGCTATCGATCGCCGCGCTCACGTCCGAGGAAGATTGAGATGGAGCTACGCGTCCTGCTCGGTTCCCTGGAGGTTGGAGTCATCCGCACTGAACGTGACGGCAGGGTCGAGTTCACGTTCACGCCACAGTACCTCGCCGCTGACCGGAGGTCAGTCCTCGGCCAGTACTTCGAGGATCATCTGGATGAGGTGCACCGCAGCCAGACCCACCTCCCGCCGTTCTTTTCAAACCTCCTCCCCGAGGCTGGGCTCCGCGAGCTCGTCGCTCGCCGGGCGAACGTTCACCGGGATCGCGAACCCGCGCTGCTGGCGGTGCTCGGTGAGGATCTCCCGGGGGCCGTCATCGTGCGGCACGCGGACGATGCTGTCGACGGGCCGGACGAACGGGACGACGAGCTGAAAACCGCGGCGACGCCGCCCAGCGAGGACGCGCTGCGCTTCTCGCTGGCGGGTGCCCAGCTGAAGTTCTCGGTGCTCTACCGCGCCGGAACGCGGGGTCCCACTGTGCCCATCAGTGGTCGCGGTGGCAACTGGATCGCCAAGCTGCCAGCCGATACCTACGCCAACGTTCCCGAGAACGAATATGAGATGGTGTTGTGGGCCGGTCGAGCTGGAATCACGGTCCCCGAGGTCGATCTCGTCACCGTCGCAGAGGTGGAAGGATTGCCGGTCCAGCTGGACCCGGAGCGCCGCGTATTTCTGTCGCGCCGTTTCGATCGCCCGGAACCCGGTGTGCGCATTCATCAGGAGGACTTCGCGCAGGTCGCCAACGTCCGCGCCTCGGCCCGGTACGAGACGCTGAGCTACACCAGCATCGCGAAGTTCGTTCGTGCCGTGGCGGGCGAAGATGACTTCGACGAGGTGATCCGGCGGCTCGCGTTCCATGTCCTGATCGGCAACGGTGACGCTCACCTCAAGAACTGGTCGCTGGTCTACCCCGACGGCATCCGTGCCCGACTTTCGCCGGCCTACGATCTCGTCGCCACGGTGACCTACATCCCGGCGGACAAGCTCGGGCTGAAGCTCTCGAGAGAGAACCGCTTCGACCTCATCGGGGTCCAGCACTTCGAGCGGCTCGCGGATCACGTGGGCGTGCCTCGCGACCGCGTGGTCGACCTCGTTCGCAACACGATCCAGCGCGCCATGGCGAGCTGGCCCGGGTCGTCGATCGATCCGAACCGCCTGGCGAGCCTTCGAGATCACGTCCAGCGGCTGCCGCTGCTACGAGATCTCGCCTGACTGGCCCCTCACCGATCCCTCCCGACCTTGGAGTCAAGCGTCTGGTAACTCATGGCAAATTCTTCTCAGACTGCGACGGCTATAATCGTCGCACCTGTGTCGCATGCGACACCTGCCGCCCCCGGCCCGCGAGCCCTGGGTCAGCGCGCGTGGGCGTTGCGCTGGGTCAGCTCGCGGTAGCGCAGCAGGTGGCGGACGGCGCGCCGGAGCATGAGCTCGTCTCCCGTCCGCCGCCCGGTCAGCTCCAGCAGCCGGGCGAGGTTGTAGTGCGCATCGGCGACGCCCGCGTCGACCTCGATCGCGCGCTCGTACGCGGCGATCGCCTCGGCGCACCGGCCCTGATCCTCGACGGCAACGCCGAGGTTGAACCAGTACAGGGCGATCCCGGGATCGGCGCAGATCGCGAGCCGGTAGCTCGACTCGGCCGCGCTCAGCGAGCCAGGGAAACCGGCGTCGTGAAGCAGCCTCCCGAGGTTGTTGTGCGCGTCCGCGAAGCCCGGGTGGCCGGCGACGGCCCGCTCGTACGCCGCGATCGCCCGCACCGGCTCGCTGGCCTCCAGCCGACAGCCCAGCTCGTACCAGCTGGTCGCACGGGTGCCGCGGCGGAGGCCGCACCGCGACCCAGGGCGCAGCGTGAGCACCGATCCCTGGCTCGGCGCAAAGGTCAGAAGATCACCCACGTATGCAACGGTATCGGAACCCTCTGACAATCTCGCTCCCGGGCGATGTTAAGATGCGACCGCTGTGGGTGACGCGCAGGGCACGACCCTTAGCTTCCACGAAGATGGCAAGTCCGGGCGGATCGGTCCCAGACCGGAGCCCGTCCTGGTGCTGGCGCTGGAGTGCGGCCGGCCACGCGCTGGCTCGGTGCGCTATCGCCTCGCCGATCTGAGCTCGGTCGCGCTCGGCCGGGGCCCCGAGCGCCGGGCCGAGCGCATCGGGACCGAGCTGACGATCCGCGTGCCGGACAAGTGGATGTCGTCGCGCCACGCCCGGATCGAGCCGAGTTTCGGGCGCTGGGTGCTGACCGACACCGAGTCGAAGAACGGCTCGATCGTCGACGGCCACACCACCAAGCGCGCGGTGCTGACCGACGGCTCGCTGATCGAGCTCGGCCACACGCTGTTCCTGTTCTTCGAGCGGCTGCCGG
>JBGQCL010000627.1:0-6356 GCA_041495365.1 Kofleriaceae bacterium | reverse complement strand
CTGGTTTCTCGACTTGCCGCCATGCCATCGCACGCCACCACCTGCAAGCGACCGCGGATGAGCGAGCGCATCCTTCACGGCGTTGTTCGCCGAGCGGCTGGGCACCCGGCCATCCGGTCACCGTGATCCGCCTTGTTCCCGTGGTGACCGGCGCCCGAGGCGCCGTGATAGCCTGGCCGCCCCCGGCGACCTGCGCGGGCGACTTCCGGAGACACCACGTGAGTGATCCAGCCAAGTTTGCGCTCCAGCTCGACGACTTCCGCGAGGTGCGCGCGCGGATCGCACCGCACATCAAGCACACCCCGCTGCTGACCTCGCGCCAGCTCAGCGAGCGCTCGGGGTTCGACGTCCGGGTCAAGGCCGAGATGTTCCAGCGCGTCGGCTCGTACAAGATCCGCGGTCCGCTCAACAAGTTCGCGCTCATGCCCGACGACCAGAAGCGGCGCGGCGTGGTCTGCTCGTCGGCCGGCAACCACGCCCAGGGCGTCGCGCTCGCTGCCAAGGTCCACGGCATCCGCGCCGTCGTCTGCATGGCCGCCAATGCGACCCCGGCCAAGGTCGCCGCCACCCGCGGCTACGGCGCCGAGGTCGTGTCGCACGGCAGCATCTGGGACGAGGCCAACGAGAAGGCCAGGGAGCTCGTGCGCACCCAGGGCCTGACCTACGTCCACCCGTTCGACGACGAGCAGCTGATCGCCGGCCAGGGCACGCTCGGCCTCGAGATCGTCCAGGACTGGCCCGAGGTCGACGCCGTCGTCGTCCCGATCGGCGGCGGCGGGCTGATCTCCGGCGTCTCCATGGCCATCAAGTCCCACAACCCCCGGGCCAAGGTGATCGGCGTCGAGTCGTCCGATGGCCCCGCCATGAAGCGCAGCATCGAGGCCGGCCGGCTGGAGACCATCGACTGCGGCACGATCATCGACGGCCTGCGGGTCCGCCGCGTCGGCGAGATCACGTTCTCCGTGGTGCAGCGGTTCGTCGACGACATCGTCGCGCTGCCCGATCGCGACATCTTCGAGGCGATGATCTGGGTCATGGAGCGCTGCAAGCTGGTCGTCGAGGGCGCCGCCGCCGCGCCGGTCGCCGCGCTGCTCCACGGCCTGGTCAAGCTCCCGGCGGGCTCGCGGGTCGCCGTCGTGCTGTCCGGCGGCAACCTCAACCTGGATCAGCTGCGCGGCCTGTCCTGGAACTGACGGCCTCCGCGGGCCCGGCGACCGGCGTCAGCGGGCGAGCGCGGTGAGCTCGGCGGTCGAGAAGAAGAACGCGATCTCGGTCGTGGCGGTGTCGGGACCGTCGGACCCGTGCACGGCGTTGCGCTCGATGTTGGTGGCGAACTCCTTGCGGATCGTGCCGGGGTCGGCCTTCTCGGGGTTGGTGGCGCCCATGACCTCGCGGTTCCGGGCGATCGCATGCTCGCCTTCGAGCACCTGGACGATGACCGGGCCCTCGGTCATGAACTTGACGAGGTCGGTGTAGAACGGCCGGTCCTTGTGGACGGCGTAGAACGCCCGGGCCTGGAGCTCGCTGAGGCGCACCATCTTGGACGCGATGACGCGCAACCCGGCGGCTTCGAGCTTGGCGGTGACCCCGCCGATCACGTTCTTGGCGACGGCGTCGGGCTTGATGATCGAGAACGTACGTTCGATGGCCATGTGGACTCCCTGGAGGCCGGAAGCTATCCAAGGGGGGCCGCAGGGTCAATGCGCCACCGCCGAAGTCGGTCCATGCGGTCACCGCCGCGGGCTTGCCGGCGACCTGCGACGCGATGATCTGCGGGAGGATGGCCTCCCGGCGCCGCCGTCGAGCTGAACCCGGTGTACGTCCAGCTCGCCCCGGGGGTCGTTCCGGCTCAGCCGAGCAGCCTGGCGAGCGTCGAGCCCATCTCCGCCGGGGTCGGTGCGACCGCGATGCCGGCGGCCTTGAGCGCGGCGATCTTATCGGCCGCGGCGCCCTTGCCGCCGGAGATGATCGCGCCGGCGTGCCCCATGCGCTTGCCCGGCGGCGCGGTCTGCCCGCCGATGAACGCCGCGACCGGCTTCCTGACGCAGTCCTTGATGAACTCGGCGGCGCGCTCCTCGGAGTCGCCGCCGATCTCGCCGATCATGAAGATCGACGAGGTGCCCGGGTCCTCGGCGAACCACATCAGGGCATCGATGAAGTCGGTGCCCTTGACCGGATCGCCGCCGATCCCGATCGCGGTCGACTGGCCGAGGCCCAGCGCGGTCAGCTGGTGGACGACCTCGTAGGTCAGCGTGCCCGAGCGCGACACCACGCCGACCCCGCCCGGCTTGTGGATGTAGCCCGGCATGATGCCGACCTTGCACTGGCCCGGCGTGATCACGCCGGGGCAGTTGGGGCCGACCAGCACGACCTCGGGGTGGTCGTGGTCGAGCACGTACTTGACCTTGACCATGTCGCGCGCCGGGATGCCCTCGGTGATCGCGATGATCGTCGCGATCCCGGCGGCCGCGGCCTCGAGGATCGCATCGGCCGCGCCGGGCGGCGGCACGTAGATCACCGACGTGTTGGCGCCGTGGCGGTCCACGGTCTCCCGGACGGTGTCGTAGATCGGCAGCTGCTCGAGCCCGGCGACCTTGCTGCTGCCCTTGCCCGGCTTGACGCCGGCGACGACCTTGGTGCCGTACTCGATCATCTGCCTGGCGTGGAACGCGCCCGCCGAGCCCACGCCCTGGACGACGAGCCGGGTGTCGTATCCGACCAGCACGCTCATGTCACCTGGTCTCCTTGGCGGCCTTGACCACCTTCTGCGCGCCGTCGGCCATGTCGGCCGCGGCGACGATGTTGAGCTTGCTCTCGGCGAGCATCTTCTTGCCGAGCTCGACGTTGGTGCCCTCGAGCCGGACCACCAGCGGGACCTGGAGGCCGACCTCCTTGACCGCGGCGATCACGCCCTGCGCGATCGTGTCGCACTTCATGATGCCGCCGAAGATGTTGACGAAGATCGCCTTGACGTCGGGATCGCGGGTGATGATCTTGAACGCCGCGGTCACCTTCTCCGCGGTGGCGCCGCCGCCGACGTCGAGGAAGTTGGCCGGGGCGCCGCCGTAGAACTTGATGATGTCCATGGTCGACATCGCCAGGCCCGCGCCGTTGACCATGCAACCGATGTTGCCGTCGAGCGAGATGTACGACAGGTCCCACTTCTTGGCCTCGGCCTCGGCCGCGTCCTCCTCGTTGGGGTCGCGCCAGTCCTCGAGCTCGGGGTGGCGGTACAGCGCGTTGTCGTCGAAGTTGATCTTGGCGTCGAGCGCCAGCACCCGGCCGTCGGTCGTGGTGATCAGCGGGTTGATCTCGAGCAGCGAGCAGTCCATCTCGTCGTAGCACCGGGTCAGCGGCCGGAGGAACCCGGCCAGCGCCTCGCCGGCCTTGCCGGTGATCCCGAGCTGGTGGGCGAGCTGCCGCGACTGCCAGTCCTGCCAGCCGGTCGCGGGGTCGAGCGCGTGCTTGAGGATCTTCTCGGGGTGCTTGGCGGCGACCTCCTCGATGTCCATCCCGCCCTCGGTCGACGCCATCACCGTGACCCGCCCGGTCGCGCGGTCGAGCAGCATGCCGAGGTAGTACTCGTGCTCGATCGCCAGGCCCTGCTCGACGAGCAGGCGCTGGACCTTCTTGCCCTCGGGACCGGTCTGCGGCGTGACCAGCTGCATGCCGAAGATCTTCTTGACCGCGGCCTCGGCGTCGGCCCGGGTCTTCGCGACCTTGACGCCGCCGCCCTTGCCGCGGCCGCCGGCGTGGATCTGCGCCTTGACGACGACCACGTCGGTGCCCGCGTCGGCCTGCACCCTGGGGATCGCCGCGAGCGCCTCCTCGACCGTCATCGCCGGGATGCCGATCGGGACGGGCACCCCGTACTTCCGGAACAGTTGCTTGCCCTGATACTCGTGGATCTTCATCGCGCCCCGCGGTGTACCACGGCGGCGCGGCGTTCAGGTCTCGGTGTGGATGCGCGCCTGGGGTAGCCCCGGCGGGTCGCTCGGCGCGCCGGCCGCGGGGCCGCTGGCCTCGCGCTTCCGCGGCCACCAGATGTACGCCGTCCAGGCGAAGGTCAGCGGGAGCGACAGCATGGCGAGCTTGAGCGGCAGGGTGTCGAGCAGCACGCCGAGCAACGCCGCCGACCACAGATCGCCGAACAGGTGGGTCGAGAAGATCGACAGCGCCAGCGCGCTGGCGCGGCGCTCGGTCGGCACCGCGCGCATGAACGCGGCGTTGACCGGCGAGGTGGTCGCGAACAGGCCGATCTGGACGAAGAACGACACGGCGAAGAACGCGGTCGACCCGGGCAGGAGGAAGCCGACCGCGGACAGCGGCGCCGCCACGACCATGCCGACTCCGCAGATCCGGAGCAGCCCGTTGACCGCGCGCTTGTTGCCGGGTGAATCGTAGGGCTCGCCGGGCGCGGCCACGTGGCTGTGCGACGCGCGATTGGCGAACCGGGCGCTGACCATCGTGCCGATCATCCCCGAGACCAGCAGGATCGCCCCCAGCCGCTGGTTGGCGGTGCCGACGTCGAGCTCGCCGGGGAACGCGCGCAGCAGGAAGTCCACGATCCAGTACGAGAACCCTGCGACCGAGCCGACGTACGCGCAGTACCCGAGCACCGCCCGGCGATACAGCGGGATCGCGGCCAGCTCGCGCAGCCCGTCGAGCAGCTTGGCCCGGGCGTGGAGCAGCTTGCGCGGAGGCTCGACGATCAGCAGGCAGGTCAGCGCGAGCACCACGCCGGGCCCGCCGACCACGAAGAACGCCATCTGCCAGCCCGCGGGCCAGCCGCCGCCGCTCGCGGCATCCCACTGCTGCGCGATCGTCCCGCCGAGGATGTAGCCCAGCGCGTAGCCGACCGGGATCGCGACGTAGAACACCGACAGCGCCGAGCCCTTGCGGTCGAGCGGCGTGACGTCGTCGATGATGGTCGGCGCCAGCACCAGGTAGCTCGCCTCGCCGACGCCGACCACGATGCGCGCGACCAGCAGGCTCCAGAACCCGATCGCGAGGCCGCTGGCGACGGTCGCCAGGCTCCACATCACCACGCCGAGCGCGATCAGCCGCTTGCGCGTGCCCTTGTCGGCGCGCAGCCCGAACAGCGGAGACGTTGCGAAGTAGCCGATCAGGAACGCCGTGTTGAGCACCCCGGCCTCGAAGTTGGTCAACCCGAGCTGCGCCTTCATCGGCGTGAGCACCGCCGCGATCACCGCGCGATCGATGTAGTTGACGAGGTTGAGTGCCGTGAGCAACGCCAGGATTGCTCGGCGATCACGGATCATGGCCCCCACATTAGCATTCTGGAGGTGTCGCACGCACCTCCCGGCCAGCCGGTCTTGACCGGCTGCAGCCCGGCATGTCTAGTACCTCCGACCAACGTTGCCGATACTGGCCATTTCCAGGAGGAGTCACGCCATGCGGATCGCAGCCATGACAACGCGCTCGCTGCAGGCGATTCTGGTGCTGACCGCAGCCCACGCGGCCGCGCTCGCGGCGCCGCCCGGGGTGCGCGTCGTCGACGGTCGCTACAAGCTGTCGACCCTCGTCAAGGACACCGCGTTCGCCGGCGCCAACGGCGCGACGATCGGCGGCGACGGCGCGCTCTACGTCGTCCACACCGGCGACGGCACCACGACCCGGATCGACCTCAAGACCCTGGCGGCCACCGAGTTCGTCCACTCCTACCAGGGCGTGTGGATCTCGGACGACATCACCAGCGACGGCAAGGGCACGTTCTACGCGACCGGCACGACGCCGCTGGTCGGCGAGGTCTACCGGATCGACGCCGCCGGGAACAAGACGGTCATCGCGCGCGGCCTGACCGCCCCCAACGGCATCCAGTTCAACCGCAAGACCGGCCGGCTGTTCGTCACCGAGTGCTTCCAGGCCAACCGGGTGTTCGAGATCGACCCGACCGGCGCCCGGGAGCCGCGGCTGATCGTCAAGTCCGACACCATCCCGGTCCCCGAGGGCTTCGACTTCGATCCCGACACCGGCGACCTCATCATCCCCGACATGGGCAGCGGCCGGATCCTGCGGGTCCACCCCGACACCGGCGCGATCCAGCCGATCGCCGACAAGTTCACCGCGCCGATCGCGCTCAAGGTCGGCCCCGACAAGAAGGCCTACTTCCCCGAGCTCGGCGGCGCGGTCTACCGGCTGAGCCTCGACGGCAAGACCCGCGACAAGCTCGCCCAGCTGCCGCCCGGCCTCGACAACCTCGCGATCACCTCCGACGGCCGGCTGTTCGTCACCAGCTACTGGGACGCCACGGTCTACGAGGTCGCCACCGACGGCAGCGGCAAGTTCAAGACCCTGTTCCCCAGGGGCCCCAACACGCTGACCGGCGTGGTGGT
>JBGQCL010000626.1:0-6368 GCA_041495365.1 Kofleriaceae bacterium | reverse complement strand
GAAGTACAGCCGCGAGAACACGCGGTCCTCGGTCGATGCCTGGGTGATGATCCATTGCTCGATCGCCTGGCTCGCCTCCTTGGCGAGCGCCTCCGCCGCGGCGAGCACCTCGCGGTCCTGCGCGCTGAGCCCATCGGCCGGGGCCTCCGGAGCGGCGGACGCGGGGGCCGCGGGGCGCGCGGTCGGTGGGCTGGCGGGCTGGGCGAGCGCCTCCGGACCAGGTGCGAGCGCGGGAGCGCTGGCGAGCGCCGCGAGCAGCAGCGTGCGATGCAGGGTTCGGGTCATGGCTGGGTTCCTTGCGATCGGGGTGGGCGGTGCGAGCGATGCGCCGGGGGCTCGGGAGTCATTCTCCGAGCCGTCCCATCGCGGCCTGCAGGCTGGCGCGCAGCCGGTTCAGCGACCTGGCCATCATGCCGATCTCGTCGCCCGAGGTCGGCTTGATCGGCCGGTCGAGACCTTCGCCGGTGCTGATCTCGTTGGCCAGCGAGGCGAGGTGCTCGAGCGGCCGCATCGAGCGCCGCAGCATGAAGAAGATGAATCCGACCGTGATCACCGTCAGGAATCCGAAGACCATGACCAGCTGGAGCAGCAGGGATCGCTTGTGGGCGGCGATCGAGTCGCGCGACACGGCGACGCGGAACGCGCCGTAGTGGCGGCCCTTGATGAAGATCGGCGACGACACGTCCCACGCCGACTCGCCGGTGTCGCGCAGGTAGGGCTGGACCAGCACCAGCTCGAGGTTGCGCGGCGCGGCCTGGTGCATCGGCGTCCAGAACTTGCGCTTGCCGCGGTTGCCGCCGAGGTCCTTGGCGCGGTCGCCGGTCAGCGGGCGCTGGAACTTGCTGTCGTGGGTCGGCGTGTAGCCGTTGATGTCGCCGCCCACCGCGTAGAGGAAGTCGGGCGACCCGGCGAGCAGTGCGTCCTCGAAGGACACCACGGTCCGGTCGGTGTAGAAATCATACCGGGTGTGGAACCGCGGGTTCTCGCCGAAGTCGAACCCCTTGATCTCGTCGTAGGTCGGCTCCAGCACGTCGCGGATCTGGATGATGTCGGCGTCGATGCCGGCCTCGAGCGTCGTGCCGTACATCCGCGCGCCCGAGATCGCCGCGACCTTGCCGGCATCGATCGTCAGCTGCTCGATCCGCGCCGACTCGCTGGTCGTGATGAGGTACGCTGCGGCGATCATCGGCGGGATCGTGATCAGCGCCAGCACGAGGGACACCTTGAGGCTCAGTCTGCGTCTGATGAGCTCGAACATCGTCGACACTCCCTGTGAGAGGGTTGGACGTCAGTGCGTGTGGGTCACAGCGTGCGGGTCGCGCGGTGGAAGCTCGCGCGGTCGTCGCTGTCCTCGATTCCGGCCGCGAGGTGGGCGAGCAGCGCGGGGCCATCGGTGCGCGTGAACGGCCGCTCGCCGCACACCTTGCGCACCGCCTCCTTGACGAACACCTTGGCCATCGGACCGATGATCGCGGCGAGCGCCTTGGTGCACGCCGACAGGAACGTCGAGCTCGCCGGGTCGGCGACGCCGACGTCCGAGGTGCCGACGCCCGAGCCCGTGGTGGCGCCCGTCCAGGACAGCCCGGTCCTCTCCAGCACGGGCCGCGACGCCTCGACGATCGGGATCCGGCTGCTGCCGGTGCTGCCGGCCGCGAGCGGGGTGGGCACCGACGAGCCCTGCGACGGCGCGCCGGACTCGAGCTCGGCGAGCAGCTTGGTCGCGGCGACCCGCAGCGCGACGCTGAGGAACGCGACGTTGAGCGTGGAGTCCGCGATCACCGCGAGCACGTAGCGCCGCGCCCTGGAGCCCGACGTGCGGAGGCTGCGCAGCAGCAGCTTGCCGTCGCCGAAGTGCGCCGTCATCACGTCCCAGTCGTCCTGGATCAGCTGCACCGAGTCGACCGAGTTGACCACCGAGCGAGCGACCTGCTGCAGCACGGACAGGTCGTAGATCGTGTGAGCGCGGTGAGCGACGACGGCCGCGGATGGGTCGACGACCATCGCGCCCTGTACACCCTCGACCTCGCGGAAGCTCTGGAGAATCGGTTCCAGCATGCGCGACTCCTCTAGCGCCGCAGCGCCGTGTCGAGCTTCTTCTCGAAGACTCCGATGGGTTTGGTGGGATCGACGTAGACCCCGAGGACTTCTTCGTCGTGGAGCGCGATCAGGCAGGCGCGCCGCGGCCCGGTGATCGTGACCCGGTAGAGCGGCCCCAGGCCGAGCGCGTTGCCGCACCGGGTGAGCGCCTGGGTCGTCACCACGTGCACCGCGCCGAGCGCTTCCCCGTCGACGTCGCCGCTCGACTCGAGCAGCGAGCCGGCGTCGTCGGTGACGACCAGCGCAGTCACTTCGGGGAACTTCGCGATCTGGGTCTTGGCGATCTGCGGGAGATTGGACATGGTCCCCCTCCGGATGAGGACATGAGCTACGCGGCTCCGCTGCGGCGGCGCGCGACCGCCTCCACCGGTGGTGCGGATCGCAAGCGGCAAAGCGGGGCATTCACGATGGATCGGGCAGAGTGCCCCGACGCTCCCTCACGTTTGGCGCCAGCAACATTCCGTGCCATCGGCGTTCAGTGTATTCTTGTGCACTGGTTAATCAATCGATTTCGGCCTGTGAATCAGTCGGTTACCCCATCGAATACCAATTATTTTGTAGCTGTAACAACTGAAATTTGTCGGCTAACCAAGCCAAACGTGGGCTGAGAATCGGGGTTTGACTACGAATGCCTACGCGGCCGTACGCGCAGACCTTGCCAGCTTTGCTCCGATCCGATGCGGAGAGCGTCACCGGGTGCTTGCCGGGCCGAGCGCAGCTGTTCACCGATCCGGGCGGCGGCGCGGAGGTCGCAGGACCTGCGCAACGGCGGTCGATGTCAGCCGATCGCCGAGCACCTCGGCGAGCGCGGCGGCGAGCTGGAGCGCAGGCGCGGCGGCGTCGGGCTGGCCGGCGCGGACCCGATCGAGGCCGATCGCGCCGAGGATGCGCGCGCGCACCGCGACGCCGACGTCGTCGGCGTCGAGCGCCACCGCGGCGGTGATCGCGGCGGACGCGGCGGCGGGGTCGCCGGCCGCGGTGACGGCGAGCGCCTCGATCGCGAGCGCGTCGATCTGAACCTCGGCATGAACCTCGGCATGAACCCCGGCATGAACCCCGGCATGAACCCCGGCATGAACCCCGGCGTGCACCTCGGCACGGCCGGTCTGCTCGGCGGCGCGCCGCGCGCTGCGGGCATCGTCGCGGGCGGCGGCGAACCGGCCGCGCGCGTAGCGCAGCCGGGCGCGCTCGAGCAGCGTGGCCGCGCGCAGCCGGGGCGCCGCGCCGGTGAGGCAGCGGAGCGCGCGGTCGAGCAGCTGCTCGGCGTCGTCGAGCTCGCCCCGGCCCTGCGCCGCGCGAGCCAGCGCGATCCAGCAGGTCGCCGCGGTGACCGGCTCGTGCGCACCGGCGCCGTGGAACGCCAGCCGGGTCAGCCGCTCGATCGCCGCGACCCCGGGGCGCTCGGCCCAGTAGTGGAACGTGCGGCCGTGCACCGGCTCGCGGTCGTCGAGCAGGTGGTCGACGATCGCGTCCTGGATCGCGGGGTCGCAGAACGCGTACCAGCCGCCGCCCGTCTCGCCATGCTCGATCCCGCGGGGGGCTGTGCCCCTCGTCTCGCCCTGCTCGAGGACGCGGTCGCGCACCAGCCAGGCGAGGCCGGCCGCGACGTCGCCGCCGTGGATCTGTGCGATCTCGTCGGCCGAGAACCGCGGGCCGAGCGCGGCGCAGGTCCGGACCATCGCCTGGATCTCGCCCGGGAGGTCCTCCAGCGCGCGCACCGCGAACCACGCCGGCGACGGCGCGGCGAGCAGGGTGTCGAGCTCGTCGGCGGCGACGTACCACTCCTCGCTGCCGACCTGGCGGCGGATCGCGCCGCGCCGCGTGATCTCGCCGGCGAGCGCGACCAGCAGGCCCGGGTTGCCACCGGCGCGGATCACGAGTCGCTCGACCAGCACCCCCGGGATCAGCCGCGCCGGCCGGAGCAGCTCGCGGACCAGCAGCTCGGCGTCTTCGGCGGCGAGCGGCGGCAGCGCGACATCGACCCGGTGGCGCGCGTCGCGATCCGCAACACCCCGACGACGTGTTGACGATCGATGCGAACACCGCAGACGTCATCTACTGGGAACGGCCAACCAGCGATCGACGGCGGCGCCGCCGAGCTCGCGATCGGCACCGCGGCGGCCAACACGATGATCCTCACCGATCCCGCGGTGTCGCGCCATCACATCGCGATTACGCCGGCGCAGCGCGGCCACCTGGTCCGCGATCTCGGCAGCACCAACGGCACCGCGATCAACGGCGTCGCGGTCGAGCGCGCGTACCTCGCGCCGGGCGCGGTGATCGCGATCGGCCGCAGCCGGCTCCGGTTCGACGTGGTCGGCGGCGAGGACCGCGCGGCGCTGTCGTCGGACACCCGGTGGGGCCGTGCGCTCGGCACCAGCGAGGGGATGCGGCGGATCTTCGCCGTGCTGCCGCGGCTCGCCGAGTCCGACTCGACGGTCCTGCTCGAGGGCGAGACCGGCACCGGCAAGGGCCTGCTCGCCGAGGCGATCCACGAGGCCAGCCCGCGCGCGCCCGGCCCGTTCATCGTGCTCGACTGCGGCGCGATCCCGCCGACCCTGATCGAGAGCGAGCTGTTCGGCCACGAGAAGGGCGCGTTCACCGGCGCGGCGGCGGCGCGCACCGGCGGGTTCGAGGCCGCGCGCGGCGGCACGGTGTTCCTCGACGAGATCGGCGAGCTGCCGCTCGACATGCAGCCCAAGCTGCTGCGCGCGCTCGAGGACCGCGTGGTCAAGCGGGTCGGCGGCAACGAGCCGGTGCGGCTCGACATCCGGATCATCGCCGCGACCAACCGCGACCTGCGCGCGGAGATCAACCAGGGCCGGTTCCGGTCCGATCTGTACTACCGGCTCAACACGTTCCGGCTGCGGATCCCGCCGCTGCGCGAGCGCCGCGAGGACATCGCGCTGCTGGTCGCACACTTCCACCGCCAGCTCAGCCAGGGCGGCGAGGCGCCGCCCGCGGAGCTTCTCGCCGAGCTGACACGCCACGACTGGCCGGGCAACGTCCGCGAGCTGCGCGCCGCGGTCGAGCGCGCCGTGCTGCTCGGCGATCCAGCGGTGTGGCGCGCGCTGTGCGACGACGCCCCGCCGCTGGTCGAGGGCGAGCGGTTCGCCGAGGGGACCTCGTTCCGCGCCGCCAAGGAGCGCGCGGTCGCGGGCTGGGAGCGCGAGTACACCCGGGCGCTGATCACGCGGTACGGCGGCAACCTGTCGCGCGCGGCGCGCGCGGTCCGCATGGATCGCAACCACCTGCGCGAGCTGCTGCGCCGCCACAAGATCACCGCCGACGACAGCTGAGCGGCGCTGGTGGGGGAAGCCGCCACCCGCGTGACCGCGATCGCACGGCGGCGGGTCGACGCCGGGGCCGCCGCGGGGGTACGCTCGGATGCGCATGGTCGACCAGCGCACGCGTCGCCTCGCGGGTCGCCCCGATGCGACCGACGGCGAGCGCGAGTCGCGCGCGGTCCAGCCCGGCGAGCTGGTCGACGACTGGATCGTCGTCCGCGCGCTCGGCGGCGGCGGGTTCGGCGCGGTCTACGAGGCCCGCCACCGCACCACCGGCCAGCGCGTCGCGCTCAAGCTGCTCCACGCCCACCTCGTCGCCGCGCCCGAGATCGTCGCGCGGTTCCACCGCGAGGCCACCGTGATCGACCGGCTGCGCCACCCCGGCATCGTCGAGCGGATCGCGGTCGGGGTCGCCGCCGGCCGGCCCTACCTGTGCATGGAGCTGCTCGACGGCGAGGACCTCGCCGCGCTGGTCCGCCGCACCGGGCCGATGTCCGGGCCGCAGGCGCTCGCCGTGCTCGAGCCGGTGTGCGCCGCGCTCGCCGCGGCCCACGAGCTCGGCGTCGTCCACCGCGACGTCAAGGCGTCCAACGTGATGGTGTGCGGCGGCGCGGGCGGCGGGCGGCGGGTCGTGCTGCTCGACTTCGGCATCGCCAAGCTGTCCGATGCGCTCACCGGCGACCTGACCGCGTCGCACCAGTCGCTCGGCACGCCGTCGTGCATGGCGCCGGAGCAGGTCCACGGCCGCACGGTCGACGCGCGCTGCGACATCTACGGCCTCGGCACGCTGGCGTTCTTCCTGCTCACCGGTCATATGCCGTTCGAGGATCCGTCGCTGACCATGACCCAGTACCTCCACCTCCACGCCCGTCGGCCGCGGGTGTCGGCGGCGGCGCCGGTGCCGGTGCCGCCGCGGGTCGACGACGTGGTCGCGCGCGCGATGGCGATCGAGCCCGCCGAGCGGTTCAGCGATCCGCTGTCGCT
>JBGQCL010000625.1:0-6372 GCA_041495365.1 Kofleriaceae bacterium | reverse complement strand
CACGCTGCGCAACAAGACCACGGGCGAGACCGTCAAGGTGACCGACCCGGGCCGCGCGCTGATCGACGGCAAGTGGAGCCACATCGGCCGGTTCAAGGGCCCGATGCTGCGCAACCTGGCGCCCCGCGCCCCGTACTTCCACAACGGGTTCGCCAAGGACCTCTGGGCGGTGGTGAACTTCTACAACGACCGCTTCCACATCAACCTGAGCAAGCAGGAGAAGTCGGACCTGGTCGCCTTCCTCGGCTCGCTCTGAAACGCTTTCCTCCGCAACCCCCGAGAGCCGGCGTTCCCCCCGCCGGCTCTCACCTTTTTCGGCGACCGCCATGGTGTGCGTTGCGGCTCGCCGTGCGATGACGCCACGTCTGTACGGCCGTGGCATCACAGAGATGTGGTTGCAATCAAAGGATCACGAATCCGAAACAGGCGCGGCATCGAGTGTGCATTCGTGATCGTAGTCGAGAGGGACAACGACGCTGTAATTGGTGCAGGCAGAAGATAACAATGGTTGTCATCGGTGGATATGGCGGGAGGGGAGTTCATGACAGACAATCGGTGGCTGGTGGGCGTTGCGGTTCTGGTCGGTTGCAGCGGTGATTTCGATCACGCTGTCACACCTCAAGACTTCGATCATACGGGGCCGGTCGATGCGGGCGCCGTCGGCGATGCCACCGGAGCGGACGCGGGGCCTCCGCCGGGTGGGACCCTGGACCCGAGGGTGATCCCGAAATACGTGACTCCGCTGGTCATCCCGCCGGTGATGAAGTACAGCGGTACACCGAACCACTACCGCATTGCGGTCCGGCAGTTCAAACAGCAGATCCTGCCGGGTGGGCTCTGGGATACGCTCAACGGGCGGAGGGACGAGTACCCGGCGACCACCGTGTGGGGCTACGGGCCGGCGGCGGACCCGGTACCCTACTCGTCGGGCCTGGGCGGTGGCACCGGGGTTGCCCCGGCTCCCAACTCGCAGTTCAACTATCCGGGTTACACGATCGAGACACTGACCGATGTGCCGGTGCGAGTCCGGTGGATCAACGGCCTGGTGGACGCCCACGGCCACTTTCTGCGCCACCTGCTGCCGGTGGACCAGACGCTGGGATGGGCGAATCCCCCGCAGGATTGCCGGGTGGGCCCGCCCAGGACGGATTGTGAGGGGGACAGCCCGAAGCGGTACACCGGTCCCGTCCCGATCGTCACCCACGTGCACGGCGCCCATGTCGATTCTCCCAGCGACGGCTACCCGGAGGCATGGTGGTTGCCGGCTGCCAACAACATCCCGGACAGAGTTGCCAGGAGTGGGTCGCTGTTCCGGGATTCCACGGGGGTCAATGATGGTACGCATGGCTTTGCAGACGACTTCTACCGCCAGGATCAGCCCGCCACCACGCTCTGGTATCACGACCACGCGCTGGGGATTACCCGTCTCAACGTGTACACCGGTCTGGCCGGCTTCTGGCTCATCCGAGAGGCCAGGCACGGCCGGGGCTCCGGCAGGGAACCGGCGGCTCCCCCCATCGCCGCGGAGTCCCACGTCCGCGGGCTACCGGGCCCGGCGCCGGTGGCCGGTCAGACGGTCCTCGACCTCAACGTCCCGGGCAGCCCGGTGCGGAGCGCCATCCGCGAGATCCCCATCGCCATCCAGGATCGAGCCTTCAACAAGGACGGCTCGCTGTTCTATCCGGACAACCGCGCCTTCTTCGAGCGACTCAACGTCGCGGGGACCGCGAGAACCCACAGAGCACAGTTTCCCGGTGCCCCGGAGCTCCGGATCGCCTTCGCGCCACGATCCGACATTGCGCCGATCTGGAACCCGGAAGCGTTCTTCAACGTGATGGTCGTCAACGGCACGAGCTGGCCCAAGCTGGAGGTCGCTCCGGCCCGGTATCGCTTCCGGTTGCTGAACGGCTGCGACGCGCGCTTCCTCAACCTGGCCCTGTTCACCCACCGCGGCCGGGAGATTCCGGTGTTCCAGATCGGCGCCGAGCAGGGCTTCCTTCAGCAGGTGGTCATGATCTCGACGGGCTTTGCCACGCCGCTCCCGGGGAACGGCGTGAGGCCTCCATCGGTGCCGACCGCGGACCCGCGCCAGGCGCTGCTGATGGGACCGGCCGAGCGCGCCGATGTCATCGTGGACTTCTCGGGACTGGACGATGGCACCGTCATCACCATGATCAACACCGCGCCCGATGCACCGTTCGCGGGCTCCCTGGACGCTCCGGCGAACGCGGCCACGACCGGACAGGTGATGCAGTTCGTGGTGCGCCAGCACCTGCGGCGGAAGGAAGATGCGCGGGCGGCATCTCCCTTCGATCTCGAGCTGGACGCGGAGAAACCGCTCGACGGGCCGGATCGGGTGCGCCAGGTCTCGCTCAACGAGGTCGACTCGGCGGAGGTCTGTGTCAAGCAGGACCCAGCCGGGGACGTGGTCCAGGTCGACGGGACCCCCGCGCAGGGTTGTCCGCCAGGCAGTGCCCCCTTCGGGCTCAGGGCAGCGCTGCAGGGCGTGGTCGATTTGTCCGATCCACGCAACCCGCGAGGGATCCCGCTGGAGTTCATGGACACCACGGGGATCAGTCGGCCCGTTCCGGTGATCGTGCGCCCGGGCGTGGTCGTCGATGTCGACGTGACGGAGAATCCCAGGCTCGGGAATACCGAACAGTGGGAGATCTACAACTTCACGCCGGACGCGCACCCGATCCACCTGCACCTGGTGCGCTTCCAGGTCGTCGGACGGCGGGCGATCAACGGCGGCCCGAGCGTGGTCGGAAATGCCCCGCAGCCCACCGAGTCGGGCTTCAAGGACACCGTGATCGCCTACCCGGGTGAGATCACGACGATCAAGGCGCTGTTCGACCTGCCCGGGCTCTATGTCTGGCACTGCCACATCCTCGAACACGAGGACAACGACATGATGCGGCCCTTCGTGGTGTCACCGTAGACCGGCTCGACTACCGCCGTCGCGCAGGCGCGGCGGCGGCCGGCACGCTAGCGCTCGCTGTCGAGCATCTGCATCTGCGGAGCGGCGTAGCGCGCGCCGGCGACCTCGGACGCCGGGACGGCCTGCTCGATCTCGGCGAGCTCGGTGGGGGTGAGCTGGATCGCCAGGGCGCCGAGCGACTCGTCGAGCTGGCGCCGGGTGCGCGCGCCGATCACCGGGATGATCGAGGAGCCCCTGGCCAGCACCCAGGCGATCGCGAGCTGCGATGGCCGGACGCCACGCGCGCCGGCGAGCCGCTCCAGCGCAGCGACCAGGCGCTGGTTGCGCTCGCCGTTCTCGCCGGTGAACCTCGGGAGGTGCGCCCGCATGTCGCGCGGGCCGGTCGGGCGAGAGCCGGCGAGCAGGCCGCGCGACAGCACGCCGTAGGCGGTGACCGCGATGCCGAGCTCGGCGAGCAGCGGAAAGATCCTGGTCTCGGGACCGCGGCTGATCAGGGAGTACTCGATCTGGAGATCGCTGATCGGGTGGACGGCGTGGGCGCGGCGGATCGTCTCGGAACCGACCTCCGACAGGCCGATCGCGCGAACGTAACCCGCCTTGACCAGCTCGGCGATCGCTCCGATCGTGTCCTCGATCGGCACGTTCGGGTCGAGCCGCGACGGCCGGTAGATGTCGATGTGATCGACACCCAGCCGGGTCAGCGAGTAGGTCAGCGCGTTCTTGATCGCGACTGGCCGGCAGTCCATCCCGAGGAAGCTGCCGTCGGGACCGCGCAGCACGCCGGACTTGACCGACAGCACCGCACGGTCACGGCGCTCGCGCAGCGCGCGGCCGATCATCAGCTCGCTCCGGCCGTTGCCGTAGAAGTCGCCGGTGTCGAGCAGCGTGACGCCGCGGTCCAGGGCGGCGTGGATCGTCGCGACGCCCTCGGCCTCGTCGGTGTCGCCGTACATCCCCGCCATGCCCATGCAGCCCAGGGAGATCCGCGACACCTCGGGTCCGGCGCCCAGCTTGATCGTTGGAATCGTCATGGCCGTAGGATATGGCCGTATCTTGCAGCTCCGGATCCGCCCGCTGCCGTTTCACCTCGCCGGCGGCGCCAGCGAGTTGCTGTGGCCGGCGGCGGGCGACGGCCGCCGCGCAGCGTGCCGCGGACCGTCGCGCGGCCCTCGACCGGCGCCGTGGCCGCGGCGGCGCGCGCGGCCCTCGACCGGGGCGCTCCGGGTCCGCCGGTGCGCGGCGATGCAAGCTGACATACCATCGCGGCGATGGTCGACGATCCCGATGACGGCCTCGACACCGTCCGAGGCGGTGTTCTACCGATGACCACGCTGCGGGGCAGTGCAGAGGCGGCGGCGGATCCGGATCTCGGCAGCGCCGAGACCGGCGCGGATCCCGGTGAGCCGTCGGCCCTCGCGCTGCCGCCGCCGCCGCTGCCCGGCCTGCTGCACGCGACCCGGGCCGACAGCCCGCTGTCGCGCAGCCGCGCGGACGGAAAGCCGCCGCTGCCCGGCGACGCGGCGCGCTACCGGTTCGGCGACCGGCTGGGCGAGGGCGGGATGGGCGAGGTGGTGCTGGCGCACGACGAGCACATCGGCCGCGAGGTCGCGGTCAAGCGGATCCGCGCGCTCGAGCCGACCGCCGAGGAGCTGTCGCGGTTCCTGCGCGAGGCTCGCATCCAGGGCCGGCTCGAGCACCCCGCCGTGGTCCCGGTCCACGATCTGGCGATCGACCGCGATGGCCGCCCGTTCTTCGTGATGAAGCGGCTGACCGGCACCACGCTGCAGGAGCTGCTGGTCCGGCTGCGCGGCGGGGCGGAGAGTGGCGGCGATGGCGGCGCGGCGGTGCGGCGGCGCATGCTGCGCGCGTTCGTCGACGTCTGCCTCGCGATCGAGTTCGCGCACAGCCGCGGCATCGTCCACCGCGACCTCAAGCCCGCCAACATCATGCTCGGTGACTTCGGCGAGGTCTACGTGCTCGACTGGGGCGTCGCGCGCGCGCTGACCGAGGCGGCCGACCCCGGTGGTCCACCGAGCGGCACGCGGCCGGCCGCCGCGGACCTCCGGCTCGACACCGGCGACACCCTGGTCGGCACGGTGCTCGGCACGCCGGCGTACATGGCGCCCGAGCAGCTCGCCGGCGAGCGCGCCGGCCCG
The DNA here is from genome assembly GCA_041495365.1 of Kofleriaceae bacterium. Taxonomy (GTDB): domain Bacteria; phylum Myxococcota_A; class Polyangia; order Haliangiales; family Haliangiaceae; genus JABFXX01. Next base: position 1,275 of record JBGQCL010000625.1, on the reverse strand, counting down.
GCCGCCGACATCTACGCGCTCGGCTGCATCCTCTACGAGCTCGTCGCGGGTGTCCCGCTGCACACCCAGCGCGGCGCCGGCGAGGCGCAGACGCCGCCGGCCCGGCCGTCGGCGCACCGGCCCGACGCACCGCCCGAGCTCGACGCGATCTGCGAGCGCGCGACCACCGTCGCTCCCGCCGCCCGGCTGGGCTCGGCGCGCGCGCTCGGCGACGCCGTGCAGGCCTACCTCGACGGCGATCGCGACGTCGCGGCGCGCGTCGATCTCGCCCGCCGCCACATCGCCGAGGCCCGCGCCGCGCTCGCCGCCGGCGACGACGAGGCGCGCCGCGCGGCCGCGATGCGGGCCGCCGGCCGGGCGCTCGCGCTCGATCCCACCGCGACCGAGGCCGCCGATCTCGTCACCCACCTCATGCTGCGGCCGCCCAGGGCGGTGCCCGCCGAGGTCGACCGCGAGATCGCCGCGATCGACAACGAGTCGGCGCGCCACCAGAGCCGGCTCGCGGGCCTGTCGATGCTCGGCTACCTCGGCTTCGTGCCGCTCCTTTTGTGGACCGGCGTGCGCGATCCGGCGTTCGTCGTCGCGTTCTCGCTGCTCGCCGCGGGCAGCTGCCTCCACGTGTTCGCGCTGACCCGCCGCGCCGACATCGCGCGCCGCGGCATCTACCTCAATGCCTGCATCAACGCCGTGCTGATCGGCCTGATCGAGCACATGGTCAGCCCGTTCATCATCGCGCCGACCCTGGCGACCACCACGCTGATGGCCTACGCCGCCCACCCGCGGTTCGGCCGCATGTCCGTGATGGCGGTGATCCTCGGCGCCGCGGTCGCCGTGCCATGGGCGCTCGAGCTGGTCGGCGTGCTGCCGGCGACCTATCACTTCAACGCCGCCGGCGAGCTGGTGCTGGCCTCGACCGTCGTGCGGTTCTCCGCGGTGCCGGTCCAGGTCGCGTTCGCGGCCCTGCTCGTGGTCCTGCTCGGCGTGGTCGGCCTGCTGTCCCGCGGCCTGGCCAAGCGCCAGCGCGAGGCGACGCGCACGCTGCAGCTCCACGCCTGGCACCTGCGTCAGGTCGTGCCGAGCGCCCCGCGATAGCCGCACCCCGCGCTACCATCGCCGGGATGAGCCCGAAGGATCCTCGAGGTCAGCCGATCGACGAGCGAAGCGAGGCGGCGGGGGGAGGGCACACTGCCGCAATTCACTGCTCCACTCGGGCCAGAGCCCCACGTGGGAACGACGAGCGAAGAGAGGCGGCGGAGGGTGGGGACCCTGCCGGCT
>JBGQCL010000624.1:0-6414 GCA_041495365.1 Kofleriaceae bacterium | reverse complement strand
GAGAACGCCGCGCCAGCGACGGGCACGCAGTTTTGTTGCGCCTGCTGTCGTGAACCGGCTCGCTGCGTCGCCCAATGGCCACCAAGGGAGAGGACCATGGCGGATCAGACACCTGCGGAAGGGAAGTTTCACGTCCTGCTGATCGGGGTCGACAACTACCCTGGTCACCTGCTCAAGGGCTGCGTCAACGACGTCGATGCCATTCGCAAGCTCCTGGTCAGTCCGCGCATGCGCATCCCAGCGGAGCACATCCGGTGCCTGGTGTCGCCGTTACCCGAGGCCCGGCGCACACCCATCGCGGGCGAGCAGGAAGCCAACGGCGCCAATATCCTCCGGGAGCTCCAGGCGCTCGGCTCCCCCGCGGTCGCTGCGGGCGATCGCGTGTTCATCTACTACTCGGGCCACGGCAAGCGCTTCACGGGGGAGCTGGGCGTCAGCACGTTCTGCCGCGAGGCGCTGGTCCCATCCGACTTCGAGACCGTCGGTTCCCCCGGGTTCCTGTACGATTTCCAGGTCAACCAGCTGCTCGGCGCGATCGTGGAGCGGACGCGATCGGTCACGGTCATCCTCGACTGCTGCCACGGGGCCGGAGCAACACGCGCCGCCCAGGACAGGCGTGACACGCCGGACTCGGCGATCCGCGCGCTGCCGGAGTCGATCGTCGCCCAGGACCCGGCGATCGGCGCGCTGCCGAAGTCCACCGTCGCCGAGGGCTCTGGGCAGCGGGCCGCAGTCGCCGCTGACGGCCGCGCTGCGGCAAGCGGGCTGTCCAACGACGCCTGTCAGTTCGTCTCGGCCTGCCTCGCCTACGAGTTCGCGAAGGAAACCGACCAGGACAGCGTGCGCCACGGGCTGCTGACCCGCTCGTTCCTGGCCGCGCTCGAAGCGCTTCCCGACCGCGACCTGCGACCGGTCACGTGGGCGCAGATCTGGCGAGCGATGCGCGCGGAAGTGACGATCCGGAACCCGCTGCAGACCCCGTCGCTCGAGGGCTACCTCGGGCGCGCCGTGTTTGCAGGCCCGCCGGTTCACGGCGATCCGGGAGTCCCGGTGGTTCGTGACGGCGACCGCTACCGGCTGTGGGCCGGATCGATGGCGGAGATCACCGAGGGCGCGGAGCTCGCGGTGTACGGCGACGTTCCGCTGCTGTTCCCCACGCTGGGCTCGAAGCTGGATCGCGAATCACGCCTCGGTGTGATCCGCGTCGCCGAGGCCCAGCGGTCCGAGGCGGTGGCCGACCCGATCGAGGCCCCGTTCCCGATCCCGTCGGGCGCGCGCGGCCGGGTCATCAAGGCAGCGCCGCTGCGCTGCGCCGTGATCCCGCCGAACCCGGAGCTCGTGAAGGCGCTCGACGAATCACCGCTGCTCAAGCTGGTCGCGCCCGAGGCGGCGCAGGTTCGCGTCGAGCTTCACAGCGGCCGCTGGTATGTGGTCGATGACCAGTTCGGGACCGGGCCCGGGACCGCCAACGAGGCGCCGGTGCTGGTCGACCCGGCGCCCACCGAGATCCAGGTCGTGCGCGACGTCCTCGAGCACTACCATCGCTACTCGTTGCCGCTGCGCGTCGCGCAGCGCGCCGCTGCCGCGAAACCGGGCGGGCTGGAACTGTTCGTGAAGAGCTGCGACGACGCCGGGTTGGATGCCGCCAAGGTGGACGTGCGAACGCTGAAGGACGCCCCGCGCGGCCCCGGTGGGATCTACCGGATCACGGACGGCACCCCGCTCTGCTTCTACGCCTGCAACCACACCGAGGACCGGCTCCACGTCGCGCTGTTCGACGTCTCCGGCAGCGGCGAGGTCCAGAAGCTCGACGACCAGGCCATCGACCCGGGCGACTTCCACGTGTTCTGGTACCGGGGCAACCGGCCGTACCCGATGTGGCTGGAGGAAGGGACCCCATGTACGCGCGACCGCTTGCTCGTGATCGGTCGGACCTCGCTGTACCCGCTCGACTACCTGGCCGTCAGCCAGACGTTTGCCGATGTGGTCACGCGCCGTGCCGGCGATGACCGGCGAGCCGGCGACCGCGGCGGCCTCGGGAGCGCATCGACCGAGGTGTGGGCGGCCGACCAGAAGGTGATCGAGATCTTCAAGCCGTGATCCGCGATGCCGACCCCTGCAGATGCCCCGGCGTCGACCCGCTACGCCGGTGACAGCCGGCGAGACGCGAAGCGCGCGCTCTACGAGGGACGATACGACGACAGCTGGGCGGTGCTGATCGGGATCGACCGGTACGAGCACCACGACCCGCTGCGGCTCGCCGGCGCGGACGCCGTGGCGATGGCCCGTGCCCTGGTGAAGCACCGGCGGTTTCCGCTCGAGAAGGTGTACCTGCTCGTGGATTGGGACGAGTCGTCGCACCCCGATCTCGAGGCGTGGCTGAAGGCGACGCCCCTCGGTGATCGCTACCGGCGGAGCGCTCGGGGATCGCGGCGGTGAGTTCGTGTTCTCGCCGCGCGTCGCCCCGCCCTCGCCCGAAGCCCAGGCGGCCCTCGCGGGCCAGCTGGTCGACGAGGTCGGCCGCCGGCTCGACGAGCCCGCTCCGATCCGGTTCGCGGCCCGGCTGTGGCGGCGGATCGCGAGCTCGAAGTCGGTGAGTCCGCCGCTGCGGCTCGAGGCGAAGCGGGAGCATGCACGCGCGCAGCTGTTGCTGGGTCGCCGGCGCGCGGCGCTGCGCGAGCTCGATGCCACGCTGGACCACGATCCAGAGGCCCGGCTGCTGCGCGCCCGGGCGCTGCTGCGCCTCGACCGGCGCGCGCTCGCCGCCGACGAGCTGGACGAGTCGATTCACGCCTACCTGAAGAACGGCGCCCCGTTCGGCATCGATGGTGAAGTGACGGCGCAACGCCCGGATCCGTCGACCCGGACCCGGCAATCATGAAATCGTGCAAGTGGAACCCCAGTGCCCCGTGGAGGTGTCATGGCCAGCCCGGTGAGTGACGTTGACCATCCAGCGAACTATCACGTCCTGCTCGTCGGCGTGGACGACTACACGAATCACCCGCTCCGCGGCTGCGTCAACGACATCGACGCCGTGCAGCGCGTGCTGCTCGAGCGCATGGGGCTCGCGCCGGCGCAGATCACGCGGCTGGCGTCGCCGCACCCGGACGCTCGCCATCATCCCACCGAGATCCGCTCCGAGCCGGCGACGCTCGACAACCTGCACGCCGCGCTCGCCGATCTCGGGAAGCCGGGTCGGGTCGGGCCGACCGACCGCGTGTTCATCTACTACGCGGGCCACGGCGCGCGCGACGAGTTCAGCGCCGAGGACCGGCGGTTCCATCGCGAGGCCCTGGTACCGGCGGACTGGAACTCCGGCGCGCGCGAGCCGAGGCTGCTGTACGACTTCCAGCTCAACGAGCTGCTGGCTGCGATCGTGGACAAGACCCGCTCGGTGGCGTTCGTGATGGATTGCTGCCATGCCGCCGGGGCGACCCGCGACTTCCTGGATCCCGGCGACTGGACGCCTCGCTTCCTCGAGCTCAAAGGCGACGGCTCGCGCAGCGGACCGCTCCCAGCGCCCAGGGGCCGGCCGGCGAGCACGGGCCGTTCCGAGCAGCTCGCCGCCTCGGTCGAGGACTGCCAGGTGGCCGCGGCGTGCCTGGCGCACGAGCGCGCCCAGGAAGGGCGAGGCTCCGACGGCGCGAGCCAGGGTCTGTTCACGCGCGCGTTGCTTGCCGCCCTGAAGTCGGTGCCGGACGCCGAGCTCGGGGCCGTGACGTGGGGTCGGATCTGGCAGACGCTGTACGCCGGTGTGCAGCAGAGCAATCCGGGACAGCACGCCACCCTGATCGGTCACCCCGGGCGCGCGGTGTTCGGCGGCCCGCCGGCCAAGGGCGATACCGGGATCCCGGTGAGCCGGAGCAACGATGGCTATCGCATCGAGATCGGCACGCTGGCGGGTGTCACCGTGGGCGCGCGGCTCGCCGTCTATGAGGCACAGCCGGTGTTCTTCCCGCGGCTGGACTCCGAGGAGGACCGCAAGGAGCGGGTCGGCCTGCTCCGGGTGATCAAGGCCGACCGGGCCATCGTGACAGCCGAGGCCGAAGGCTCGGCGTTCAAGCTGCCTCCCGGCGCGCGGGCGCGGCTCGTCGATCCCGGACAGAAAGAGCGGTTGCGCTACGCCATGGTTCCCCGCAACGCGGACGTGGAGAAGCAGCTCGCCGGATCGCCGCTGCTCGAGCGCGTCGAGGATCCGGTACAGGCCGACGTGCGCCTCGAGCTCGCCGATGGCCGCTGGTGCGTCACCGACAGCATCCACGGAACCGGTCGCGCCAAGGTGCCCGGGACGGATCGCGGCGACGACACGCCCGTCCTGTTCGCCCTGCTGCCGGCGGAGCTCGACTGCGCGCGCGATGTGCTGGAGCATTACTACCTCTACTCCCGGCCGCTGCGGGTCGCCGAGCTCGCCGACGACCTGCCGGGCAGCCTGTCGCTCCGCGTGCTGCAATGTCCCCAGGGCGTGGTGCCGGCGAGCGAGGCCCAGACCGGCGCTCTATCCGAGGCGCCGTCGCGCGCGGCGGGTTCCTACCGGGTGCCGTCGGGCACGCTGGTGTGCTTCGAGGCGACCAACCAGTCGCCCCACCGGCTCCGCGTCACGCTGCTCAACGCGGCGGCGAGCGGCAAGGTGCAGTTGCTGGGCGACGAGATCCTCGATGCCGGTGCGCAACACGTGTTCTGGGCCGGGGGGGCGCTCGGGTCGCCGTTCCAGATGACGCCCCCGCGCGGGCTCGATCGCTGCATCGACCGGCTGGTCGCGATCGGCCGGACGTCGGTCGGGCACGACCTCAGCCATCTGCGCGTCGATCGGTCGTTCGCCGAGATCATCCAGCGCTCGCGCAGCGCTGGCCGCGGGGCGGGCGCTCGCCCGGGGGAGAAGGCCTCGGTGCTGGAACACTGGACGGCAAGCGAGGTCATCGTCGAGACCTACCGAGATCTCGACCGGCCATAGCGCCGCGGCGCTACCTGAGCGCGCCGCGGCCGCGGCCGATCAGCTCGACCAGCACGCGGCGAAACGGCGCGCGGGCGTCGAGCAAGGCGAGCACGGCCGCGGCGCCGAGGCGCTGGCGCCACAGGAGCAAGACGTCGGCCGGCAGGGCGACGCCGCCGCCGGCGAGCACGCGGCCGGTGGCCTCGGCGAGATCGCCAGCGTAGCGCGCGGTCCAGTGGAAGTCGCCGTGGCCGGCCAGCGGCGCGGCGAGCGCGCGCTCCCAGTCGCGGTGGGCGGTGGTGGCGAGGGTGTCGGCGCGGCGCAGCAGGCCCGCGCGCGACAGGCCGAGGCGGAACTGCTCGGCGCCGGCCTCGCGGTCGTCGGCGACCAGGCCCCACCAGATCTCGCGATCGGCGGCCTGGGCGGCGGGGGGCAGCGCGAGCGCGCAGCCGAAGTCGAGGCACCAGACGTGGACGCTGCCGTCGGGCTGCTCGTCGATCAGGAAGTTGCCGGGGTTGGGGTCGGCGTTGAGCAGGCCGTGCGCCAGCGGCGAGCCCCAGGCGAAGCCGAAGATCGCCAGCGCGGCCTCGCGGCGGAGCTCGGGTCTGCCGGTCGCCGCCTCGACGACGGTCCGGCCGCGCGCCCGGGTCATGGTGAGGACGCGGCCCGACGAGCGCTCGGCGATCACGCGCGGGAACCGCAGCACGGGATGGCCGGCCCAGGCGGCGGCGAACCGGCCGAGCGCGTCGGCCTCGGCGCGGTAGTCGAGCTCGCCGCGCACCGCGGCGCCGAGCGCGACCAGCGACGCGTCGTCGAGCGAGCGGCCGATCTCGGAGCCGGCGAGCTTGCGGACGAACGCGGTGTCGTCGAGGTCGGCGCGCAGCGCCTCGGCGACGCCGGGGTACTGGACCTTGACCACGACGGAGGTGCCGTCGTCGAGCGTGGCGGCGTGGACCTGGCCGAGCGAGGCCGCGGCGAGCGGCGCGGGGTCCCAGGTCGCGAACAGCGCCTGGGGCGGCCGGCCGAGGTCGGCCTCGACGACGCGCGCGATCGCGCCGCCGGACACCGCGGGCGCCTGATCCCACAGGCCGGCGAGCACGGCGCGCGCCTGGGCGGTGGCGCCGGCCCGGCCGCCGAGCGTGGCGCCCGGATCGTAGGCCGCGAGCTGCGCGACCTTGGCGAGCCCGCCCTTGAGCCGGCCGGCGCTCGCCGCCAGCACGCGCGCGGCCTCCTCGTCGGCGACCAGATCGTCCTCGTCGGAGTGCGTCGGATCGGTGGTGACGATCTGCCGGGCGCGCGCCCACAGCCGGGCCCAGCCGACGCGGCGCTCGGCGCTGCGCCGCTCGGCGGCGGCGCGACGGCCGCCGGACCCACCGGAGCCTGGCCCCGAGGTCATCGAACGTCCTCCCCTTTCCGGGCGGCCTGGCCGTCGCGCGCGTCCCGCGGCTCGCCCGCCCCCCGGGCCTCGCGCCCCTCGCGCGCCT
>JBGQCL010000623.1:0-6440 GCA_041495365.1 Kofleriaceae bacterium | reverse complement strand
GATCCTGGCGGTGGCGGTGATGCTGGTGGCCGTGGGCTGCACGCCCGGGATGCACAAGGCGTATCAGGTGACCATGGCGAGCATGGCGACTGCCGCATGGGCCTGTGACGCCATGCAGACCAACGCCGCTCTCGCCTCGGGGATGGCCGTCGAGACCAACCTGCTCAACGGCGAGAACCCCGGACCCGCGCGGATCTGGACCAGCACCGCGGCATCCAGCGCGCTTGTGTGGGGGGTCGTTGCGATCCCGACCGAGCGACTCGGCGATCGGGACACCGGCGACTACCTGAAGGACATGCTGGTCACTGCGGCAGCGGTGGGCGAGATGGCAGCGGTGCGCAGCAACGCGATGCAGCTGCAGCAGCCGATGTACCGCTGCGGTCGATGATCCGACGGTAACGGCGGAATCGCCCCGGCTGCGCCCTGCGCGTGACGCTGGGGCATGGCGAACTGTACCGCGCAGATTCTGAAAGCCGTTACATCTACCAGCGTCGGGGCCGGGTCCCTGGAGCAGCCGTCTTCGGCAAGCAGACGCATAGTGCTCACGGAGTTTCTCTGTGGCTCCGACGCTGCCACTCTCGGAACGAGTAACTTTCGCTGGGAATTCATCCGCTCTACATCAGCCGCAACTGGAACTTTGGTTTCAATTTCGGTGCTGGATACGGCCGATGTCGTCGTATCAGCAAACGTCAGGAGTAACCTTTCTGCGAATGGTACGCTATTAACGGGCGCGCCCGTTAATACTATTGCCGTTTCTCAACAGGCAACCTTTCGTTGGGTAGCCGCGCCCGGAAAGGGAATCATCATCCCAGCTACCAACCTGGCCGGGATCCACTTCATGACTCCGGTATGCGGAAATACGCCATCGGTGGCGGGACAAATCAACTATGAGGAGTGGTGATCGCAATGCCATTGCGACGCGATCATGGACTTGCCGAGTGGACTTATCCGAGTGGTCGCGTTGAGACCTGCTCGACGTTCACGTGTTGCCATTGCAACGGAGTAACGATCATACAGCAGGGTGCCCAGGCCGAGGATTGTGGAGGGTTCTGTCGCCAATGCATGGCACCAACATGCACGGCCTGCGCTGGCAGGGGGTGTGCGCCGTTTGAACGCGAGCTAGAGCGCCAGGAGGCGCGCGGTCGGTTTCTGGCAAGCATGGGATTGTAACCCATGAGCAACGACGGCAGCGATCTCCCGGTCGCGGGGCGGCGTCCGCTCACGCATGAGATCCAATCCTTTGCGGGAACTCCGGCTGCCACCGTTTCGATTGTCACACCGCCGGCTCCAATCTATCCACCGATCCCGCTCGGTCGGTCAAGCATTGCGCTCACGGCCCCGTTCTTTGCAGGGCCCATCGTCGGTCCGCCCGTCTCGGCTCAACCGGCAGCGATCTTCCCGCACAGCCTGCCGGTGCCACCGTCGATTTTCCATATACTGCCGTTTCTTTCTTCGCCAAGCGCCAACACCCTCGCCAACCTCTCCTTCCCCGGCCACGGCCCCGCCGGCGCCGCGACCTTCATCCTCTCCCTCGAGCCCGGCACCAAGGTCACCCTCGCCTGGGGCACCGAGGTGATCAAGAGCTACTCCGGCCGCGAGCAGCGCATCAACACGACCGGGCCGCGGCCCCGGCAGCGCTTCGAGGGCAACGCGTTCTTGCTCGACGGCCCCGGGCGTGACCTCCGCTCGAGACTGCAGCGCTCCGCCCCCTCCGGCTCGACCTTCCTCCTCGCCCTGCCCTACGAGGAGTTGAACGTTACCGCGGACAGCATCGCGCAAACCCTCACCGTGCTGACCACCACCCAGTCCGACTGGGCGATCGTGACCCAGCGCGTGATCGTGGTCAACGTCGACGACGTCGCCTCGCCCGCTGTGATCCAGGCGGTCACGGCGACCACGATCCGGCTCGACATCACACCCTCCGTCCGCGCCGGGGCGCGCATCATGCCGCTCATCTCCGTGTTGCTCGATCCGCAGCAGGGCTTCTCGCGCTATGCGGTCAACGTCGAGCTGTGGTCGATCCGCGCGATGGCCAACGCGTTCGGCTGGGTCGGCCAGGACGTCTGCGGCGTCGGCGTGCAGATCCTGACCTACGCGTCCGGCCTGGTCAACGCGTCCTCGCTCACCGACGCGGACCTGCTCATCTTCGACCGGCCGAACACGCTCCAGGGTACCAGCGCCGACGCGATGCTCAGCGGCGCCGACCTTGTCGACCTCGGCGGGCTGCCGTTCGCGGCAGGGTCGGCCCCGGTGCCGGACTGGGGGCGACCGATCCGGTACAGCTCTCCGGACGCGGCCGACTGGCAGTGGCTCAAGGCGTTCCTGCGACAGCTCCGAGGCCGGCAGCGTGCGTTTCTGCTGCCGACGAACCACGCAGATCTGGTCTACGTCTCAACGCCGACCAGCATGACGCTCAAGGTCTCCAGCGGCTCAGTGACAGGCGCCGGAGACTACACGGCGTGGTACGCGTCGTCGGCGCACCGCACGCTCGCGCTGACCAAGGCCGACGGCTCGATCCAGTACGTCGCGGTCACGACGACCCCGAACGACAACCACGACGGCACGCTCACCCTTGCGCTCGACTCCGTGGTTTCCGGATCCATCGCCCGCATCTCGTTTGCCGAGCTGGTCCGGATCGACAACAGCGACAGCGACAACATCCCGGTGACGTGGGACGACGGCATGTTCACAATTGAGCTGCTCGCCCGCACGACCGGCGAGGCGATCGCCGTGCACGGAAAACCGGCAACGGCCGCGCAGATGACCACGGCCTGCCGGATCGGAACGTGGATGGCGGGCTGGCTGTGTGAGGATGCCGCGTCGCCGCTGGTCGGTGCGTTCGGCGGAACCAACCTGCCGGAGACAACGGTGGGCGGATCACCTGCGTATCGGGTGGCCGGTCCACTCGGAGACAAGGCCGTTCACGTCACCGTCGAAAACACCGGATGGAGTGCTGCAAGCACGGCGTTCCTCGACCCCACCGCCACGATGGACATCTGCGGGGTCATCGTCGCGCGCATCGCGCTACCGCTCAGCGAGACCACCACGCTCGTATCCAAGACCGATTTCGCCGGCGGCCCTGGGTTCGAGCTGTTCATGTCGTCGACGGCGATCACCTTCAACGTGGACCATACCTCGCCAGGCAACGTCGCCGCGTCCGCCACTGTCCCCGACACGCTCCTGTCGAGCAACGAGTGGTTCGTCGCGATGTTCGCGCTGGACCGCAGCGCCGGCACGATGCGGGTCGCGATCCGCTCGCTCGCTTCTGGCTCGACGTCAATCGGCGCATCGCAATCGATCGGCGTCCTCGGCTCGGTCAGCAATGCCGGGGCACCGTTCCGGGTGTCGCGCGGCGGCGGTCTCGGCAATACGCTCGAGATCGACGCGGTCTACATGAGCGTCGACGTGGGCGTCGCGGCCGGTCTGCCGGCCGGGTTGGCATCGGCGCTGTCGAACTTCGTCACCTACTTGGGGGCGTGATCGTTTCGCCCCGTCGGCGCCCGCGCGGCGATGCTGGGCGAGTGAGCTTCGACAGCATCGAGCGCAGTGTTAGCCAGAGCCAGCCGATCTTCCTGTTCACGATCGCGACGCCGACGATCACATATCAGCACACGAACCAGCCGGTCGACGTACCCTTCGGCGGTGACATCTTCACAACGCTGACGATCGACTGCGGGCCAACCGCGCTGGGCAACGATCCGGGCGTCACCGAGCAGACGATCACGTTGCCGATCTCCCATCCATTCGTGCAGCAGTACGCGGGCACGGGGCTGCCCGAGCTGGTGATCACGGTGACGATCCAGCGTCTACAACCAGCGAGCGGAACGGCGCAGCAACTCTTCACCGGCGTCGCACAATCACTCAGCTGCGACGTGCGCACCGCGACGATCCGATGCCCGGCGACGACGGCCGATGCGCTCAAGATCCAACTGCCGATCGTGGGGGCAACGCGGACCTGCAATCACCGACTGTTCGATGGACGATGCGCGCCGGTGCCGGGCGGTCAATGGCCGCCTCTTGGGCCGTCCGGCAGTGGAGGTCCAGCGCCCGGGCTGTTCACGATCTCGGACGTGGTCATCAGCTCGATCTCCACAGACGGCCTCACCATCGTGGTGTCGGGCGGGACGCCGGACGCCCTCAGCACCAAACCAAGCGGCTGGGCCGCCCTGGGGCGCATCATCCTCGGCTCGAGCGATCAACGGCGCATCCTGACGCAGATCAGCACGACGATCACGCTGGCTGTCCCGTTTCCGGGTCTGATGACAGGGACGAGAGTCACGATCGAGGCCGGGTGCTTGCACGACATGGCGACGTGCAAGAGCAAGTTCAACAACCAGCTCAACTTTGGCGGTCACCCGCTCATGAGCTCATTCGATCCGTGGGCCTCAAACGGCTTCGGCATCATTCAGCAGGTGTAACGATGTGGTTTGAGATTGTCGTCGGAGCCGTGATGCTCGGCTCTTATATTTACCATCGATGGTACGAAGATCATCCGACGCAGTTGACGCCGCAAGTGACCGTGCCCCGCACGGTAGAGGGAACTCCGCTGCCGCTCGTTTACGGCCAGTGTCGGATCCGCTCGCCGATTGCGGTCTGGGCCGGGAACTATCTCGCACCAGGCGAGGCATACGACCCATGGAATCGCGCTCCAGATAATGTGATAGGCGACAACGGCCATGCCAGGTTGGGCACGGCCTACAGCGTGGACATCCTGCTTTGTCTCGGGATTCCATTCTATTCCACGGCGGCGGCCGGGGTAGCCGGTCCGTCAACTCTCAGGGCCGCATGGGCCGGAGATACCCCGATGGCGATGAACATCAACAGCATCCCGGGAACGCCTGCGATGGCCTGTTATGCAGGTAAACCTAGTGGCACATTGTTACCGGCCGACATCGGTAAAGATTTCATGTTCACAGGGATCTACTATCGCGGAACATGGGATCAGAGCGTTCTGGATGGATCGACTGTGTACGGCACCACTCCGGCGACGATGCCGAGCATGCAACTATTCTTCCCAGATTCCGATCAGACTCACGGGCTGTGGCCAGACGCCGTTTACTACGACTATACCGCGGCGGGCACGTCGGCATTCGCGGCGTTCAAGCAGGCCAACGCCGACATCAATATGCCGGGCTGCCGTGGACAGATCATGATGTTCGCGCATGTCGCACTCAGCCAGAGCCCGGCGCTTCCGGCGTTCCAGTTCGAGGTGCGCACCATTCAGGCGGGGAGCGCAGCGGACCTCGGAAATGCGTTCGGCTTCGACGAACTCGGAGTCAGCGTCGATGCCGATCCTGCATCGGTCATCCTCGATCTGCTCACGTCTCCCTGGGGCAAGGTCGGCCTGTCGATGTCTCAGATCTACCTGCCTAGCTTCCAGGCGACGAGCAACACGCTGTTCGCGGAGCAGCACGGCTACTCGCGCGCCTTCGAGCAACCCGCCGATGCCGATGCGATGATCAACGATGTCATCGCGCAGATCGACGCGGCTTGGTACCAGGAACCGACGACCGGCCAGATCGTGATCAAACTGATCCGGTTCGACTACGATCCGAATACACTCGACGACATCAACCCGGACAACGCGGAGCCCACCGGATCCGGCTGGTACACCATACAGGGCTGGGCCGAGGTTCCCAACCAGGTCCGCGTCACGTATCGCAACCGTGCCGACAACTACGCCGAGGCGGTGATGCCCGCGCAGGATGCGTCGCTGATCGAGTCGAACGGCGGTCGCATCCGCAGCGTCAACGTGCGCTACGAGGGATGCTGCGTCAGCAGTACGGCCGCGCAGCTCGCAGCCCGAGAGCTCGCGGCCGTGGGGCGTCCGATGGTCCGGGCGACGTTGATGGTGGACCGCAGCTTCTACGCCAAGCGGCCGGGCGACGTGGTCACGTTGACGTGGCCGAATCTGAACATCAACAAGATGGCGATGCGCATCGCCGCGATCGATCTCGGCGTGCCTCAGAGCGGGAAGATCAAGGTGTCCCTGATGCGCGACATCTTCGACGTAAAGGTCGGCGCGTTCGGCTAGGCGCGCCGCGGTCGCGAACTCATGTTGCGAGCCGCGCCGGGGTTGAGCCGCAGCGTGTTGATCACGCTCTTTTGACCGCCGGGTCCATCCATTGCGGCCTGCGTGACCGAGCTGTCGTAGTGGTTGTGCACGTGAACCACGGGCGCGGCGCTGGCTCCGCCGGCTGCCGTCGCGATGCCCACCGGCGCCTGCGGGTACGGATACGCCCCGGGCGGCGTGATCGTCACCCGCTCGCCGCGGGTCGCGCGAAACGAGATCGGCGTGGTGTCGGTGCCGCCGTCTCCGCCGACGAGGAATGAGCCGCCGGTGGCGTAGCCGGTCCAGCCCTCCATGCCGATGCCCGTGTCGGCGAGCCCCCCTCCACCGCCTCCGCCGCTGAACGCTCCGAACAGCCCGCCGATCGCCT
>JBGQCL010000622.1:0-6447 GCA_041495365.1 Kofleriaceae bacterium | reverse complement strand
CGCTTACAAACGAGGGGATCCCTCAGCCGCGCTGCAGGCCGACGTGCTCGGCTCCCTCCACTGCTGTAGCCCGCGCTCGCCGCTCGCTCGCCGGCGCAGCTCGCATCGAGTCGGTGCCGGCCCGGCGGGAGCTCGGGCTTGCCGCGCGCGGCCGGTGCCGGGGACCCGCGCGAAGCCGTCGCGCTGTGGCGATGCGCCCCGGCCCGCGTCTCGGCCAGCGCGGCTCGCGTCGCGATGGAGCGTTTTGCTCCGGGCCGGCCGCGTGGACGGCAAAAAACTGAGGTGATGACCTCCGCGGTTTGACGCTCGGCTGCGGTCGCGGCTGCGCGCTGCGCCCTGCGTGCCGCCGTTGCACCGGCTCCCCTGCGCGCTAACTCCGCGGCCAGGCGGCCGAAGCTGGCGACTCGGCGCTCGACCCCCTGGCGCCGGCGCGCCGGCGCCGAAAAACTGAGCCGCCGACATCTGCGATCAATCGCATTCTCGACTGCATGCTTTAATTCAATGAAGATTCCGGATAGCGATCTCGTTGCGATTGACAGTCATATGTAGGTCTCCGATAAGCTCTCTCTATCAAGGCTGCGGGGCAGCAAGCTGGGCCGGCACGATCCGGACTGCTGCTCCGGCAGTGCGCTGTCCTCGAGTTGCGGTGAATTCGTGAGTGTCGTCACTCGCGATGGCTCGTCGTCTGTCAACCCCAGGAGAACATCGTCATGGCCGCATATCGTCGGTTTCTTGCAGTTTCATGGATCTTGCCGGCTTCATGGGCGCTGGCCGGATGTGCCGGCGCCGGCTCCCCGGAGCATCAGTCCGATCCCGCGACGGTAGCCGCCGTGGACTCGATCGCGGTGGCCGCCGAGGGTGCGGTCGTGTCGAACGCCGCCGTCACCGAGGCGCCGACCAGCATGGACACCACGACCAACGGGGTCTCTACCCAGGCGGACATGGACGCCGCCCGGGACGTGTTCGAGGAGGTCGAGTTCATCGCCAACGGCCTGGGTCCGGTCTACAACGCCCAGTCCTGTCGCGAGTGCCACCAGAACCCGGTCACCGGTGCCGGCAGCCAGGTCACCGAGTTCCGCAACGGCCACTTCAACGGCATCAGCTTCGTCGATCCGCCCGGCGGATCGCTCAACAACGACCGCGCGATCGACCCGTCGATCCAGGAGCGGATCCAGGCCGGCCAGGAGGTCCGCACCTTCCGGATCAGCCTGAGCATCATGGGGGACGGCTTCGTCGAGGCGATCGACAGCAACACCCTGGCCGCGATCGCGGCTGCCCAGCCCTCCGGCCAGCGCGGCACCGTGATCCAGGTCCCGGTGAGCGAAGCCCCCGGGCAAGTCCGCGTCGGACGGTTCGGCTGGAAGAACCAGAACTCCAGCCTGATGTCGTTCGCGGCCGACGCCTATGTCAACGAGATGGGCATCACCAGCCCGCTGCAGCCGACCGAGAACACCTCCAACGGCCGCTCGGTCGCCGCGTTCGACACCGTCGCCGACCCCGAGGACACCGGCGCGGACATCACGGCGTTCACGCTGTTCATGCGCTCGCTCAAGGCCCCGTCGGTCGACGCCACCCAGGCCGCGACCGCCTCCGCCCAGCGCGGCTCGGCGCTGTTCGACGCGATCGGCTGCGCGGTCTGCCACGTCCGCAGCATCAACACCTCGCCGGCGGGCAGCGTGATCAACGGTGGCGCGTTCCCCGTGCCGGCCGCGCTCGGTGACAAGACCATCCACCCGTTCGGCGACTTCCTGCTCCACGACGTCGGCACCGGCGATGGCATCGTCCAGAACGGCGGCCAGGGCACCCGCAACATGGTGCGCACCGCGCCGCTGTGGGGCATGCGCGCCCGCGACCGCCTGATGCACGACGGCGCCTCGGTATCGCGCACCGACGCGATCCTCCGCCACAGCAACCAGGCCAACGGAGCCGCCACCACCTTCGCGTTCCTGTCGACCTCGCAGCAGACCGACGTGATCAACTTCCTGAACTCGCTGTAGCTTCGCACTCCCCGCGCTCTCGCCGGCGCCGGGCTTTCCCCGGCGCGGATGGAGAAGCACGGCCTGCCGCCGCGCCCGCGCAGGACACCGCGGACGCGACGGATCCGGGCGGGCCAATGCGCTGCCCGCACGGTGTCAGGCCGTGCTTCTCGATCCACCCGTCGAGGCGCGCGTGCTGACCGACGCTCTACGACCTGGGAGTCGAGTTCATCATCGTCGGAGGTGTCGGAGCTGTCGCTGCAAATAAGAGGATCTTGCACCGGTCACGCGCATCGAGATCGCCGGAGACGCCGCGGGTGGACTGGTCTCCCCGCGCCGGATCAGGTCGCGCCACCCTGGATGTCAGGTCTTCTACTGGTGCGAAAACTCAGGCTAATTGTCGGGAAGGTGTGTCTGGAGACGCTGTACTACCGTCAAGGTCGGGCGCGGGAATCCGCGGTCAACCGAACCCGTCAGTGACCCGGAGAACGCCGTCGCGTCACTTGAGTTTCCTGGAGATCGGCCGACCTGATCGGCATGGCGAACCCGTTCGCGAGTCGGCAGATGGCGGTGGCATGGATCGGCGCGGTGGTCGCATGTGGCCACACGAGCACGTACGGGTACCAGTCGAGCTTCGACAAGCAGTTCCTCGGCAACGAGGATCCGGAGCCGCCGCCGGTCGAGGCGCGGCAGCTGCTCGCGAGTGCGCGAACGGTCGCTTTCTATCCGCCCGATGCCTGCCTCAACACGACGGCGACCGAGACCCAGCAGGACAAGGTGCTCCGTGCGCGGTGTGGTGTGCTGCTGTCGAAACTCGAACGCGATGCCGAGCGTGCCGGTTTCGAGGTGGTGTCGTGGGTAAACCTGCGCGGCAATCAGCGCCCGATCGACTACGCGCGCGATGCGAAGGTCGACGTGCTGTTCGAGATCAACGAGCTGTCGCCACAGCGGATCAAGGCGTCGGAGGCCAAGCGCAACATGGCGTTCTTCGAACGCGACGATCACGGCATGGATCACGACCTGGGGGTGTCGAGCGCCGTCGGCCAGCGCTGCAACGAGTGGGCGAGGCGGGAGGGCAAGGACGAGGTCGCCGGCCTCAAGAGCACGCTCGACATCAAGACGGTGTCGGTGGCCGACGGCCGCGCGCGCTGGCACTACCGCAGGACGGTCTCTGCATCCGCCGAGGAACACTCTCCGAAGGTCCGGTTCGTCGGCGCCAGCCAGCCGAACGGCGTCGGGCGATCGCTGCTCGGCGTCGGGCTCGGCCTGGTCATCTCCGGCGTCATCTTCGCGGTCGTCGACGAGGCGGCCGCCGGCACGACCGACCCGGCCACCGGGATGCCCAGCGGCAAGACGTTCGGCGACTACCCCTACTACGCCATCGCTGCGGGCGGGATCGCAAGTCTCATCGGGGGCGGGGTGACCGTCTTGACGGGGCAAGCCAAGCCTGCGCCGGAGGACGTGCTGTGTTTCGACGCGCATGTCCCTGCGAACGGCGCCGTCGAAGGTGAGGTCGTGGCACAGGCGCAGGGCACGACCTCGTCGCACCACATGTTCAACGAGACCACCGCGGCCTCCGGGGATGAAGCGCTGGCTGCTTTGATCGACAAGCTCGCGGTGGAGCGCGTCAGCGAGTTCGTCACGATCCTCACCGAGATTCGCAGCGCGCGGCCGCGGACTCCTGTGCTC
Organism: Kofleriaceae bacterium; assembly: GCA_041495365.1. Taxonomy (GTDB): domain Bacteria; phylum Myxococcota_A; class Polyangia; order Haliangiales; family Haliangiaceae; genus JABFXX01. The sequence goes on along the minus strand of JBGQCL010000622.1, from coordinate 2,782 downwards.
CCGGACGGCGCTGCTTCACCGTCGTCGGCGGTATCGGCGCCTGCGGCCGTGGCGGCACCCGCGCCCACCGCCGCATCCGCACCGCCATAGGCCTGCGCGAACACCTCGGCGAGCGGCGGTAGCGCGACCCAGCGGATCGGTGGCCGGGTGATCAGCCCTTCGGCGGCGCGCCGAGCTGCACGCAATCGGCGCCGGGGCGCTTGAGCATCGCCGCCGGCACGTTCACGCGGCGGCCCTGCTTCACCCGGAGGCTGATCGAGCGGAGGTTGTCGAGGGTCGCGGTCGGGTCGCGGTCGGGTCGCGGTCGAGCACCAGGAAGTCGGCCTCGTAACCCTCTGACAGGCGACCGAGCTTGCGGCCCGGGAAGATGTCCTGGGCGGTGTCGCGGGTGACCATGTTCAGCAGTTCGGCGCTGGAGAACACGCCGAGATCGCGCAGCACGAACACCTCTGGCAGGACATCCTGATTGAACTCGTCGCTGCCGACCAGGATCGGCACACCGGCCGCCTTCAAGAGTTTCAGATTGGGGATCGGCGAGGTAACAAGCGCTCAGCTGGTCCGCCACTTGCGGGATCCAGTGGGTATGACCCTCCGCCAGCGGCGGGATGACGTAGCCGCCCTTGAGGTCGATGGTCTCGTCGACGCGTTTCGGCGCCCGAGCGGTGATCCGGCCGTCGACCGTGTACAGGGTCTGCCTCACGAAGGTCGAGCCGTCCCACCACAGACCGCCGGTGAACGCGTAGGTCGGTGCGGCCGGCGACGCCCCCACCGTGGAGGCCGACAGGGCCTGGACCGCTACCAGGGTGACCGCCAGGGTCCCCCCCAAGAAGGAGTTCGCATGTTTCATCCTTTCGACGGCGCCACCGCCCGCACCCACCGCGACAGGCCGCGCTGGTGATGCAAGCCGCCGTTTGCGAGGGGTCCCCGGCGTCGATGAGATCGTTCAATCCGTCCGGCCCCGTGAACGGAGATTTTGGAGGCCGGCTACGGGGCGCCGCCCCTATCTGCCAACAAGCCACGCATCGATCGCGCACCCCCAGCGCGAGCACCCGCATCTCTTCGACCGGGTGGTCAGGACGTGTTCCTTCCCCCCGCGAACGGCCCGCGCCGTGGGCGCGGCCGGCCTATGGAACGCCCGGACCGCGCGGTATGGAACACCCCGCCGCCGGAACGTTCGCCAGCGCGGCCCGCGCATGGTGCCTCTACGCACGCCGTCGGTGGTGACCCCGGATGCCGGGCGGTAGGCGAGCCCAGAATCGCGCTGCCGCCTTCCACAGCGGGACGGTTCGTGCGAAGCTAGTTGTGTGCCGAGTTCGCGCGACACCACGCCGGAAGCCGAGGGGATCCAAGACGAACTCTACCGTAAGATGGGCCCCGCGCGCCGTACGGCGATCGCTGTGCAGATGTCCTTGAACGCTCGAGCGACGACGATGGCTGGGATTCGCACTCGTCATCCCGAGTACGACGAGGTGACCGCACGGTGGGCATTGTTTCGCCTGCTCGTCGGAGACGATCTGTTCAAGCGGGCATGGCCGGCCGCTCCACTTGTCGCTCCATGACCAGCGACGAGCCAGGCGCGCTGCTACGGACGATCATGGCTGCTCTTGAAGCGGCATCGATCCCCTACATGGTGGTCGGTTCGTTCGCGAGCACCGCGCACGGCAAACCCAGAACAACGCACGATCTCGACATCGTCATTGATCCAACCGCGGAAACGCTCGAGCAGTTCCTTGGCGCGCTCGATCTGGAGCTGTTTTATGTCGACGCAGCGGTGGCGCGAGACGCATTGCGGCGACGCACGATGTTCAACCTAATCGAGATGAACACTGCCTGGAAGGTCGATCTCGTGATCCGCAAGGATCGGCCGTTCTCGATCCTGGAGCTCCGGCGGCGGATCGTCTTGCCGATCGCGGAGGTCGATGTTCCGACGGCGACTGCGGAGGACACGATCATCGCCAAGCTCGAGTGGGCAAAGCTCGGCGCGAGTGAACGCCAACTTGTGGACGTCGCAGGTATTCTTCGCGTCCGCTCGGCGACGCTCGACCTCGCTTACGTCGAGCACTGGGTCGAGGAACTCGACCTTGTCGAGCAGTGGAACCGCGCTCGTGCGCTGAGCATGTAGCGCTGCGCGCGGCCCGCCCGCTCCGACCGCTCGATAACTCCTCAGATCGACTTGGGCGTGATACAGTGATGCAATGGGGACGGATGGCTACGATCTCGACACATTCAATGGGCTGGACGAAGCTCTTAGCAGGAACGTTCAGGCCTTCCACTCACACTCGGATGGGAGGTTCACGGCACGTGCTGTCACATGCCCGACGTGCCGTGTGCGACGCAACGCGGACTTCGAGATCCTAAGACGCGGCGATGGAGGTGGGATCGGGCGGCCAGGTTTGCTCCTCCTTGTGATGTATCGCGAGTGCCACACATCCGGTCATGTTCTGCTATTCTCGGGACCGGTAGGCGGCGAAGTGGCTTATCATTGGCCTGCCTTTGGCGGGTTGAGTACCCCGCACACACCGGCATCAGTTGCCTATTCTCGGAGCCGCTGACGTGGGCGGAGATTTGCGAGGAGTATCCCGACCAATGGGTCTGCCTGGTCGAGCCTGGTCGAGCCTGGTCGAGCCTGGTCGAGCCTGGTCGAGCCTGGTCGAGCCTGGTCGAGATCGATCACATCCATCCGCGCGGGTTTGACTTCCGTACGGCACGCGTTGTCGGGCATGGGAAGACGCGACGCGAGCCGCTCGATCAGGCTGCCGCATGCGCCGATACGTACAACGTG
>JBGQCL010000621.1:0-6522 GCA_041495365.1 Kofleriaceae bacterium | reverse complement strand
CAGCGCGAACGAGGCGATCCAGCGCGCAGCGGAGGTGGGTGCGATCTACGTGCTCGTCGTGGACCCTGGCGCCGAGCCTCCTCACAATCTGGTCGGCCTCGTCGCAGCCGAGGACATTGCACGGATGGTCAAGCTGCAGCTGCTCGCGAGACCGGCCGGCCCGAACCCGCCTGGATCGGTGTCGTCCGCCGCGTGACCGCGCGCGTTTGCACGCCGGCGATATTGGCATCGAGTGCGCTGAGCGGGGTCCGGCGGATGCTCAGCTCCGCTTGGAACGGACTATGCAGTGTTCAGGGGCATGCGAGCCAGCGAGCTATGCGTCCGCGATGTGGTCACCGCCGATGAGAACGAATCCGTGGTCGAAGCGGCACAGAGGATGGCCCAGCTCGCCGTTGGCGACCTGATCGTCGTGAAGGATCGACCCCAGGGCCAGCCGCACCCGATCGGCATCGTGACCGATCGCGATCTCGTCGTGCGCGTCCTGGCGTGCCCGAGCGTGTTGCCGGCGACGACGAAGGTCAGCGACGTCATGCAGCGCGAGCTCGTCACCGCGACCGAGGACGATGACGTCGAAGCGATCGTCGACAAGATGCATGCGCACGCGATCCGCCGCGTGCCGATCGTCGATCGGCTCGGTGGGCTGCAGGGCGTGATCAGCATCGACGATGTCATCGGCTGGATGCGCGATCAGATGCAAACCGCGGCGAAGCTGCTGGAGCGCCAGGGCCAGGGACCGCGGCTTCGCGGACAAGCGACGCGATAGCGCGCGAGAAAGGACGACCGACATGGACCGCGGAGCAACCGCCAACTGGAACGCCAACGCCGGAACGCTCACCACCGACTCCGGCGCGCTGATCAACATGCCGTTCTCGACGATCGCGCGCTACGAGCTCGAGGCCACGCCGAGCGCGACGACGCCAGAGGAGCTGCTCGCGGCCGCGTACGCGGCCTGCTTCACGATGACGCTCGCCGAGCACCTCGCGGCCGCTGGCTATCCGTCTCCGTCGCTGCGCACGGAAACACGCGTGCAGCTCGTGCGGCCCAGCGGCTACTGGGAGATCCCGGCGGTCCGTGTGCACTGCTCGGCGGTCGTGGCGGGCATCACCGAGCACGAGTTCCTCGAGATCGCGCACGCGGCGCGAGTCCGCGGCCCGATCGCGCAAGCGATGCGCGCGGAGGTCACGCTGACGATGAGTCTCGAGGGCTTGCCGGGGCGGGAGTGGCAGGTGCCACTTCAACAAGCGTGACTCGACATCTTTGCCGCACGCGCCAGTGGTGATTCCCCCCGGCGTCTTTGAAGTCCTTGCATGAGCGATCGCACCGGCGATCCCGCAGCCGCGGGCGCGGCCGCTCACCGCTCCGCGCTGGCGTGGCACGGGCGCCCGCACGAGCGACGCGGCGAACGCTCGGCCGCGGCGCTGCGAACGCTCGGCTCGTCACCCATCCGGAGGGCCATTCGCCGTTGTCACCACGACCGCGGACGCTACCCTGCGCCATCGGCTCTGTGACTCGCCCGCCCGCGGGAACACGCGCATGACCGGACTTCTCAAGATCGCGTTCAAGCTCTTGGTCAACGATCGCGGAAAGTTCTTCGCGCTCCTGATCGGGATCACGTTCGCGGTGTTCCTGATGGTCACGATGACGTCGGTGTTCGCCGGCGTGCTGCGGAAGTCCTCCGCCACGGTCACGAACACCGGAGCGAAGCTCTGGGTGATGGACCCCTCGGTCAACAACATCCTCAGCAGCATCCCGCTGCCGGACTACGTGCTCGACGGCGTGCGCAGCATCCCCGGCGTGAGGTACGCGGTGCCGCTCTACTCGGGGGCGGGGCTCGCGCGGCTTGCCGACGGCCAGTACCAGCCGGTCACGATCGTCGGACTCGACGATAACAGCCTGCTCGGCCGCCCCGAGATGATCGCCGGCAACATCGAGGACATCTACGGCAACGACGGCGTGGTCGTGATCCAGGACCCCGAGTACGCCAAGCTCGGCAGCCCGAAGGTCGGGGCCACGATGGAGATCAACGATCGCCGCGCAGTGGTCGTCGGGCTGGCCAAGGTCGCCGAGAGCGGCCTGTTCGGCCTCCCCACGCTGTACACGACGTACAGCCGGGCGACCGAGTACGTGCCATCCGGCCGCTACACGATCTCGTTCGTGCTCGTCGAGCCCTCCGACCCGGCCGCGATCCCGGGGATCAAGCAAGCGGTGCAGCAACTCGGCTACGTCGCGCGCACCGCGCTGGAGTTCCAGGACACCATCGCCACCTACTACAAGTACCGGACGGGGCTCGGCACCAACATCCTGCTGATGACCGCGATCAGCTTCCTCGTGGGGCTCTCGATCTCGGGTCAGACGTTCTACGCGTTCGTGCTCGAGCACCTGGAGCGGTTCGGCGCGCTCAAGGCGATCGGCGCGAAGGGGCGCGAGCTCGTCTACATGATCCTGTTCATGGTCGGCGTCACGTCGTTCGCTGGCTACGGGCTCGGGATCGGCCTGTGCACGCTGATCACCGCCCTCGCGAAGGCGCGGATCTCCAGCTACGCATCGACCATCACCTTCGGTAACCTCGGGCTTGCGTTCCTGATGGTGCTGGTGATCGCCGCGCTGTCCAGCTACCTCGGGATCCGCCGCGTCCTGCGGATCGAGCCGTTCGACATCTTCCGCGCATGACACCATGGCCGAACCCGCGATCCAGGCGACCGGGCTGACCAAGTGGTTCGGCGAGGGCGAGACGAGGACCACCGCGGTCAACGACGTGACGTTCGTCGTGAACTTCGGCGAGATGCTGTACCTCGTCGGCCCGTCGGGGAGCGGCAAGACCACGCTGCTCAGCATGATCTCCGGCGTGCTCCGGCCGAACGCCGGCAGCGTGGTCGTCGAGGGCCGCGACGTGTGGAAGCTGAGCGACAACGCGCTCGCCGAGTTCCGGCTCCACACGGTCGGGTTCGTGTTCCAGGACTATCACCTGTTCCCAAGGCTCACGACCGTCGAGAACGTCGCGATCCCGATGATCCTGCAGCGCCAGCCGTGGCACGAGGCGCTCCACCGCGCGCAGGAAGAGCTCGAGGTCGTCGGGCTCGCCAGCCGCGCCGAGCTGCCGCCCGGCAAGCTGAGCGGCGGCGAGCAGCAGCGCGTCGCGATCGCGCGGGCGATCGTCAGCCGCCCCGACGTCCTGATCTTCGACGAGCCCACCGCCTCGCTCGACGGCGAGACCGGGCGGCGGATCATGGAGTTCGTCAAGACGAACGTGCTGACCGACAAGCGCTGCATCCTGATCGTCACGCACGACGAGCGCATCCTCGAGTACGCCGATCGCATCATGTACATGGAGGACGGCCGGATCCTGCGCGTGGAGGCGCATGAAGCTCACGGGTAACCGGATCCTGTTCGGGCTCGTGGGCGCCGGCCTCGTGGCGGGGTTCGTCAGCGCGTACGTCTCCGGCGCCGCACCGCACGTGCCACCGCCCGTGTTCAACCCCTCCCCCGATCCGTTCGCGAACGGGCTCTATGCCAATGGGATCGTGGAGAGCTATCAGGGCAACGGCAAGAACACGAACATCTATCCCGAGGTCTCGGGCACGGTCACGAGCATCCTGGTCAGCGACGGGAAGGTGGTCTCGAAGGGAGACGTGCTCATGACCATCGACGACTCGGTGCAGCGCGCGACCACCGAGCAGATCAAGGCCCTGACCGCGGCGGCGCGCGCCATGCTCGCCGAGCTGCGCGCCCAGCCGCGCCGGGAGACGCTCGCGGTGGCCAAGGCGCAGGTCGACCTCGCCTCGGCGAACCTCAAGACCGCGCAGGCCGAGCTCGCGAAGCAGCAGAGCTCGTACCAGCTCGATCCAAGGTCGATCAGCAAGCTCGCGCTCGACAACGCGGTGAACGCGGCGGGTGCCTCGCGCGCCAGCCTCGACGTTGCGACCCGCCAGTACGAGCTGACCAAGGCCGGCGCATGGATCTACGACATCCAGAACCAGGAGCATCAGGCCGAGGCGCTGACCAACCAGCACCTCTCGGCGAAGGCGCTGCTCGAGAAGTACACGATCCGCGCGCCGCACGACGGGGTGGTGCTCCAGGTCGAGACCGCGCTCGGCAGCTACGTGTCGCCGGCGGGCGTCTACAACCCGTACACCCAGATGAACGACCCGATCCTCGTGATGGGCGATGTCGGCGTGCTCGCGGTGCGCGCATACATCGACGAGATCCTGATCCCCCGGATGCCCGAGGACTCGGCGCTCGTTGCCAAGATGTTCATCCGTGGCACGAACATCAGCGTGCCGCTCGAGTTCTCGCGCGTGCAGCCGTACGTGACCCCGAAGATCCAGCTGTCCAACGAGCGCACCGAGAAGGTCGACCTCCGCGTGCTGCCGGTGATCTTCAAGTTCACCCCGCCGAAGGGAGTCCGGGTCTACCCGGGCCAGCTCGTCGACGTGTACCTCGCCGCGCGCACGCCCCCGGGCGGCCCCCTGGGCGGGCGCCCGCGCACCAGCGGCCGGCCACCTGCCGACGCGGGCGTCCCTGCGCCGTCGGCGGTCGTCCCCACAGCGCCAGGAGACGCGGGGCCATGACGCCGCGCGCCTGGCAGCTTGCCCTGCTGTGCGCCGGCGCCGCCGCGTGCGCCGTCGGGCCCGACTTCCAGCAGCCGGCAACGCCCGGCGTCGGGCGCTACACGCACGACGACGTGCGCGGCACGATCATCGCCGACGGCGTCGCCCAGGAGGTGCGCCCCGGAGCCCCGCTCGTCTCGCAGTGGTGGCAGCTGTTCCACTCGCGTGCGCTCGACGGGCTCGTCACCCAGGCGCTCACGGGCAACGCGAGCCTCGAGGCGGCGCGCGCGAGCATGCGCCGCAGCCGCTACAGCCTCCTGGCTGGTTACGGCGTGTTCTGGCCACAGCTCGATCTGAACGCGGGCGCGACGCGCGAGCGGTTCACGGCGGCGCAGTTCGGAATGACGACCCCGCCGAGCGAGTTCAACGTCTACACGCTCGGCGGCACGCTCGGCTACACGCTCGACGTGTTCGGCGGCAACCGCCGCACTGTCGAGGGCCTGCGCGCGCAGGTCGATGTCCAGTGCTACAGCCTCGCCGCCGCGCGGCTGTCCGTGACAGGCAACGTGGTCAACACCGCGATCGCAGGGGCGGCCTACCGCGCCGAGATCGCCGCGACCGAGCAGCTGATCACCAGCCTGCGCCAGCAGGTCAGCATCGCGGAGGCACAGGCAACGGCCGGTACCGCGGCGTACTCGTCGGTGCTGCAGCTGCGCTCGCAGCTCGCCAGCACGATCGCGACGTTGCCGCCGCTGCGCGTCCGGCTCGTGCAGGCCGAGAACCTGCTGGCGTCGCTGATCGGCCGCGCGCCCGCCGAGTGGCGGCCGCCGGAGCTCGAGCTCGCCCAGATCACCCTGCCGGGCGACCTGCCGGTCAGCCTGCCGTCCGAGCTGGCGCGCCAGCGTCCAGACATCCTGGTCGCCGAGGCCAACCTGCACGTCGCGAGCGCCAACGTCGGCGTCGCGACCGCGGCGATGTTCCCGCGATTCAGCATCAGCGGCGCGAGCGGCGTCAGCAGCAACCGGCTCGGGTCGCTGTTCTCGAGCACGAGCGTGTTCTGGAACCTCGGCGTCAACCTGACGCAGCCGCTGTTCCATGGCGGCACGCTCTGGTACCAGCGCAAGGCGGCGATCGAGGCGTTCAACCAGTCATTCGCGAGCTATCGCCAGACCGTGATCAACGCGCTGAGCGACGTCGCCAACTCGCTCTCCGCGCTGGCGCTCGACGCCGAGTTGGTGGACGCGCAGGACAAGGCGGCCCACACCGCCGCCGACGCTCGCAAGCTGATCGAGACCAACTACGCCGCGGGGCTCGTCGACTACGTTCAGGTGCTGATCGCGGAGAACACGTACCTGCAGGCCAAGCTCGGCTACATTCAGGCCCAGGCGCAGCGGCTGCAGGACACCGTCGCGTTGTTCATCGCGCTCGGCGGCGGCTGGTGGCCCGACCGGCCGGCGCTGTGCGGGACATAGCGCGGCGCCGCCGTCGCCCGCCGAGCGCGGAGTGGCACGGAGCTCTAGCGAGAACGTCGCCGAGACGTGGCGGTAGCTCCCGTGCCGATCACGGATCCGTCACACGAGGTGCATCACCGATCATCAAGACGCGTCACCATGATCGATCCCGAGCTCGCGACGCAAACCGGGCAGCGCACATCATGCGCGCTCCTGAGCTGGCGCCGGGCTCGATGGTCACGTTCGAGCCGGCGGTCAGATCTTGGTCGGCTCCGGCGTCCGTCGCGTCGGTCAGCGCCGGCGGGAGTCGCGCATCCACAAGGTCCCCGCAGATCACGGCTCCATCGTCTCCTGCACGTGCTTCGGCGGTTCCGGGGGCTCGGTCATCGTCGCCTCGCTGAGCAACAGCACGCCGGCGACCGAGACCGCGTTCTCGAGCGCCATCCGCACGACCTTCGTCGGATCGATGATGCCGGCCTCGACCAGATCGCAGTACACGCCACGCGCCGCGTCGAAGCCCTGGT
>JBGQCL010000620.1:0-6534 GCA_041495365.1 Kofleriaceae bacterium | reverse complement strand
CGATCCACAGCATTGCGGTCACCGCGCAGTCCTTCGCCTCGCGCAGATGGCGCAGCATCACCGTGCGCTCGGGATTGCGCGGCAGCATCGAGACCATCTGGCGCGCCAGCACGCCGAATGGCTGCGAGATCGCGCGCAGCTCGGGCTTGAGGTGCATGTGCCGGAACAGCTGCAGCAGCGGCTCGGCTCTGATTTCGTCGGCGGTCGGATCGGTGTCGTTTTCCATCGTGGCTCCTTGGGGTGAGGGTTGGCGTGAACGGACAGGGTGCGGTGGCTTGGGGGTTGAGGTCGAAATCAGGGCGCGTCGGTCAGCGCTTGTCGTCGTCTTTTTTGGTCGGGCTCCACGGGTATCGAAGCGAGTCGATTCTGACCGGCGGACCGAACGGGTCAGCGCCGAACACGTACGCCGCGGGCGGTGGCGGAACCGGCGGGTTCGGCGCGCTGGGCGGCGGAACCGGCGAGGCTCGATCCACGGCCTGCACCTCGGCCCACCGCGCGTGGCTCCACAGCAGCGCGGTGCCGACGTTCATCACGCTGACCGTGATGTTTTCGTCGCGAGGCATCTTGCGGACGATGACGTCCGCGATGACCTCGCCCTCGGCGTCGACGATCTGCAGGCTGGCGCGGTCGTCGCCCGCTCGAGATGCCGTCAGCTTGGCACCGGCCAGCTCCGCGGTCGCGAGGCTACCATCGAATTTGAAATGGATCGCCGGCGCGCCGGAGATGCTCTCTTGCGGAATGGTGAACTTGTTGTCGTTACTCATGTCGTTGCCTTTCGTTGCTTGGTGGATGGCTGTGGCTCGAGGCCCCAGACCTCGCGCCAGCTCTCGGGTGACTGCGGATCGCCATCCGGCAGCCGAGCGATCTCGCCGCGTACGGTTGCGATGCGCACGGCTTCACGCCGTCGGCCGCGCCGGCGACGTTCGGCTCGGCGGATCACGGCGCCTCCGTCGGCCAGAGCGCTCCCTCGACGGTCATCACGCCCGGCACCTTGCCGGTCGCGATCCACGTCGCGAGGCTCGATCGCGCCGCAGCCTTGCTGCTGTAGTGGTCGCGGATATGGTCCACGGCGTCGCGCAGCGAGACGCCAGGCTCAGCGGCGACGATCCGGCGCAGCTGCTCGCAGGTGTCGCGGAACGGGGTCCAGCGCCCGCCGTTGGTCCCGGCCGCGGCGTGGGTCTGGTGCTCGGGCCGGAGCTTCGCGGCGAGCGCCACCGGGCGCGTGTTCCAGCGCGGCGCCGGCGCCATCTCTCTCACCCGCTTGCCGTCGTAGCTATCGACGCTCACCTCGAGCAGCCCGACGCCGACCTCACGGCAGACGCCGGCGAAGTCGCGCAGCGTGCGCGTGTACGGCCCGGCGCAGTACACGCGATGCGCGTGCCGTCGCCGCTCCATCGCCTGGACCAGCAAGGCAATCGAGAGGTGGAGCTTCGTCTCGATGATCCAGAGCTCGGCCCCGACGCGAGCGACGATGTCGGCGACGCCGCCGGCGACCTCGACTTCCTGGTAGACCGCGGCGCCGCTGTCCTGCAGCCACGCGACGACCACGGCCGCGAGGTCGGCCTCGGTGGTGGTCGGGCGCTTCACAGCTCCACTCCAGCGATGCGCGCGTCGATCGCCGCCTGCGCCGCGCGTGTCCGCGTCATCGCGGCACGTGCTCGAGCGGTCAGCCGAGACGGACCCGGCGCGCGGCGCCTTGCGGTCGGCACCAGGACGGGCTTACTGCGAGGTGCCCGCGGGGCCGGTGCGGCGGTGGGGCGCTCGGGACGCGGCGCCGAGGTGCGGACCGGGACAGCAGCCGCGCGGTTCCGCACGACCACGGCCGCCGCCGGCTCGCGCGCACCCACCGCCACGCGTCGCGCCATCGGCCCCGGTTGCTCGGTGAACTCCGTGGTTCCGGTGCCGAACGCCCGCTCCCACCTGGCGCCGAGCGCGCGGACGTCGGTCCAGGACAGCGGGCCGATGGCGCGCTGGCGGTAGCCGGTTAGCCCGGGCAGGTCGAGCTCGACGAGTAGGTACCAGGTTGGGGCCGGGGCGGGGCCGGACGGCATCAAGCGCTCTCCCCATCCCCTAGCAGATCTTCATGCTCCAGCACGGCGCGGATCGCCACGACGTCCGGGCCGGGCGCGTCGTCGAGCTGCGCCCGCACCGTCCCGGAGCGCTCGTCCCACGCCGTGACCGGATCGACCGTCGGCTCGGGTCGCTCCAGCGGCGTGGCGGTGCGGCTCACCACCGGCCCGAACAGCTCCTCCGCCGCCCGCTCCACGGTGAGCAGCACGGGCGCTCCGATCTGTCCGCGCCACGGCGTCAGGTCATCGCCCCGCGGCTCGCGCACGCGCATATCGGCGAGGCATGCCGCGCACAGGTGTCTGTCGAGGGGACGCCGCGCGGTGAGCAGCACCGGCTCGTCGGCCGGGATCGAGGCAAGGCACGCGGTGGCGTGACGCTCGAGACCGATGACCGCCAGACGACAGTAGCGGCCGTAGCCGAGCGGGGCGATGAAGACAGCGGCAGTCACGATTCTGCTCCGAGGTCGAGCATCCGCTGGGCGAGGCGGCGCACCGCGATCTCACAGTAGCGCTCGGAGATCTCGACGCCGATCGCCTTGCGGCCGAGGTTCTTCGCGGCGACGAGCGTGGTTCCGCTGCCCATGAACGGGTCCACGATGACACCAGGCGCCGCGAAACTCAGCGTCCACGTCATCACGACGAGCGGCTTCTGATTTGGATGGCCGACACGCTCGTGGTTTGTCGCGCTGATCGAGCGGGTCACGTGACGCGCGATGGCGTCGCGGCTGGTCCAGCACATTTCAAAACTCCCCATGGATGGGGGGGCGTCGGGCTTGAACCAGCACAGCCATCCGCGCGATGGCGGCAGCGCGTAGTAGTTGCCGCCCCACACGAACGCCTCGCTGAACCGCGCGGCCATGGCAGGCACCTCGGGCACGATCTCGCGGTCCCAGTCCTCGGCCCGCTTGCCGGCGCGGCGCTGCCACTTCGTGGGCTGGCCGGCGAAGTCGATCCCATACGGCGGGTCCGTCACGAGGATATCGCCCGCAATGCTCGGCAGGATCTCGCGGCAGTCGCCGTGGTAGATGCTGCACACGCCATCGTCGTAGTACGGCGTCACGCTCCCTCCCCCGCGAACACGAACCCCGGGCGCTCGCCGCCGTGCCTGAGCCAGGCGAGCAGCGCGCGGGCGTCGGCGGTGGAGCGGCAGACGGCGTAGACGCCGTTGCGTCGGGCGACCCAGGTGCCGAAGGCATGTTGATCCGGTGACAGCCGGCCGGAGGCGGTCTTGGTCTCGACGGCGAGGAACCGGGCCGGGGTGTGGACGGGTGCGGCGACCGCCCCGTACAGCCCGATCAGGTCCGCGCCGCCCGGGTTGCCGATGCCGTACTTGATCGGTCCCTTGCGCGGCGTGCCGTCGGGGAAGTGCGTGTTGTGGCCGATCTCGTTCCGCCAGAGCAGACACGCCGGGTCGGAGATGAGGACCGCCTTGACGGCGTCCATGATGCTGACCTCGGCGATGGTGCCTTGGCACCGGCCGCACGTGCCGTCATCGCGCCACTGCCGGCGCGCGCGGGAGCAGGAGCAGTTGGCTGCGCGGGTCATGCCACTCTCGACGCAAGGTGCCATCGCCCGCACTCGCGGCATTTGTATGGCATCTGGCTCGGTTGACAGGCGATGGCCTCAGCGCGGCTCGCGAACCCTGTCTTGTTACGGCACGTGAATACCTTGCGCTCGTGAGGCAGTAGCCAGCGCTTCATCTGGTGCATGCGGTGTCCGCGCTTCATGCCCTCGCCTCCCCCACCGCCGACATCAACGCCGGCGCTGGACAGGTCTGATGCCTCGCGCTCCCCGCCTCGCCCTGCGTGAAGAAGATCGGCGTGCCCTTGGGGAACCATCGGCCGCACTTCCTGCAATGGCCGTCGCGCTTCGCCGGCAGCGTCGACACCCACGGCGTGCGCGGCCTGGACTGTCCGAGCTCGGACACCCCGGAGTTCACGCTGCGCGGCGCCACCGCGGGCCTCGTCGGGATCTCCGCGCCGCACTCCGCGCAGGTCCGCGGGCCGTACAGGAACATCGTCCCGCACGCGCGGCACTGCCCGAAGGCGTCGCGTGCCGCGGCACTGCGGATCGCCTTGCCGGTCAGGCTGTACTCGCGGTCGAGCTCGAGCGGCCCGTGCTCATGGGCGCAGCCGGTTAGGTCGACCAGCGTCGACCCAGTCTTCCCCGGTGCCGAACGGATGATCCGACCGCCCGCCTGAAGGTACGGGCCGACATGGTTGAAACGCCGCGCGAAAATCGCGCGCGCGAGCTCTGGCATGTCGAAGCCCTCGGACAGCACGTTGACCGAGAGCGAGACCAACACGTCGCCCGCGCGCCAGTCAGCGAGCGCCGCATCGCGGGCCTGGTCCGGCATGTCTCCGGTGATGACCACGGCCGGAATAGCTGCGTCCTGGAACACGGCCAACTCGGCGCGCGCATGGGCGCGGTCCCGGCAGAACACCGCGCAGCGCTCGCCGGCGAAAGAGCGCCGGTACGCCTCGAGCGGCGTCATCGCGAGCTCGCCAGGCTTGAGGGTCGCGGGCCCGGCCCAGATCCGGCACGGCACGAGGCGACCAGCGGTGATGAGATCGCGGACGCTCGGACCCGGCACGATGGCGTCGAACAGGTCGCCGAGCGGCTTCCCGTCCGAACGCTCCGGCGTGGCTGAAAGTCCGACCCAGCGCGCGGCCGGCTGCGAGACGACAAGATCCGACCAAGTGGTCGCTTTGCTGTGATGAACTTCGTCGAGAATTCCGAACTGCACGGGCGGCAGCGCACCGATCCATCGCGGCTGGCTCAGCGTCTGGACCGAGCCGATTATCACAGGCGCGTCAGGCCGTCCCTCATCGCGCTGCGCCTGGATAATGCGAAGATCGGTGAGCCCGACCCGAGCGAACGCCGCGACGGTCTGCTCGATCAGCTCGCGCCGACCCGCGGCGAACAGCACGCGGTGGCCGTACCCGATCGCGCCCACGGCCATGGTCGCGCCCGTCAGCGTCTTGCCGAACCCGGTAGGCGCGACTCCAACGATCCTCCGATGGCCAGTACGGAACGCTCCGCGCAGGTCATCGAGGAATCGTAGTTGATCCGGGTACAGCTGCACGCTGGGCCTACGGCGTCCCCGCCAGCACCAGCATCCCCGTCTCCGTTGCCACCTTGCTGCGCACCTCGCCGAACGCGTCGCGCTCGATCTCCTTGCAGCGGTGCAGGGTGAACGAGAACATCGGCACGCCGTCCTGCAGCGCGAACCGCAGCCGCGCCTCGAGCTGGTAGCGGTCACCGCCCTCGAAGCACGGGATCCCGATCATGAACGCGCGCGGGATCTGCGTCGATCCCTCCGTGGTCTCGTGCTTGTTGATCAGGATGCTGTCGCCGTTGACGGGGTTGATGTCCCGCCGGAACTCGCCCTTCGTTTTGATGTGGAGTTGGCGCGCCACGGTGAGCATCTCCGTCGGCTTGGGCATGCCATCGGCGGCGACGAGATCCTCGAGCCGCGCCTCGATCCAGTCGCCGAACGCGGCCTGGGCCATGGGGTGGTCCGCCTGTCCGGTCCACGCGAGCCACTCGGCGGCGCGTGGGCAGTTGTAGACGGCGCGATGCTTGCGCCAGGCAGTGCCTGCCGGGCCGCGCGGGTGCTCGTCGAGTACAGCGGTGAGCCTGAGCGCCGTGGTGTCGGCGTAGATCACGGTCTGCGCGCTGCCCCAGTCCTTGAGGTACGCGATGAAGCTGTCCACCTCGGTGAGCTGGGTGATGCCCTCGCGGCGAGCGGGCCCCGGTCGGCGAGCATCGAGCGCGTCGAGGACGCCCTTCGCGAGATCGACGGTGGCACCCGGGGTGTTGAGCACGACGGGGACGGTCAGCGTGGGATCGCTGGGGTGCGCGACAGTGGTCACGCGGGTCGCAACGCTGGCGCTGCTCTCGCCGGCCTGCAGAATCTGCTTGACATCGATCACGACTGACCTCCGCGGATCGGGGTTGGCGTCAGCGTGCGCAGCGGAAGCTTCTCCTGCGCCGGGTTCTCGTCGTGGAGCCGACCGTCCTCCGTGGTGAAATAGCTGGCGGTCAGCGAGCCTGGTTGTGGCTCCTTGCTCTTGATCGAGGCCGTGATCTGGGCGCGGCCGGCGCTGGCCTCGATGTCGAGGTCCAGGGTGACCTTGCCCTTGCTCTTACCGCTGCCTTTGTGCTCGAGGCAGGCGCGGATGGTGCGCAGCAGGCGCGCACCGAGCAGCAGATTCGTGGTGCCGTGATCATGCTCGGCCAGGAAGTTCGTGAAATCGATTCGGTCGTCATCGTCGGTGGTCATGTGGCTCCGGTGGGTGGGTGGTGGAGGTTGGCGCTCAGGCGATCCACAGCATTGCGGTCACCGCGCAGTCCTTCGCCTCGCGCAGATGGCGCAGCATCACCGTGCGCTCGGGATTGCGCGGCAGCATCGAGACCATCTGGCGCGCCAGCACGCCGAATGGCTGCGAGATCGCGCGCAGCT
>JBGQCL010000619.1:0-6535 GCA_041495365.1 Kofleriaceae bacterium | reverse complement strand
CGCCCAGGCGCGCGCGCTGGCGGCCCAGCTCGCCGAGTCCGGACGCGCGCACAGGAACCGGCACGAGGAGGCGCGCGGCCGGTGGGCGCTCGCCGAGGCGCTCCGCCGCGACGGCGACCTCGCCGGTGCCGGGCGCGAGCTCGAGGTCGCGCTCGACATCGCGGTGCCGCTCGAGCAGCCCGGGGTCCGCGCGACGCTGTCGGCGGTGCGCCTCGCCCAGGGCCGCGCCGGCGAGGCGCTGGCCGCGGCCGAGGACGCGATGGCGCGCTGCGCGGCGATGGGCGGGTGCGGCCTGTTCCGCGGCGCGTTCGTCCGCCTCGCCCACGCCGAGGCGCTCCACGCGACCGGCGCGCACGACGCCGCGCGCGATGCGATCGCCCGGGCGCGGGCGTACCTGCTGGCCGTCGCCGACAAGATCGCCGATCCGGGCTACCGGGCGAGCTTCCTCGAGCAGGTCCCCGAGAACGCCCGGACCCTCGCGCTGGCCAGCGCGTGGCTCGGCGCCCCGGCGCCCCCGGATCCCGCCGGCGCGTGACCCGGCGAGCGCCGGTGTCACCGCGCGTCCACCGTCCGGACGCGGCCGACCCGGTGGCCGGCGATCGCGCTCGCGGTGCGCCGCGAGGTCGCGTATGGTCGAGTCTAGGGTGCAGCGCGTGCTGCAGGAACGGAAGCAGGTCGGGCCGCCCGCTTCGTGCCAGGCACCGCCATGACCGACTTCCAGCTCGCCGCGATCGTCCTGTCGCTGACCGCTGCACTCGCCTACGTCAACGCCCGGCTGGTGCGGTTGCCGGTGAGCGTCGGGCTGATGGCGATCGCGTTGCTGGTCTCGCTGGCGCTGATCGCGCTCGACCAGCTCGGGGTCGATGTCGATCGCGTGCGTGCGCTGGTCGACGAGCTCCACTTCAGCGACACGCTGCTCCACGGCATGCTCGGCCTGCTGCTGTTCGCCGGCGCGCTCCACCTCGACGTGGCGTCGCTGGGCAGCGACAAGCTCGCGGTCAGCGCGCTCGCGCTCGGCGGCACCGCGCTGTCGACCCTGCTGATCGGCGGGGCGATCGCGCTTGCGCTGCCCGCGATCGGGCTGCCGATCCGGCCGATCGATGCCTTCCTGTTCGGCGCGCTGATCTCGCCGACCGACCCGATCGCCGTGCTCGGCATGCTCAAGGCGGTCGCCGCGCCGCGCCAGCTCGAGACCCGGATCGCCGGCGAGTCGCTGTTCAACGACGCGATCGGCGTGGTCGTGTTCACCACCGTGCTGACGCTCGCGAGCGGTCACGAGGTCGGCGCCGGCCAGGTCGCGCTGGTGTTCGCGCGCGAGGCGCTCGGCGGCGCGGCGTTCGGCCTGGTCGCGGGCTACCTCGCGTACCACCTGCTGCGCTCGATCGACGACTACACCGTCGAGGTCCTGATCACGCTGGCGCTGGCGATCGGCGGGTACGCCGCCGCCGAGGCGCTGCACGTGTCCGCTCCGCTCGCCGTGATCGTGTCCGGCCTGGTGATCGGCTATCGCGGGTCGCGCGTGATGTCGGACCGGACGCAGCAGTACATCGACTCGTTCTGGAAGCTGGTCGACGAGGTGCTCAACGCGGTGCTGTTCATGCTGATCGGCGTCACCGTCCTGGTCCTGCCGTTTCATCGCGGCATGGCGTGGGCCGGGCTGCTCGCGATCCCGATCGCGCTGGCGGCGCGCTGGATCTCGGTCGCCGTGCCGCTGATCGCGTTCGGCCGGTTCCGCCAGTCGACGCCGCACTCGATCGCGCTGCTCACCTGGGGCGGCCTGCGCGGCGGGCTGTCGATCGCGATGGCGCTGTCGCTGCCGGCGTCCGACGGACGCGACGTGATCCTCGGGATGACCTACGCCGTGGTGGCGTGCTCGATCCTGGTCCAGGGAACGACGTTCGGCCCGCTGATGCGCCGGCTGACCCGCTAGTTACTTGCCGTCGATCCAGTCGGAGATCGTCTTCTTCTCCGCGGTCGAGAGGTACGTGATGTTGTTGTGGGGCTGGCTGTCACCGACGTGGGTGATGATGAGGCTCGACGACCCCGGCGGAGTCTTGTACCTGGCGGCGAGCGTGTCGTACGAGAAGAAGTTCGGCTCCTGGCCGGTCGCCGGCGGCGTGGTGCTGTGGCAGCCGGCGATCGCGCATCGCATGACCACCGGCTTGACCACGGTGGCGAACTTCTGCGCCTGCATGCTGCTGCCCGCGTCGGGGCCCGGACCACCCGGCGGGACCTCGCCGACGTCGCAGGCACCCAGGACGACGACCAGCGCGATCAGAGAAGACCGAAGAGCGTCCATCGTTACCGACGAGTATATCCAAGACTCGACACCAGCCCGCAGGTCTCGCGCCGCCAGAAATTTCGGCGAGTTGCCCCGCCGCGGTGGCGAGCCCAGACCCCGACCCAGAGGTCGGCAGACCAAGGGCCCCGGACGCCCGGCGGACCACTCCCGACGGGGTCTGCGCAGCCGGCCTCGTCGCCGAGCCCGCATCAGCCGGCACCGCACACCGGGGGTCACCGCGGGGTGTAGGCTTCCAACGTGAGCGAGAAGCCGCCCCAGACGTACATCCTGCACACCGTCGCCCTGTTCCTCGTACTGGTCACGGCGATGGTGCTGTTCCTCCGCTACAAGTGGGGCTGACCGCGCTCAGGCGTGATCCTCGATCCACTTGCGCGCGGCGCTGAGGGCTGCCGGCACCTGGGTAGGGTCCTTGCCCCCTCCCTGCGCCATGTCGGGCCGGCCGCCGGCCCGGCCGCCCAGCACCGGCGCGATCTCGCCGAGCAGCTTGCCGGCGGAGACCTTGCCGACCAGGTCCTTGGTCACCATGGCCACCAGCTTGACCTCCGCGCCCCCCGTGCCGGCGAGCACGACCACTCCCGAGCCGAGCCTGTCGCGCAGCTGATCGCCGGTGTCGCGCAGCACCTTGGCGTCGTCGACCTCGATCGACGCGGCGAGCACCTTGATGCCCTTGATCGTGACGACGTCGGACAGCAGGTCGCGCGCGCCGCCCCCCGAGGCCAGTCGCTGCTTGAGCTTGTCGAGCTCGCGATCGAGCGCCTTGTGATCGGCGAGCAGCTTGTCGACCCGCTGCGCGACCTCGAACGGCGCGGCCTTGAGCCGGTCGCCGGTGCGCACCAGCTCGTCCTCGAGCCGGCGCAGGTAGTCGAGCGCGCCGGCGCCGGTGACCGCCTCGATCCGGCGCACGCCCTGGGCGACGCCGGCCTCGCTGACGAGCTTGAGCAGGCCGATGTCGCCGGCGCGCCGCACGTGGGTGCCGCCGCAGAACTCGACCGACTCGCCGCCGATCGACACCACGCGGACGCGCTCGCCGTACTTCTCGCCGAACATCGCGACCGCGCCGCGCTGCTTGGCCTCGGCGATCGGCAGGACCTCGACCACCGAGTCGAGGTTGCGCCGGATCTCGGCGTTGACCAGGTCCTCGACCCGGCGCTTCTCGTCATCGGTCATCGGCGAGAAGTGCGCGAAGTCGAAGCGCAGCCGGTCGGGCGCGACCAGCGAGCCCTTCTGGGCCACGTGATCGCCGAGCACGCGCTTGAGCGCGTGGTGCAAGAGGTGGGTCGCCGAGTGGTTGGCGCGGATCCGCTCGCGGCGCTCGTCATCGACCGTGAACCCGACGCGGTCGCCGACCCCGATCGTGCCGCGCGTGACCTGGCCGTGCAGCACGTGGACGTCGCCGGCCGGCTTCCGGGTGTCGTCGATCCGCACCGCGGCGGTGTCGGTGGTGACCTCGCCGGTGTCGCCGATCTGGCCGCCGGCCTCGGCGTAGAACGGGGTCTGGTCGAACATCAGCCGGACCGTCGCGCCGGCCGACGCGTGCTGGACGCGCTCGCCGTCGACCAGGATCGCCTTGACCACGCCCTCGCCGGTCGTACCGCGGCCATCGGATCCCCCCGAGTACCCGGTGAACCGGGTCGCGCCGATCTCGCCGGCGACGGCCTTGAGCTCGCCGGCGATCGCCTCCTGGTCCGAGCCGGCGAACCGGCTGCGGTTGCGCGCCTTCTCCATCTCCTCGTCGAACCCGAGCTTGTCGACCCCGAAGCCGCGCTCGGCGGCGATGATCTCGGTCAGGTCGTCGGGGAACCCGAAGGTGTCGTACAGCGTGAACACCGCGCGGCCCGGGACCTCGGTGACCCCCGCCCGCTGCATCGCCGCGAACTCGTCCTCGAGCAGCTTGACGCCCTGATCGAGCGTGGCGCGGAACCGCTTCTCCTCGGCGAGCGCGACGCTGGCGATCGTGGTCTGGTGCTGGACCAGCTCGGGGTACTGCGCGCCCATCTCGGCGACGACCTGCAGGCAGACCTCGTGCATGAACGGCCGGTCGAGCCCGATCAGCTTGCCGTGGCGCACCGCGCGCCGGAAGATCCGGCGCAGCACGTACTCGCGGCCGGTGTTGTCGGGGAACACGCCGTCGGCGATCAGGAACGCGGTGCACCGCGCGTGGTCGGCGATCACCCGCAGCGAGGTGTCGGACTCCTCGGTCTTGCCGTAGCGCGTGCCGGCGAGCTCGGCCGCCCGCGCGAGGATCCCGGTGAACAGATCGGTGTCGTAGTTGGACCGCACGCCCTGCAGCACGCTGGTCACGCGCTCCAGGCCGGCGCCGGTGTCGATCGACGGCGCGGGCAGCGGGAACAGCTCGCCGCCCGGGGTGCGGCGCTCGAACTGCATGAACACCAGGTTCCAGATCTCCAGCCAGCCGACCCAGCTCGCCGGATCGGTGGTGGGCCAGCGCGTGGGCGCGCCTTCCATGAAGTAGTGGATCTCCGAGCACGGCCCCATCGGGCCGGTTTCGCCCATCGCCCAGAAGTTGTCCTTCTTGCCCAGGCCGATCACGCGGTCGTCGCCGAACCCGGTCACCCGCTTCCAGATCGCGCGGGCCTCGTCGTCGGCGCCGAGCCGTTCGTCGGCGTCGCCGCCGAACACCGTGACGCACAGCCGCGCCGGATCGATGCGATAGACCGCCGTGAGCAGCTCCCACGCCCACGCGATCGCGTCGGGCTTGAAGTAGTCGCCGAACGAGAAGTTGCCGAGCATCTCGAAGAACGTGTGGTGGCGCGGCGTCTTGCCGACCTCGTCGAGGTCGTTGTGCTTGCCGCCGGCGCGCACGCACTTCTGCGAGGTGGTGGCGCGCTTGGTACCGCGGGTCTCGGCGCCGGTGAACACGTCCTTGAACTGGACCATGCCGGCGTTCGTGAACAGCAGCGTCGGATCATTCGACGGCACGAGCGAGCTCGACGCCACCACGCTGTGGCCCTTCTGGCTCCAGAACTCGAGGAACGCTGCGCGAACGTCGGCGGCTTTCATGGCCGACGAAAACTAGCACGCAGGCGGTCGGTTAGTAGAGGTAGCCGGCGGTCAGGAAGCCGCCGATGTAGTTGTCGTGCGCGCCGGTCACGTCCTGGGTCATCGGGTTGTTGTCGCGCGCGTTGCTCAGGCTCCCCTTGCCCGCGAAGCTGAAGCTGATGACCTCGACCCGACCCGCGGCGCGGACGAAGAGGTTCGGCCTGATCAGGTAATCGGCGCCGGCCGAGAGGTCGAAGCCGAACACCTTGGCCTGCCCGTACTGGTCCGGATCCTGGATCATCCCGGTGCTGAGCGGCAGCAGCAGCTTGGCGTCGGCGCCGACGATCAGCTTGGCCATCACGGGGAACCGGAGGCCGACGCCGGGCGCGAACATCGAGTACTTGACGTCGGGCAGGTCGACCTTGCCCTGGATGTTGAACTGCTGGCGGTGGTAGCCGAGGGTGCCCAGGACGACCGGCGCGGTCGGCGAGCTGCCGAACGCGTGGCGGAACACCGCGGTCAGCGCGAACCGCGACTCCAGGGTCGAGTAGCTCGCCGTGGTGACCGTCCCGCCCTGGTTCACGCTCGCCCTGGAGTTCAGCTTGAGCACGCGGTCGTAGAGCAGCTCGAGGCCGATATCCTTCACGACGTCGCGCCGGGTGTGGCCGAGCGCGAGCGGGTAGACCGTGAGGTCGACCAGGGCGCCGGGTGCCGGAACGCCGTTGTAGCCGTTCGGCCTGGCGCGGAGCTCCGCGTGGTACGCGAAGCTCAGCCGGCGCATGGTCACCGACATGCCGAGCGCGGCATCGAGGAAGCGCTGACCGGGCGACAGCGCGGTCGCGGCGTCGAGCGGCTCGATCTTGGCTTCGGCCTCTGCCGAGGCGTCGTCGTCGTCGCGGGTGGCGACCTTCTTGGCCCTGGCGCGGCGGGCATCGCCGCCGGCGGCGGGCTTGCCGGCCGGCTTCTTCGGCGGCAGCTTGTCGTCATCGTCGTCGCCGGACGGCCGCGCGGCCGGCTGCTTCGCCGGTTCCTTGGCCGCCAGCCTGGTGTCATCGCCGCTGGCCTTGCCGGCCGGCTGCTTCGGCGGCAGCTTGTCCTCGTCGTCGCCGCTCCGGTCCGGCTTCGCCGCCGCCTTCGCGGTCTTCTTCGCCGGCAGCTTGTCGTCGTCGTCGTCGCTCCGGTCGCTGCGGTCCGGCTTGTCCGGCTTCGCCGGCGCCTTCGCGGCCTTCTTCG
>JBGQCL010000618.1:0-6549 GCA_041495365.1 Kofleriaceae bacterium | reverse complement strand
GAGTTTGGCGTAACGGCCCCCGATTGGGGCACCCTCTGGACGAACCATGCCGCTGTCCGAGGCGAAGCTGCGCGAGCTGGTTGCTGCCGACGAGGGGCAATACCACGACCGCAAGTCCCTGTTCGAGGGTCCGCCGGACGGGAAGCGACCACGCGATCGTCGGACGGTGCGCGATCAGATCGCCGAGCAGGTCGCCGGCTTCGCCAACGCCGACGGTGGCATCGTGATCTTCGGCGTCGAGGATGACCACTCGATCACCGGGCATGGCTACCCGCCAGACGTGGTCGAGCAGATGCTCCTCGTTCCGCAGACCCGGCTCGTGCCGCCCCAGGCCGCCGGCTATCGCGCCATGCTCGATGGCTTCGAGCTCCTGGTGTTCGAGGTCGAGTGCTCGCCGCGCGCGGTCATGGTCGACGGCGACGGCTTCCCGTACCGGATCAGCGACACGACCTCGCAGTTCTCGGAGGAGAAGATCAACGCGATCAAGGACGAGGGGCTCGCGTTGACCGCGGAGGCTCGTCGGGCATCCGTGGAGCTTGCAGAGCTCGATCCGCAGCTCCTGGCGCACGCGATGGCCGCAAGCGGCGGAGGCGATGCGTCCGCTGCGGACTACCTCGTCCGGCGCCGGCTGGCGGACCGCGCGGGCGCCGCGATCGTCCTGCGCGAGGCCGCGGTGCTGCTGTTCGCACAGCGCCCCGAAACCATCTTCCATCCCAACGCCGGGATCCGCGTGTTCCGCGTCGCCGGCATCGAGCGGCTCACCGGCGCGCGCCACAACGTCCAGGAGTTCCCGCGCATCGAGGGCAACCTCCCGAGCGTGCTCACGCGGGTCCGCGCGCTGCTTGAGACCCTGATCCAGCGTTCCGCGCGGTTGCGCGACCTGTTCTTCCAGGACATGCCCGAGTACCCGACCTTCGCCTGGCAGGAGGCGATCGTGAACGCCGTCGCGCACCGCGACTACGCGATCCACGGCCAGTCCGTCGAGGTGTGGCTGTACGACGACCGGCTGGAGGTCTTGAGCCCAGGCGGTCTGCCGGCCGAGGTCTCGCTGGACGATCTCCGGCTCGGCCGGCCGGCCCATGCCAGCCGCAATCCGCGGATCGCCCGCGTGCTCGCCGAGCTGGGCGTCATGCGCGACCAGGGCGAAGGCATCCCGCGCATGTTCGAGGAGATGGAAGTCGCGTTCCTCCCGGTGCCGGCCCTCGACGTCATATCCGGCCGGTTCTGCGTCGTCCTCCACAAGGAGCCGATCTTCGCATCCGCCGATCCGTCCTGGCCGCGAGTCGTTCGCGCGCTGCCGATCTCGCTGACCCAGAAGCGCGCGCTGGTCGGGCTTGTCGGTCGAGAGTTCGCCAACGCTGACTACTGCGCGCTCAACGGCGTCGATCGCGACACCGCGTACCGCGAGCTGCACGAGCTGGTCGATCGCGGTCTCCTCATGATGACAGGGAGCGGCGCAGGAGCTCGCTATCACGTCGTGCGCGCGGCGGCGCCTTCGGCTCGCCCCGCGACCCCGCTTGAGTCTCTCGAAGCCAGGATGAGCGAGGTCGGGCACGTCACCAACGCCGACTACCGGGAGGCCTTCGGCGTCGACCGCCGCGCCGCGACCGCGGCGCTCTCAGCGTGGCTCGGCGATGGTGTGCTCATTCGAGAGGGGGAACGGCGCAGCGCGCGGTACCGACCCGGTCCTCGATGGCCCCCTCGTTGATTGCCCGAAAGTATGCCGAGTTTTGCCCGAATCCGGGGCTAATGGTTCATGATTGTTGGACCTTCCGCTTGCGCAAGCGACGCCAGGTTATGACCCTGTGGACCAGGCAGGCTCGTCGGTCCGATGATCGGGCGCCGGGAAGCAACGTGGACGGGCCGAGTCTGTCTTGCCCCGAACGCCGCGCATGTACTTCTGGACGGTCCGCTTGCTGACCTTGATCCCGAGCTTGCGCAGCTCGCCGCGGATGCGCTTGGCACCGACGACTCCTCGAACCTTATCATGTAAGTGCAAGATGTACCTGGTTTTCGGGTGAAGTGCCCCGCGAGCGTCGGTCGGGCGTCTCCTCACCCGGGGACCACGCCGTCGCGGACCGCGAGGGCGCGCACGGCGTCGATCGTGTCGACCTCGGCCGCGGTCTTGTCGTCGCGGTAGCGCACGACGCGGGCGAGCCGGAGCGCGAGGCCGCCGGGGTAGCGCGACGAGCGCTGGACGTCGTTGAACGCGATCTCGGCGACCAGCTCGGGGCGGACGAAGACGATGTGGCCGTCGCGATCGACCTCGCGGGCGAGGAACTGCGCGGTCTGCCAGGCCAGCATCTCGTCGGTCATGCCCTTGAACGTCTTGCCCAGCATGACCCAGCCCCCGGCGCCGTCGCGCGCGCCGAGGTGGATGTTGGACAGCCAGCCGCGGCGGCGGCCCGAGCCCCACTCGGCGGCGAGCACGACGAGATCGAGGCGATAGACCTTCTTGATCTTGAGCCACGCGGCGCCGCGGTTGCCGGCGTCGTACGGGGCGTCGAGCGCCTTGGCCATCACGCCCTCGTGGCCCTGGGCGATCGCGGTCTCGAAGTAGGCGTTGGCCTCGGCGGGGTCGGCGGTGATCAGCCGGGGCACGGCGAGCGCCGGGGCGAGCTCGCCGAGCGCGGCAAACCGCGCGCGCGCGGGGCTGGTCAGCAGGGTGTGGTCGTCGACCAGCAGGGCATCGAACAGGGTGAGCCGGAGCGGGCCCTGGCGCCGCATGGTGTCCTGGAACGGCAGCGGCCGGCCGCTCGGGCTGAACGCGCTGGCCTCGCCGTCGAGGATCAGCCGGCGGGCGGAGAGCTGGGCGGTCGCGGCGACGACCTCGGGGACCTGGGCGGTGACGTCGTTGAGGGCGCGCGAGAACACGCGGATCCGCTCGCCGTCCTTGTGGATCTGGACCCGGAAGCCGTCGAGCTTGAGCTCGAGCGCCGCCGGACCGCCGAAGCTGGCGAGCGCCTCGCCCGCGGTGTCGGCGGTCTGGGCGAGCATCAGCAGGATCGGCTGGAACACGCGCAGGCCGATCCGCGCCAGCCCGGCGGCGCCGTCGCCAAGCGCGGCGGCGGCGACGGCGCCGATGTCGCCGGCGAGCATGTACGCGGTGCGGACGGTGCGCGGGTCGAGCTGGGTCGCGGCGGCGATCGCATCGACCACCAGCGCGTCGAGCGCGCCCTGGCGGAGCTCGCCGACCACGACCGCGCCGAGGAACACCTGCTCGGCGGCGGTCGCCGCGGCGAGCATCGCGCCGAACGCGTCGCGCTTGGCCTTGCTCGACCCGGCGCCCTGCATCGCGGCGATCGCGGCGAACCGGCGATCGACGTCGATCACGGTGAGCGACGCCGCCGGCGCCGGGGGGATCTGGCCGTGCAGCTCGCCGACCGTGGCGTAGCCGATGCCGAGCTTGTGGACGACGTCGCCGGACAGGTGGCGCGCGACGATCGGGCGCTCGTCGGGCGCGAGCTCGCCGAGCAGGCGGGCGAGCCGCTCGATCTTCTTCTTGCGCGAGGAGGTCTCGACCAGCTGCTTGCTGGTGTCTGCGATCGCCGCGTAGAGCACGGCGCAACCTTACCGGGGAATCCGGCGGCGTCGCCTGCCCGGTGGTCCGCCGTTGCGCCGACCTTGCGAAGTCCCGCGGATCGCTGGCGGCGGCGCCGCGGGTCGCGTAGCTTGTCGCCATGACGAGCCGCGGCCTCGTGCTCTCGCTAGGTCTGGGTCTGGTCTCGGCGGCGGGCTGCAGCCACCGGTCATCGCCCACCGAGGTCGCGCAGGCGCAGGCGGAGGCCAGCGCGATCGCGGTCGGTGCGCAGGCTCCCGAGGCGCAGCTGGTCGGGACCACGGGAGCGAAGGTCGCGCTCGCCGATCGGGTGCACCAGCACGCGCAGACCGTGGTCGTGTTCTACCGCGGGTTCTGGTGACACAGCTGCGTCGTCTGGCTCGGCGAGCTGGCAAACCACGCAGACGAGCTCGCGCAGCGCGACATCGCGATCGTCGCGATCGCCGCCGACAGCGTGGCCGACATGGCGGCGCTGCAGCCGAAGGTGCCCGGGGTGACGCTGCTCACCGATCCCGGGGTCGCCGCGGCGACCGCGTGGGGCGTGCACGTCGCCGGCGCCGAGAACCCGAGCCCGGGGACGTTCGTGGTCGGACGCGACGGCGTGGTGCAGTGGCGGCGCCTGGAGGACAGGCGCGGCGACTGGCCGACGTACGCCGAGCTCGCCGCGGCGCTGCACGGAGCGACGAGCGGCGCGAGCACGAACCACGGATGAAGCTCGTGGGCGGCCGAAACCATGGCCTGGCGCCGCACTCGGCGCCAGGGTCGAGGGGCTTGCGATGCAAGGGCCTCGAGACGATGGCAACGACTGCGCGATCCGTGCCATGTCGGCCGCGGGCGAAGTCACCGACATGACAGGCCGATCGCGGCGTGAATCCGCCGCCACGCAACTCCGTCGGCCAGGGCAAGTGGCAGGCCCAGTGGCCGTCGCTGCCGTGGCATCATCGATCCCACGGGGGCTCTGCCCCCCGCCCCGCCGGCACAGCCGTCGGGGTCCCCCCGTCTCGCTTCGCTCGCTCCCCCCGCTGTGCTGACCGCGCTCGGCAGATACCCGATCGACCAGCTGCTGGCGCGCGGCGGCATGGGCGAGGTCTATCTCGGCCGCGTGGTGGGGGCCCACGGGTTCTCCCGCCCGGTCGTGATCAAGGTGATCCGCACCGAGCTGGTCGCCAACGAGCGGATCGCGCTGATGTTCGTGGACGAGGCGCGGATCGCGGCGGGCCTGCACCACCGCAACATCGTGCAGATCATCGACTTCGACCTGTTCGACGGCGGCGCGTTCCTGGTCACCGAGTACATCCCCGGCTGCGATCTGCGCACGCTGCTCCACCACCTGCGCGCCGCGCCGCGGTTCTCGGTCGCGGTGACGATCCTCGCCGAGCTCGCGACCGGGCTCGACGCGGCGCACGACGCGCACGACGCCGCCGGCGCGCCGCTTGACCTGGTGCACCGCGACGTGAGTCCGAGCAACGTCTTGCTCGGCATTCATGGCGAGGTCAAGGTCGCCGACTTCGGCGTCGCCAAGGCGCGGTCGCGCAGTTACCACACGGTGTCGGGCTCGATCAAAGGCAAGGCGCCGTACATGGCGCCGGAGCAGATCCTCGGCGAGCCGCTCGATCGCCGCGCCGACGTGTTCGCGCTCGGCGTGCTGCTGTTCGAGCTGACGACCCGCACCCGGCTGTACTCGGCGCACGCCAACAGCGTGGCGATGAAGCATATCCTCGACGGCCACCTGCCCGATCCGGCGGAGCGGCGCCCGGACTTCCCGCGCGCGCTGACCGCCGTCGTGCAGCGCGCGCTGGCGCGCCACCCGGCCGACCGCTACCCGACGGCGCGCGCGTTCGCCGAAGACCTCGACCGGGTCGCCAGCCAGCAGCGCTGGAGCCTGTCGCGCACCGGCGTCGCCGACCTGGTGAAGCTGGTGCAACAGCGCGCCCAGCTCGCGACCAGCACGCCGGCCTGGCCGCCGCTGCGGATGTCCCGGGAGGCCGGCGCGTGACGGCCGCCACCGCCGAGGACTCGGGCCGCGTCGGGCCGTACCGCGTGATCCAGGCGATCGGCGCCGGCGGCTCGGCGCGGATCGATCTGGCGCGGATCGATCGCGCGTATGGCTTCCAGCGCCACGTCGTGCTCAAGCGGCCGCTGGAGCACCTGCGCGGCGATCCGAGCGTCGCCGCGTCGCTGCGCCGCGAGGCGCGGATCGGCGGCCGGCTCCGCCACCCCAACCTGGTCGCCGTCCTCGACGCCGGGATCCACGATGGCTACGACTACCTCGTGCTCGAGTACGTGCACGGCGCCGCGCTGCGCGCGGTGATGCAGGGCGACGCGCCCGGCCAGGTCCGCGATCTGCCGCTCGGCGTCGCGCTCGCGATCGTCAGCGACGCCGCGCGCGGGATGCACGAGGCCCACGAGCTGACCGACGACGGCGGCGCGTCGCTCGGGCTGGTCCACCGCGACGTATCGCCCGGCAACATCCTGCTCGGGCTCGACGGCACGGTGAAGCTCGCCGACTTCGGGATCGCCAAGGAGACCCGGGTCTCGACGCTGTCGGGCTCGATGCACGGCACGGTGACCTACATGGCGCCCGAGCAGTGTCAGGGCCACGCGTTCGACCGCCGCGCCGACGTGTTCTCTCTCGGTGTGATCCTCTACGAGCTGGTCACCGGCACCCGGTTGTTCTGGGCCGACAACGACGTCGCGTCGCTGCACCGCGTGATGTCCGGGGCGGTGCCGCGGCCGCGCCAGGTCAAGCCGCAGATCGCGGGCGCGCTGGAGGACCTCGTGATGACCGCGGTCGCGTACGCCCCGGAGCGGCGGTTCGCCACCGCGCTCGAGCTCGCCGCCGCCGTCGAGCAGTACGCGACGACCGCGGGCGAGCCGCTGGGCGCCCGGTGGATCGCGCGAGCGCTCGAGGCGGTCGTCGGGCCGCGGCCCGTGCCGTGGCTCGCCGCGGTCCCAGCCGTCGAGGTTGCGCCGACGCCGTCCGGCGAGCG
>JBGQCL010000617.1:0-6585 GCA_041495365.1 Kofleriaceae bacterium | reverse complement strand
GAAGCGCGCGGCCGACGCGGCATTCGAGCATCCGGAGTTTCCGGACCTGTCTCCCGGCGGCGAGTTCATGCCCTTCCAGCTGCATGTCAAGCCGATCGGGAGCGGAAGCGCCGTGCGCGAGGACGTCGATGTCTGGGGGTTCATCACGCCGCACATGCGCACGACGTTAGCCCTGGAGATGGAGGCATCGGCCCTCGCCGACATCGTGCGCGCGGTCTCTCATCGCGATCCGATCAACGCCGTGGTCATGAAGGGCGTCATGGACTTCGCGAACCATGGCCGCGACGATCACTTCAAGCACTACGCCGCGCGGGCGTCAGCCGAGTGCCTGATTGCGTTCCTCCGCGACCAACTCCGCGGCGGCGCGGCAGTCGGCGACAACGATGCCGCGGATGGACATCACGCGCCGGTGGTGGATCCACAGTCGCGCTCGCGTGCGCCCGATCTCGCCAACACGATCGCACGCTACCGCACGCGCAAGACCGGATCTTTCGCGTCGTGGGATCTGCGCACCGCGGGACCACATCCGACGATGGGCCACCGTCCGCTCGAGATCACGCTCGACGACATGTACATCTCGCTCCGGTTCGACACGGAGCCGGGTTCCGCCGCGCTCGATCGCGGCGCACCCATCACCGCCGACGATCTGGTCCGCCCCAGGCGACCGCAGGTCGTGATCGGCGCCGCTGGCAGCGGCAAAACGACCTGGATGCGCTGGACGTTCCGCCGGTTGATCGAGGACGCGCGCGCGGTGCCATTCTTTCTGGAGCTGCGCGCGATCGCAGCTGCGTGGAAAACTCCCCAGGACGCCGGTCGCGCCGTCGATAGTTACCTGGCCGACGAGCTAACCGCGTGCAGCATCGCCGACGCGCCGGCCGTGGTTGCCGCGCTCCTCGCCGAGCCGTCCGGTTTGCAGCCGGTGATCCTGATCGACGGCTGGGACGAGCTCGGCGCCCAGGGCGAGCGTGTGCGCGAGCGTCTCGTCGAGTTCTGCAGCGCGTTCCCGCAGGTCGTCGTGGTCGTGTCGAGCCGGCACTACGCTGACACGCGGCCCGCCACCGCCCATGCGTTCGAGACGCTGTACATCCAGCTGTTGTCCGACGACGATGTCTGGCTCCTGGCGACGCGGTTTCATCGCCGCGCCCACGGTCTCGATGAGTCGGCCGGGACTCGCGCGACCAACGAGTTCATCGCCGCGCTGGCCGCATCGCCCGACGCCCGCTCGCTGGCCGGCACAGCGCTGCTCTTGACCATGATGCTCTTGCTGAGCCGCGAGGAGCCGCTGCCTGATCGCCGCCACAAGCTCTACATCGCCTGCTTGCGCAAACTGCTCCGCCGCGTGGACCAGCGCGAGCGCGACGGCGCGGTGGTCGATGTCGATCAGTGGCGCCCGGACGACAGCGAGGAACGCCTGCGGGTGGTCGCGGAGCTGGCGTTCCGGATGCAAAGCCAGGGCTACAGGATGCAAAGCCAGGGCTACAGGAATTCGGGGCGCGCGCCAATAGTCCGAGCGTGGGATGCCGCGGTGGAGATGCTCAATGCGGAATGGACGCGGGACCAGCGCGATCGGTTCTTGCGCTGGCTCGTGGCGAGCGCGGGAGTCCTGGTCGATCGGGCCGATGGCTCGGTCCACTTTGCCCACCTGGGCTTCCAGGAGTGTCTGACCGCGCACTACCTGTTCATCACCCGCGAGTGTAACGAGCGCGTCTCTGTGGTGACTGATTACATGTATACTCGAGACTGGTGGGAGACTCTGCGTCTGTGGGCGGGGCTGATCGGCGACCGCTGGCCAGAGCAGCTCACCCCGGTATTCGACCAACTTCGAGCAGACGCTGACAGCTACTGGCTCGCGGGGCAGATCTTCGCAGATGGCACCGGACGACCCTCTGATTTCTATGTCTGGGTCGACGAGCTGCCGGCCCACCTCTCGGACCTCTTCACCTCGGGAGACGACTGCGCTTCGGCGTGGGGAGCGTGCAATCAAAGCGATCGCCGTCGCAGCGTGGCCGGGAGACTGGCATCGGCGCGCACGAGTCTCCACTGGCTCGAAGGTACCTGGCACGCACGCTGGGTCGAACTCGCGCACCTCGAGGTCGACCCAGCCCCGGCGCTGCTGGCACTCGAGGCGCCGATCGACAGTGCCGGCGCGGCGGCGCGCTCGCGCGTGCTGCTCGGCGCGGCGGCAGGCTGGCCCGATGGGGGTGAGCTTGCCGTGCTCCGGCTCTGGCCATCCATCCGCGCGGCGGTCAGCGTCCGCCTCCAGACAGCGATCAGTCTCGGGGCACAGCCCCTCCAAGTAGTGGCCATGGTTCGTCCGTTCGTGGCGCGGACCGCTCGGCCATGGCCTGGCGAGGACCATGCGATGGCGCGCGACCTAGTGGGGGAGTGTGGCCCGGATTTTGTTCGGAGTTTTGTCCAGGATTTTCGCCAGGATTTCGCCGAGTATGTTGGCGGGAATTTTGTTCGGAGTTTTACCCGGAGTTCCGCCCTGGGCTTTGGCCGAGATTTTGGCCAGGACTTCGTGCGGAATTTCGGCCGAAATATGGGCCGGTATTTGGGCCGAAAATGGGACCGAGATTGGGTGCACTATTTGGGCCAAAACTGGGGTCGGGATTTGGTCAGGTATTTTCTCCGGGAGTTTGGCTGGTCCGAGCTCACGCTCAGCGCGCCGTGGTTGCCGGCGTTCTCATTTCTCGAGGCCTACTCGGGCTTTGGACGGGCCGCACCGCGCGCCCAGCTGGCTCACGGCGATGTTCACGACGGAGTGGCGCTGCTTGCGCTGTTCCGTGCGGCGTGCCGAGCGTCGTTTGCTCCCGACGATGCGAGCCTGCGCATCGCTGTCGCCCGCGCCTGCGATGCCTTCGACGGCGACCCGCTGTGGCCCGCGCTGGCGCGCCATGTCGCCCGGATCTCGACCTCGGAGGACCGCGCCCTGCTCGAGAATCTCGCGCGCCACCCCGAGCAGCGCACTGCGCCGCTCTCGTGGGGCCTCCAGCACTACGTGCGCGGCGATCTGGTGTTCGACGACGACTCGGTTGTCACGCTCGACGAGCTGTGTTCCCAGGCCGCGCTCGCGCCACTACCGCTCCTGGAGTCCATGCCCGACGAGCTCGACGTCCTGCTCGATAAGGTCTCGCCATGAACCACTGCGATGTCGCAATCTCAAGCTTCGAGACTCCTGACTATGCCAGGCTTCTTCTCGACCTGGCCGTCGATGATCTCGCTGACGGTGCCGATCTCGTGCGTCACCGAGCGGAGGGTCATCTTGTAGCGCATGGCCATCAGAGCACGACCCCACTCGCCAGCCGCACTGGCGCCCAGCCGAGCTGGCGCGCCGCGACCGAGAACGCCCTGCGGACCTGCGCCGGGTCGGTCGGCGGTGCGGTCGGCGACACCGACACCAGGCCCTGCACCGCGGTCCCGGACCTCGAACTCGCGTTCGGGGGCGCGAGCGCTGCGATCGCCAGCGCCAGTGCGCACTTGGACAGGTCCGTCTTGAACGGCGCCAGGTCGGCCTTGATCGCCGTCGTGCTGGCCGCCGCGCTGCCCGCGAACCAGTGCTGCACCGTGGCGTCGGCGAGCTTGCTGGTGTTGGTCAGGTCCTGGCGGTGGTTGCGGTGGCGGCTCGCCGATCGCGGCGGCGGTGGCGACCAACTCGGCCCGGTGCGCGCCGCTCGGTGCTCGCTGGCGACGTCGCCGAGGAGCTGCAGTTGGTCGGCGGCGATCCCGGACCTGGTGGTCGCCGAGCTCGAACCGCGCCG
Organism: Kofleriaceae bacterium; assembly: GCA_041495365.1. Lineage (GTDB taxonomy): Bacteria > Myxococcota_A > Polyangia > Haliangiales > Haliangiaceae > JABFXX01. The sequence continues at coordinate 2,824 of JBGQCL010000617.1, read as the reverse complement.
CACCGCCGGACGTCGCGGACCTGGTGGTCACCGAGCTCGCGTCGGAGTACGATGGCACCGAACGAAGGAGCTGCCGCATGAGCGACGGAAGCGAAAGAGCACGCGACAGTAGGATGTGGTGACCGAGGATCCCCTGGTCTCTGAAGACACCCACCTGCTACCGCTTGCTTCCGCGGCGGACGACGAATCGCCTACTTAGGGGCTGGACTTCAATAACTTGGCCACTTGACGAGCGGATCCACGCATGCTCCAGACGAGGCATGGCCGAGCATGACCATACATGCTTGCGAGTGCGAGGTATGCCAAGAGCATCCGCGGAGCGCGGAGGCCATGGAGCACCGCTTCGAACTCCACCTTTCATGACCATGCCCGACGGAACTCTGGCGCGCCGCGCTTTGCCAAAACTCCGCATAACACTGGACTCGGGATAATGCCGTAGATTCGTCGGCTGCGTGACGAAATGCACCGACGCGAGATGGAAACCCAGATTGCAGTGAATCAAGGAATCAAGCCTGCATCGGGGAAGGTATAGCCACGTTGGGTTTCGTGTTGATACTGTTCTGTGGGGATGGCTTCCGCATCGATCAACAGGTAGGCATCACCCTCGGCATCGTACTCTGCGTGTTCGTACTCACTCCGAAACGTCCTATGATCGGCTGGTGGCCATAGGCTAAATGCTCCCAAATTCCGATCCGCGAACGAAAAAAAGTCGAAACCGCCAGAACCCTCTTTGAAGCTCACAAAGATGTGATCACGAGGCGGAGCGCCAATGCTACTAAACCCTACGATTCTTCCTGGTGTAAGACATCTGACTTCCACCTCGTCATAGAGCACATCGTTCCTGGTGACCAGCTTGTGCTTCTCCGTGTCCAGCGTTCCATGCGGAACAATCCGCCTAAATACAAATGTGCCAGACGCAAAGAATTGAAGCTCTTTCATTCGAGCGCGTTCAAGGCGATGGTCGTCAATTAGTTTCTGCGTAAATGGAATCTTACCTTGAAGATCACATCCAGCAGTTAACAGCCCGTGCAATTCCGGGGGGATGCGCAGAGAGCGGTCAGGAATGTGCGGGGGAGGATCCGGGGCATGTGAACAAGCAATGATGAGTACGCAAAGAAATTTCGTTGAACTATTCATAGTCATCACGTGTCCGCGCGACGCGTCATCTTTTTACCGCATTCCTCGGAATAACAACTACAAATGCGTGAGCACAGGCGCAAAGGGCGCCTTTGAGCGGTATTATCTGCTATACTTGAACCCGCGCCGGTAGGGGTTTTGCTGACCTGCACGAGGCCGCGTCGTGCCCCGCTTGAACTACACCATCGCGCCGGCATCTTTTCCTTCTAAGTGATCATGTTGTTTAGATCCAGCCCCTTACGATTCGGCCCCACGTCGCGCCACCAAGGTGGACATCGAGCGTCGACGTGCGCGGATCGTCGTTGGCCCTCGCGCCGCCGACCGAGCCGATCAGGGACGCACCGGGGCGGCGGTGAGCGCGCCCACGATCGCCGATGCGCTGGGTACGCTCGCGCGAGAGCTCCCACCGGCGCTCGAGCTCCTCGCGTCGGAGCTTGAGGCCCATGCTGCGGCGCCCACCGCCCTAGCAGCCATAGAGATGGTGCCGCCGAGCGTGTTCGCGCGTGACCACTCGCTCCACACGACCACGGTCCGCCAGATGGCCAAGGACGGCCGGATCGAGGCGGTCCGGATCGGTAAGCGGCAGTGGCGTGTGCGCCGTGACTCGCCGATCCAGCCGATCCGACGCGAGGAACGCGCGACGAGCGGTAGAGAGTTGGCGATCGAGCGCGCGCGCCAGCTCGCCGCGAAGCTGGACGAGTGGCCGGCACGGGTGGCGGCGAGCGCGCCGGCGTGACCGCGGGGCTCCCGCCGCCAGGGAGATGTGTACCCGACCCGCAGCGCAGGGCGGCGCAAGCTGACCGAGCAGCGGAGGGAGCGGACAGCCGGTCCCACGCCTCAAGCGCCGCGCACGCTGTCCGCTCACACCCGGCAGAGCAACCGTGGGCTCGCCGGGCGCAGTGCTCGCGGTCCCGGCTTCAGCGGCGGGCTAAGGCAGATCCACTTCGCGGCGGCATCGAGGTCCACGCAGCGGCGAGATCCAGTCACGACGACGGCGGGATACTGATCCACCTAGCTAGCTAGAGGCCGTGGATCCGCGTTCGGGACTAGGCTCGAGGGGCGACCACCGCGGCGAGCTCGAGGTCGAGCGGCGCGGCCACCAGCTCGGCGACGGCCACCAGCTCGGCGACCGGGGCCGCGATCGGCGACCACCGCATCGCCACCGCGGCGAGCTCGGCGACCACCGCCAGGACCTCGGCCCGCGCCGGGCGCTGGTGACGTGCTCGGCGACCACCGCCAGCTCGAGGGGCGACCACCGCGACCGCCGGCGAGGTCGAGCGCCACCAGCGCGGCGAGCCGCACCACCGCCGGGCCGGGTCGAGGTCGCTGCGGTCGCCTCCGAGCCGGTCACCCGCGGTCGCGCGTCGGGACTTCAGCGGCGGGCTAACCGGGATCCACTTCGCGGCGGGATCGTGATCCATCACCGGCGCTCGATCAGGGCCGGAGCCGCGGCGAGATCGTGATCCACCACGGCTGGTTCAGACGGCTCATCCCGCGCTGGCCGCGCAACGAGGTACAGATCGTGCAACTTGTTACCGAGCCGCCGATGGGCGGTTGACCGAGGAACATGCTGGTTGCCACGTGGCAACCGCGGTGCTAGTCCCAAAAGAAGCGCTTCCCCGGCCTGACACGCGGCTGGGAGGCGCCCTGGGCCAGTTGGCGAGACGTGCCGGCAGCGGTCGGAGGG
>JBGQCL010000616.1:0-6585 GCA_041495365.1 Kofleriaceae bacterium | reverse complement strand
GGCGACCCGTACCAGATCGATCACCCCTACCTCGACGCCTCGAACAACGGGCTCACCACGGTCGCCGAGCGGTTCAAGCAGGAGGCGATCGCCGGGCACGTCATCCTCACCAAGGGTGAGCGCTCGCCGCTGGCCGAGCTCGCGACCCAGATCCTGTGACGCGCGGAGGATCGACCGGAGGATCGACCCGGGCGCGCCGGCTCGGCCGGCTGGCACCGGCGGTCCTGGCCGTGGCGCTCGGCGCGCCCGCCGCCGCCCAGGGCGATCCGGGCTCGGACGTCCGGGTCGCCGAGCGGGTCGAGGTCGCGGCCGGCGCGACCGCGCCGCTGTCGATCGCGATCGCCGTCGATCGCGGCCTGACCGTCTCGAAGGATGCGGCGGTGATCCTCGACCTCGCGCCGGACGCCGGGGCGTCGGTCAAGAAGCGCCGGCTCGGCCGCGGCGATGCGGTGGACCCCGACGCCGACGCGCCGCGGTTCGTCGTGCCGGTGCGCGGCGAGGCCCCGGGCGACCACCCGGTGCGGCTGCGCCTCCGGTTCTGGCTGTGCGGCGCGCGCGCCTGCCGGCCGATCGACGTCCGCCGCACCGCGACGATCTCGGTCGCCGCGCAAACCCCGAGTCCGGACGCGGGGATGGGCGGCGGGCCGCCGGGGCCGCCGCCGTAGCCCGGGCCGGTGCGGCGGACAGACCCGGGCGCGCGATCGTGCGTTTCCAGGCTCCATGCCGACCCGCCAAGCGCTCGTCACCTACGGAGTCACCACCGCGGCTGCCGCGACCATCACGCTCGCCGCGCTGCTCCAGCCGTGGCGAGGGGCCGGCCCCCGCTCCCTGCCGCCGCCCCCGGTCTCGCCGGCGCGCCGCGCGGTCGACGTCGTGTTCGCGGTCGACACCACCGGCTCGATGGGCGGCCTGATCGAGGGCGCCAAGCGCACGGTGTGGTCGATCGCGACCCACATCCGGCAGACCGAGCCCGACGCCGAGCTGCGGATCGGCCTGGTCGCCTACCGCGACATCGGCGACGACTACGTGACGCGCGACTTCGCGCTGACCGGCGACCTCGACGCGGTGTTCGCCGAGCTGTCGGGCTACCAGGCCGACGGCGGCGGGGACACGCCGGAGGACGTCGCGGCGGCGCTGTACGACACCCTGCACAGGATGCAGTGGCGCGGCGACGCCCGCAAGCTGGTGTTCCTGGTCGGCGATGCCCCGCCGGCGGACCGCGGCGACGTGCCGGCGTTCGATGCGCTCGCGCGCGAGGCCGGCGACCGCGGCATCGTCCTCAACACGATCCGGTGCGGCCTCGACGGCGACACCGCGCGGGCGTGGCAGCAGATCGCCGCGCTCGGCCACGGCCAGTTCTCGACCATCGAGCAGGACGGCGGCGTCCAGCAGGTCGCCACGCCGTACGACGAGCGGCTCGCCGAGCTGTCGGCCCAGGTCGACCGCACCGCGGTGATCGTCGGCGACGACGGCGAGCGCGCGGTGTACGAGCGCAACCTGGCGGCGAACGCCGCCGCGCCGGCCGCGTCCAAGGCCGACCGCGCCGCGTACTACGCGACCGGCAGCGCCGGGCCGGCGGGCGGGGCGCGGGCGAGCAATGACCTGGTCGGCGGCGTCCTCGCTGGCAAGATGCGCGCCAGCAAGATCGCGAAGACCGCGCTGCCGGCCGACCTGCGCGGGCTTTCCCCCGAGGAGCTCCAGGCCGAGATCCAGCGCCGCGCCCAGCTGCGCCGCGACACCGAGGCCGAGATGGCCAGGCTCGCCCGGCAGCGCACCGAGTATCTCCGGTCGAACGCCAAGGGCGGTGAGGGCGGGTTCGACGCCAAGGTCAACGCCGCGATCGACGCACAGCTCAAGTGAACGGCGTGCAGCCCGCGTGAACCGGCGCGCTGCAGGGCGTGCGCACCGGCCAGACGTGCTATGTCGCCGCGATGTCGTTCTCCCAGCTCGGGCTGATTCCTGCGCTCCAGCGCGCGGTGGCCGGCGAAGGGTATGTCGACCCGACGCCGATCCAGGTGCGCGCGATCCCCCACGTCCTGGCCGGCCGCGACCTGCTCGGCCTGGCGCAGACCGGCACCGGCAAGACCGCGGCGTTCGCGCTGCCGATCCTGCAGCGCCTGTCGGACGTCGTCCCCCCCGGCCGGCCGCGGCCGATCCGCTGCCTCGTCCTGACCCCGACCCGCGAGCTCGCCGCCCAGATCCAGGATAGCTTCGCGACCTACGGCAAGCACCTGGCGCTCACCAGCTTCGTGATCTTCGGCGGTGTCGGGATGGAGGCCCAGAAGCAGGCGCTGCGCGCCGGCATGGACATCCTGGTCGCGACTCCGGGCCGCCTGCTCGACCTCGCCGGCCAGGGCCTGCTCGAGCTCAAGGCGCTCGAGGTGTTCGTGCTCGACGAGGCCGACCGCATGCTCGACATGGGCTTCATCCATGACGTCCGCAAGGTGATCCGCCAGCTGCCGCGGCGCCGCCAGACCCTGTTCTTCTCGGCGACCATGCCGCGCGAGGCCCAGGAGCTCGCCGACCAGCTGCTCACCCGGCCCGAGACCGTCGCGGTCGCGCCGCCGGCGACCACCGTCGAGCGCGTCGATCAGGAGGTGTACTTCGTCGAGAAGGCCGACAAGCGCGCGCTGCTGGTCGACGTCCTGCGCGACTCCGCGATGCGGCGCGTGCTGGTGTTCTCGCGGACCAAGCACGGCGCCAACCGGATCGCCGAGCACCTGGTCAAGGCCGGGGTCGGCGCCGAGGCGATCCACGGCAACAAGTCCCAGAACGCGCGCGAGCGCGCCCTGGCCGGCTTCAAGGCGGGCAAGACCCGGGTGCTGGTCGCGACCGACATCGCGGCGCGCGGGATCGACATCGACGATGTCACCCACGTCGTCAACTTCGACGTCCCCGAGGTCCCCGAGGCCTACGTCCACCGGATCGGCCGCACCGCGCGCGCCGGCGCGGCCGGCATGGCGCTGTCGTTCTGCGAGTCCGCGGAGCGCGTCGACTGGCGCAACATCGAGAAGCTGACCCGCCAGGAGATCCCGGTCGTCGAGGGCCACCCCTACGAGTCGACCGTGCCGTCCAGCGCGACGCCGCGCGCCCCGGCCGCCCCGCCGGCGCAGCGCCACGGCCACGGCCGCCGCGACCTGCCGAGCACTGCCAGCGGCAAGCGCGGGGGGCGGCGCGGCGGCGGCGGCGGCCGGGGACGCCGGCAAGTGCGTGGTCTGCCATTCCGGACCATGGCCGTCCGGTATGCTTCGCCCGGCCGTCGCTGGTCATCAACGTCACCGGGGCGATCGCGCAGCTCTCCGGCACCACGAACCGGACGATGATCGACAACCGAGCGCGGGCCGGTCAGAACCCGGCGGTCGCGGCGACCGAGAACGTCAGGAAGTTGTCCTGCAGCGACACGTCGACCGACTGGCCGAGCACGTCCTCGGTCACCGACAGGAACCGGAACTGGTAGCCGAGCTCGCCGGCGAGCGTGAACTTCGGCGCGAACCGGTACCCGACGCCGCCGCCGAAGCCGATCATGAAGCCGGACGGGTGCTGGGTGTCGCCCGTGCCGCTGGACGGCAGGAACAGGATCGAGTAGCCCGGCGCCGCGAAGCCGTACAGCCGGATCCTGGGCGCGACCTCGCCGCCGACCGCGATGCGGAGCGGCAGGTCGAGCTGCGACGACGAGTCATTCTCGTCCTTGCCCTTGACGCCGAACAGGATCGTGGGCGCGATGCCGATCGAGACCAGCGGCGCCACCTGGAACTCGAACCGGCCGCCGAGCTCGAACGCGGTCGCCGGATCGGTCGAGTTCGACATCCCCTGGGCCTCCGCCTTGAGCGAGCCGATCGGCGACAGCCCCAGGTGGCCACCGACCCACATCTTCGCATCGGGCGCGGGATCCGCGACCACCTGCGCGTGCGCGCGGCCCGGCGCGACCATGCCCACCACCCCGAACGCAACCAGCGACACCACAAACGCTTGCATATGCCTCATTGGACCCTCCCTCGAAAACGCGCGTGAAGCTGTCATCAAAGCGATGCGCGTGACAAGCCGAAGACGAGGAATTTCGCCGCGCCGTCGCGGGGCGATTCGTGCTTTGCCCGGAGTTGCCAGATGCGGTCGCGGGCGCGCTGGCGCGGCGCGCCGGTCACCGCCAGTCGGTGATCGCCTGGCGGAGCTCGCCGAGCCGGGCGCGCGACAGCGTGCCGACCGCGGCGATCACCAGGTGCTGCGGGGTCAGGACGGTGTCGGCGACCCGGACCACGTCGTCGATGCCGATCCGGTCCATCGCGGCGAGCCGCTCGGACAGCTGGGTCGGCGGGTAGTACAGCGCGGTGCCGCCGAACCAGCCCGCCATCGCCGCGGCGTCGTCGATCGAGGCCAGGGTCTCGTAGCGGTAGCGGACGCGGGCCTTGGCCAGCTCGTCGGCGGTGACGTCGCCGCGGCGCAGGCCGTCGAGCAGCCCGAGCAGCTCGCGGACCAGGGCCGGGACCTTGGCGTTGGCGGTCGCGCCGGCGATCTCGAACAGCGCGGTGTCGGCGAGCGGCTCGATCGCGGCGTGGATCGAGTAGGCCAGGCCCTTCTGGTCGGCGAGCGTGTAGTGCAGGCGGGTCGACATCCCATCGTCGAGCACGCGCAGCAGGGCGACCAGCGCGACGTAGGCCGGATCGAGCTCGGGCACGGCGCGGAACAGCACGGCCAGCGAGGTCTGCGAGCCGGCGTCGGCGACGTGGCGCAGCCGGGGCCCGGCGATCGCGGGCGGCGCGGCCGGGACCTCGACGCGCGCGCCGGCGGGCAGCGCGGTCAGCGCGCGGGCGGCGGCGGCGACCACCGCGCCGTGCTCGACCGGGCCGGCGACGCACAGGTTGGCGTTGCGCGCGCCGTAGAACGCGCGGAAGTGGCGGCGCACGTCGTCGGTCGTGAACCGCTCGACGTTGGTCCGCGGGCCGATGATGCGCTGGCCGAGCGGGTGGTCCTCGAACACCAGGCCCCGCCCGATGTCGTCGGCGTTGATCTCGACGCCCTGCTCGTCGTAGTCCTCGTTGATCTCCTCGAGGATCAGCTCGCGCTCGAGCTCGATGTCGGAGAACCGCGGCCGCGCGAGCAGCTCGCCGAGCATGTCGATCGCGGGCGCGATGAACGCGGGATCGAGCGCGAGCTGGAACAGCGTGTAGTCGCGGCCGGTCTCGGCGTGCAGCGTCGAGCCCAGCCGCTCGACCGCGGTGTTGAGCGCGAGCGAGGTCGGGTAGCGCTCGGTGCCCCGGAACAGCATGTGCTCGGTGAAGTGCGACAGGCCGTTGTCCTCGGGCCGCTCGAACCGGGCGCCGACCTTGATGAACAGCGCGCACACCGCGGTGTGGAGGTGGGGCAGGGCGACCGTGGTGACCGCGAGGCCGTTGTCGAGCGTCGTCGTCTCGACGTCAGGGTCCAGGCGTGGGGCCACGCGGATGCTTACCACGTCGCGGGCGCCTGCAGACGCAGACCGTGCGCGGTCCGTGCACCGGCATACCGGCCCGGGTTGACGTTGAGGCGCCGGGGGATCGGTGGTATCTATCAAGCGATCCGATGCTCCTCAAGAAGATCGTGATCGCCGAGGACGACGACGCCATCGCGCACATGGTCAACATGGCGCTCGGGGATGCGGGATTCTTGTGCCTGCGTGCGCGCGACGGTGAGGAGGCGCTAAGGCTGGTCAAGGCCCATGACCCGGACCTGCTGGTGCTCGACGTCATGATGCCGCGGGTCGACGGGCTGGAGGTCGCGCGCCGGCTCAAGGCGGACGTGATGTGGTCCCGCACACCGATCCTCATGCTGACGGCGCTGGCCCAGGTCGACGACCAGGTCCAGGGTCTGGAGGCGGGGGCGGACGCCTACATGTCCAAGCCGTTCGACCTCCGCGAGCTCGGGGCGCGGGTCAAGGCGCTGATCCGCTCGGCGCGGCGCGAGCGCGACCGCAGCCCGACGACCAACCTGCCGGGATCGCGGGCGATCGACGAGGAGATCGAGGGCGCGCTCAAGAGCGGCCAGCCGACCGCGTGCGTCCACATCGACGTGCTGAACTTCGACGCCTACGCCGATGCGATCGGCATCGCGCGCAGCGAGGACACCGTGCGCGACCTCGGCCAGTGGCTGCTCGACGCGGCGCGCGCGTCGTCGGGCGGCGGCGCGTTCGTCGGCCACATCGGCGGCTCGGACTTCATCGCGGTGCTGTCGCCCGACCACGTCCACGCGTTCGTCGCGAGCGCCGAGTCGACGTTCGACGCCAAGCGCGCGACGTTCCCCGGCGACGCCGCGCAGCTCGCGCTGGTGCTCGCGATCGCCCACACCGACGGCCTCCAGCCCGGGACCGGCCCCGACGAGCTCGGCCGCCGGCTCGGCAAGGCGATGAAGGCCGCCAAGGCCGCCGGCAAGACCAACCATGTGGTCTGGTCGGCCAGCTGAACGTGGCGGGGGGGGGGCCTCCGGACGAGCCGCGCGACGCGACGCGCGGAGGGGTGAATGGCCCGGCTGTGCCGGGCCAGAGGGGACGGGAAAGTCCCCTCTGGATCGACGAGCCGCGCGACGCGACGCGCGGAGGGGTGAATGGCCCGGCTT
>JBGQCL010000615.1:0-6588 GCA_041495365.1 Kofleriaceae bacterium | reverse complement strand
GGATGCGCTGGCTCGACGGCCGCTGGGAGCTCCGCGGCGATCACTGGGAGTGGATCGATGGCAGCTGGGCCGAGGAGTCCGCGCCTCCGCCCGCGCCGCCACCTGCGCCCACCCAGTTCCCGACCCGGGAGCCGCCGGCGCCGCGCACGGAGACCGTCCCCCCCAAGGCCGGCTACGTCTGGGCGCGCGGCCGATGGGACTGGCAGAACGGCAGCTGGACCTGGCTCCCCGGCCACTGGGAGCACGAGCGCGTCCGGATGCGCTGGGTCGACGGCCGCTGGAAGCTCTACGGCGATCACTGGGGGTGGGTCGAGGGCGGATGGATCGAGGAGACCGCGGCGCCGACGCCGCCGGCCCCACCGCCGGCCCCGCCGCCGGCGTCGGGCCCGACCCAGGCGCCGCCACCGCCGCGGTCCGAGGCCCACGGTCCCCCGCAGACCGGGTACGTCTGGGCGGGCGGCCGGTGGGCCTGGCAGCGCGATCGCTACGAGTGGCTCCCCGGGCACTGGGAGCACGCGCGCGCCAAGCTGACCTGGTACGACGGCCAGTGGGAGCAGCAGGGCAACGTCTGGGTCTACATCGAGGGCGGCTGGCGCTGAGCATCGCCCGCCCCGCCCCGTCGCGCCGCCCGCGTGCGCCGGTCAGAACTGCTGGACGAACAGCGGCACCCGGAGCTCGACGCCGTGATCGCCGCGGTACGCTGCCGGCGACATGTCGAACGCCGGTAGCTCGAGCCGGACCGCGTGGCCGCGCAGCGCGACGTCGAGCCGCGCACAGACGTGGGCGTTGAGGTCGTCGAACTGGATGTCGCCGTCGAGCCGGACCGCCAGACCCGCGCTGTCCCCGCCGCCGATCCGCAGGTGGGCGCGCCGCCGCCGCGCGTCGACCCGGAGCTGGACCATGTCGTGGCTGAGCAGATCGAGGTGGTGGCCGAGCGCGTTGCCGAGCAGGGTCAGCCGATCGGTGATCTGATCCTCGAGCGACAGCGCGTGGCCGTCGGGAACGCCCGGCCAGCGGCTGGCGAGCAGCACCGTCGAGTCGGCCGACGCCGCGGGCGCCGAGGCGACGACCACTGCCGAGGCAGAAGCCAGCAGCGCGAGCACCTCCGATGGTCGCACCGGACCAGCATGCCGACATGAATCCTGCGCGTCTGTGAGCGCGCTCACCAATCGCATGCTACCTACATGGGCATGAAGCGCGTCGTCGTGCTGGTCGCTCTGACCGCGGCGCTGGGCGGCGCGTGCCGGAGAAACTCCGAGGCCGCTCCAGCCACCGGCCCGCTCGCCCATCCGCTGCTGTGGGCGGCGGACAAGGACGGCCGCACCACGTACCTGTTCGGCACGATGCACACCGGCGTCGACGCAGCGACCCGGCTGCCGGCGATCGTGTGGGCCAAGCTCGACGCCGCGCGGGCGTTCGCGATGGAGACCGACCTCGACGATCCGACCGCCGCCGACGCGGTGCGCCCGACCCCCGGGTCGCTGCGCGAGGCGCTCGGCGACGCGTACTGGCGCAAGCTCGAGACCGCGCTGGGCAGCGATGCGGCGCGCGCGGTCGAGCACCTGCCGCCGCTGATCCCCGCCGCGTCGCTGTCGCTGCGCGGCCTGCCGCCGACTCCGCAGATGGACCGCGTGCTGTCGGCGCGCGCGGCCGGCGAGCACAAGCCGATGGTGTTCCTCGAGCCAGCGAGCCGCCAGCTCGCGCTGCTCGCCCGCTGGATCGACGTCAAGGCGCTCAGGATGATGCTCGACGAGCTGGCGTCCGGCGAGCAGCACGCCCGCGCGGTGCTCGCCGCATACGTCGCGGGCGACGAGCGCACGATGCTCGCGCTCGGCGACGAGGAGCGGGCCGATGCGCTGCACCACGGCTACACCCCCGCCGAGTACGACCGCGAGATGGACGACCTGCTGTACGGCCGCAACGCGGCGTGGATCGCGCCGATCGAGCAGCTCCACGCCGCCGGCGGCGGGTTCGTGGCGGTCGGCGCGCTCCACCTGCTCGGCCCGCGCAGCGTGCTCGACCTGCTCGCCCACCGCGGCTATCGCGTGACCCGCGTCGCCCCCTGACCTGCGCGAGGGGGTGTCCCTGTTCAGGGCCACCCCCTCGTCATCATCTTCCGTCCGTTCCTCGCTGCGCTGCTCCACCGAGACGCGCCTCTGGCGCGCCTCGTCGGGCTTCGCTCGGCCCGGACTATCGCGCGGCGAGCCTGCGCAGCAGCTGGCTGGCCGCGTCGAGCGCGGCGCGCGGGATCTCGTGGCCGCCGAGGAACGGCTGCCAGTCGACCGCGGCGCCGGCCTCGGTCAGCCGATCGCGCAGCATCTCGGCGACGTGGTACGGCAGCAGCGCGTCGTTCCGGCCGTGCGACAGCATCACCGGCACGCCGGCGAGCGACGGCATCCGCGGCCGCCACACCCCCTCGGCGAGCAGCGTGCCCGACATCAGGATCAGCCCGGCCGGCGGCCGGGGCCGGTGCAGCGCGACGTCGAGCGACACCATCGCGCCCTGCGAGAACCCGCCGAGCACCAGCTGGTCGTCGGCGATCGCGAACCGCGCCGCGAGCTGATCGAGGAACCGGATCACGTGGTCGCGCGCCGCGGCCAGCCCGTCGGGGACCTCGTCGCGCCGGTCGCGCGGCACGCCGCGGCGCAGCTCGTCCTCCAGCCGCGCCAGGTCGAGCAGCCACCACGCCCGCGAGCCGCCGTACAGCCCGCCGAGCTCCAGCGGCCCGGCCGGGAACACCAGCCGGACCGGCGCATCGATCTCGTCGGCCAGGCTCACCAGGTCGTCGCCGGCCGCGCCGAAGCCGTGCAGCAGCACGCAGGTCAGCCGGGCGTCGGGCGGACCGATGATCCGCGCGGTCAGCCCTGCGATCTCGAGGCGGGTCGGCGTCACGCGCGTAGCCTCGCACGGCCGCGCGCGCCGCACCATCCTCACGGGGCCACGCGCCGGCGCCCCACGCGCCCGTGCGCTCCGCGCGCCCGTTCTCCCCGCGCGCCGTGCGCCTGCGCTACCCTCCCCGCGTGGCTGCACCGCCGAGCCGGCGAGACTTCCTGCGCGCGCTCGGTGCCGCCGCCTGGCTGGTGACCTGCGGCGACAACGAGGAGGTCGCCGCCGCGAGCGCCGCGCTCGACCCCGACGAGGACTCGGTCGTCGTCGCGCTGTGGGCCGACCGCGCCGGCGCGCTCGCAGAGGTCACCGCCACCGCCGGCGGCCGGACCGTCGCGGGCGCCCGGATCACGCTCGACGGCGAGATCGGCCGGCTCGCGCTGACCGGCCTCGTCCCCGACACCAGCCACGAGGTCACCGTCCGCGTCGCAGGCCGCGTGCTCGGTCCCCACCGCGTGCGCACCGCGCCGCGCGCCGAGGACCCGCGCCCGGTCCGGGTCGCCGTCTCGGCCGACTACGATCCGGACCCCCTGTTCGCCAGCGGCCTGCTCGGCGCCCTGATCGCCGCCGAGCCCGAGATCGTGATCTCGATCGGCGATTTTCCGTACACCGACAACGGCCCGCCGGCGATGACCGTCCCCGAGTACCGCGCCCGCCACCTCGAGACCCGCCTTCACCCGCCGGTGCGCGCGCTGCACGAGGCATGCGGCATGTGGGCGATCTACGACGACCACGAGGTCCGCAACGACTGGGACGGCCGGACCCGCCTCGACGAGCCGGCGCGCTACGCCGCCGCGCTGCAGGTCTGGGACGAGTTCTTCCCTCAGCGCGCCGCCGCCGGCGAGGTCCGCTACCGGCGCTGGCGGTGGGGCGCCCACCTCGAGTGCTTCCTGCTCGACTGCCGGCGGTTCCGCAGCGCCAACACCGCCGTCGACGACGCCCGCAAGACCATGCTCGGCGCCGAGCAGCACCGCTGGCTGATCGACGGCGTCACCTCCAGCACCGCCACCTTCAAGCTGATCCTGACCAGCATCCCGCTCGACCACGGCGCCGGCGACGACCACTGGGCGTCGTTCACGACCGAGCGCGACGCGATGCTCGCCGAGCTCATCGGCACGCCCGGCGTGCTGTTCGCCAGCGCCGATCAGCACTGGTTCGCCGCCCACCGCCACGCGTTCGGCGTCCGCGAGATGCAGATCGGCCCGCTCGCCCGCGGCCTCGGCACCCCGCCGCCGGCCGTCCCCGGCGTGCTGTTTCGCGCCGTGCGCTACAACGCCGGCCTGATCGACATCGCCGGCGACCAGCTGACCCTGACCGGCCTGGGCGCCGACGGCGAGCGGTTCTACCAGGAGACCCTGTCCGCCGCCGATCTGACCCCGCGCGCCTGAGCGTGGGGCGATTCGTCACACCGGATCACATCAATCCTCGCAAGCCCCTGGCGCCCGCCCGTTCGGGCGCTATCGTCCATGACGGAGGTCCGATGGCCAAGCCCGACACCGACGACAGCAAGCCCGGGAAACCGCGCAAACCGCGGGCGTTCCCCTGGCGCCTGTGGCTGTTCGCGCTCGCGATGACCGCGGGCGCCGGCTACGGCGGCTACTACTGGTGGCAGCACCGCCAGGACGGCCAGACTGCCGCGGAGAAGGTGAAGGCCGCCGAGGATAAGCAGAAAGGCGCCGAGGACAAGGCCAAGGCCGCAAAGGCCGAGGCAGACGACGCGGTCAAGAAGAGCGCCGAGCTGCACACCTTGCTCGACGCGAACAACAAGAAGGCCAAGGACCAGGAGATCGAGCTCACCGCGCTGTCAAACAACCTCAGCGCCTCGCGCGAGGAGATGCAGGCGCTCCAGGTCCAGCGCGCCGAGGCCGAGAAGCGGCTCGCCGCGATCGCCGACATCCGGAAGCAGTTCGCCAAGATGATCGACACCGGCCAGCTCAAGGTCACCGCGCGGCACGGCAGCCTCGTCCTGTCGCTGCCGTCGGAGGTCCTGTTCCCGTCGGGCAGCGCCGATCTGTCGGAGTCCGGCAAGATGGCCGTGCTCGAGGTCGGCTTCAACCTCAAGCGGCTGGCCGACCGCCGGTTCCTCGTCGTCGGCCACACCGACGATCAGCCGCTCAAGGGCAGCACCTACAAGGACAACTGGGAGCTGTCGACCGCGCGCGGCCTCACCGTCACCCGCGTCCTGGTCCAGGCCGGCATGAACCCCAAGAACCTGGTCGCCTCCGGCGCCGGCGAGAACGACCCGGTCTCCAAGGACCGCGCGAAGAACCGCCGGATCGAGATCGCCCTCCTGCCGGCGATCGGCGAGCTGCCGCCGCTGCCCGCCTCGCTCGGCGACGACACCGCCAGGGCCGAGGCCGAGAAGCCGCCCGCCCCGGCTCCGGCGCCCGCGGCCCCGGCTGCGCCGACGCCGCCCGCGAAGCCCGACGCGGCCAAGCCCGCGCCCGCGCCCGCCAAGCCGTAGTCGCCGCTTGCATTCGCACCGCCCTCGATGTCCTCAGCCGCGGGACCATTGTCCCCAACCCAGGCCGCAGGCATCGATTCCCCGGGATAGCGGGGACAGCGCCTGCCCCGTGGTATCTTGCAGGCGTGCTGGCTGCCCGCGATCCTGCGCCTCCAGGCGATGTCGATGACGGCGTCGATGTCACGCTGATCCGCTGGATGCTGTCACTGTCACCTGACGAGCGCCTTGCCGTGCTGCAGGGCTTCGTCGACAGCGTCGCGGAGCTGACGCATGATTCGCCAGCCACCGAAGTTCAAAGAAGCGCTTGAGGTTCTCGCTCGCCATCACGTCGACTTCGTCGTCGTGGGTGGCGTCGCCGCCGTACTCGCGGGCGCGCCGATCTCGACCTTTGATCTCGACATCGTTCATGACCGCTCTGCGACCAACGTCGCCCGCTTGCTCAACGCGCTCACGGATCTCGACGCACGCTATCGCGACCTGACCGGACGCGTTCTCCGCCCCGAAGCGCGAGCCCTGGAAGGCGAAGGACACCATCTGCTGCTCACACGCTGTGGACCGCTCGACGTACTCGGGCGTATTGGCCTTGGACACGGCTATCAAGACCTGATCGCTGACAGCACCATGCGACCACTCGGTGAGCTCGCGGTCTGCGTCCTCGGGTTGGAGGCGCTGATTCGCACAAAGATCGAAGCGGGTCGCGACAAGGATCGGGCCGTGCTTCCGATCCTGCGCCGCACGCTCGCAGAGAGCAGCAAGTAGCTCTCCCGACACCGGCCAGGACGCCGCGCGTTCCAAGCGCCGCGCGAATCAGCTGCGTGACTACATGGGACGTATCCGCGACCGTCATCGCCGACGGTGCCCGGCGCTCGCGAGGTCCGACGAGATCGACCGTCTTGTTCGTGCCCCAGGGTCGGAATTGAACCAACGACACGCGGATTTTCAGGCAGGAGCCGTAGGAATGTAAATACTCGAATTCGTAGCGTTTATCCGCGCACCAGACCACGTCGGTAGTCAATCGGTAGTCACCTAAATTTTATTCATTAGGGCAGGCTTGCGCGTATCGATCCGGCACTCGACTACAGGTCGGGTTCGCTCGATCGTGTCCTTCCGGTAGCCGTGCGTGAAGGCGGCGCCCCCGCGACGTAGCCTCGACGGCGAGGCAATGCATGCGCGGACGATCTCGACTGGACCTGACCCGTGCCCGGCTGGCGCAGTGGCGCGCGCAGCATGGCGGCCGT
>JBGQCL010000614.1:0-6626 GCA_041495365.1 Kofleriaceae bacterium | reverse complement strand
GCCGATCGTGATGCCGCTGGACGCCTTGAGACCGAACGTCTTCTGCGCATGGGTGAGCAGCGACTGGCCCTTGCCCGTGATGCCCTCCTTCGTGCCCACCTTGAGCGCGTTGGAGTGCATGATCACGTTGGTCTTGGCCTTGATCTCGATGTCGCCGTCGCACTCGAGCTTGACGATCTTGTTGACCGAATCGAGGACGATCTTGTTCTTCTTGGTGCTGTCGACGATCGTGAACTTCTCGGCCCCCTGCTTGTCGTCGAAGATGATCCGGTGGCCGCAGCGCGACTTGATCAGCTTGGTGTTGTTCTTGGCCGAGTCGTTGACCTCGACCGGCTCCTGCTTCTTGCTCCACAGCGCGCCGATCACGATCGGCCGGTCGACGTCGCCGTGCTCGAACACGACGAGCAGCTGATCGTCGATCTCCGGCAGGACGTAGGTACCGCGGTCGTTGCCGCCCATCGGCACCGCGATCCGCGCCCAGAACGTGGTCTCCTGGTCGTTGAGCCAGGGGAACTTCACCTTAACGCGGTAGCCGGGGTTATCGCCCCCGTCCTTGTTGTCGACGACGATGGCGAGCTGGACGCCTCGAATCTTCGAGGCGCGCTGCGCCTGCGCCATCGGCTGGTCGATCGATAGGAAGGTCACGGGTTACTCGATGTCGATCTTGGGAGCGTCGTAGTTGCTCTCGCTGCTGGACGTCAGCTTGGCCGAGCTGCTGCCCTCCATCTGGAAGTCGGAGCCGGCCTTGATGTCGATCGTGGTCTTGGCGTTGATCTTGATGTTCTCGCCCTTGATCGTCAGCTTGGTCTTGGCCGTGATCTCCATCTTGCCTTCCATCGACGAGATCGAGATGCCGGCGTCACCGGACATCGGCGGCTTCCACACCGCGCAGATGTTGGGGCCGGCGCCGTCCTTGGCGAACTTGCCCATGCCGACCATGAGCTTGGTGGTCTTGTCGGCGAACCACACCTTGGTGCCGCCCTTGGTGTCGTCGAACACCATCCGGTGGCCGATCCGGCTGCGGTAGCCGCGGAAGTTGTTGGCGCCGTCCTCGTTGGGCTCGGGCGAGAAGTCCGGCTTGCTCCACACGCCGCCGACCACGATCGGCTGGCTGATGTCGCCGGCGATGAACATGACCACGACCACGTCGTCGACGTCGGGCAGCACGTACCAGCCGAACTTCTTGCCCTCCATCGGGGTCAGCAGCTGGGCCCAGTGGGTCTGGTCGGTGTCGCCGTCGTCGAGCCACGGCAGCCGGACCTTGATGCGGTCGAGGTTGTCGGGGTCCTTGTTCTGGCACACGATCGCGTAATGCAGCCCGTACTGGACTGCATCCAACGACTCGAGCCGGGGTCCGCCGCTTCGCATCTATTGCGCCTGGGCGTCGCGCGCGAAGCGCAGGATGGTGATGTAACCGCCGCCCTCCTTGGCCTTGGCGGCGATGTGACGGTGGGTGACGCCCATCAGGTAGTAGTTGCCGTTGAACGGGTCGCTGCCCTTCATCGCGTTGGCGACGACCTTGACGACCTTGCCGAGGTCGAACACCGGGTTGCCCGCGACCTCGGCCTCGCCGGTGATGTAGCTCAGCGAGGCGTCCTGCAGCCGCGCCTTGGCGAGCGCCTTGGCCTCCTCGGCGGAGCAGATCGGATGATCGACCGTGAACGTCTGCTCGTTGCCGAGCGGCCCCGAGCCCGCGACCGAGGTCTGCGAGCCGAGCTTGGAGCTCTGCACCGTGGCCTCGCCGGTGATCAGCTCCTTGGTCTCGGGGTTCCAGCCCTTGCACGTGACCTTGTTGATCACCGCCGACGAGTTCAGTCGCGGCGCCAGCCGGTGCAGGACGGCGTCGGCCTCCTGGTCGACGTTGAGCGTGGCGATCGGCCCGCTCTGCAGATCGGGTTGCTTGACGCTGACCGTGGTGTCGATGCACCACACGTGGCAGCCCATGCGGGCCGCGCGGGTGCGCAGGAACTCGAGGTCGGTCTGGTTGTGCTGGTAGACGTGCTTGTAGGTGATCGAGGTCTCGTGCTTCCAGTCGAGCGTCAGCCCGGCATCGCCGACGACCTGGTTGAGGATCTGCTGGTCGGTCTTGTCGGTGAACGTGATCGACTTGCGCTTGCGGAGCAGGCGATGGAGCTTGTTCATCGCCCGGATCGTGATGATGGTCTTGTCGCCGCCCTTGTAGACCGGCTCGAGGCCGACGATCTCGCCCTTGAAGATCGACGTCTTGTCGTTGCCGACCTTGATCTCGATCGACGCGCCGACCTTCTTCGACGAGTAGACGTCGCCCTGGTTGGCCAGCACGATCGCGGCCATGTCCGGCGAGCCCACGTCGCGATCGACGCAGTACGACTGGAAGTGCGCGTCGCTCGCCTCTTCGCCGTCGATCAAGATGTCGACGTTCGGTGATGCTGCGCTTGAATCGCCCACGGCCTAGGTGCTCCCGCCGGGGGCGGCGCCGCCGCTGCCGCCCTCCGATTGGCCGGTGACGGTATCGGCTTCCTTGAGCTTCACGGTGCAGGTCGCGCGCAGCGGCACGCCCTGATCCGAGAACATCGTGTACTTGACCGACAGCGACTCGATGACGCACTTGAACGTCGGCACCGTGGTGCCCCAGGTGACCACGCACAGGTGCGGCCGTCGCTTGGTCTCGTCGGCGCTGCCCGGCTCGAGCACCGAGGCCATCGTGTTGAGCGTCTCGACCTTCCCGGCCACGCTGCTCTTGGTCTCGAAGCCGTCGAACAGCAGCTCGAGCGTCAGCGAGCGTCCCTCGGCCCCCGTGAACTCCAGCTGGATCCCGGTCTCCTGGGTCTTGTTCGCCTGGCTCTTCTTCTGCCAGGGGACCGTCTTGTCGACCTGCAGCTCCTTGGGATTGTACTGCGCGTCGACCTGGATGTGGGTGTCCAGGCTGGCGATCGAGACGACGCCGGATTTCGAGCTCGGATGCAGGAAGTTGCTCATAGGTAGGGATCCCCGTTTCGGGCCCGGGCGACATCCATCAAGACGAGGATGTTCCGATAGACCTCGTTAGCGAGTTTCTCGACGTCGATCTGCGGCGCGGCGCTGCTGGACTGCTGCGCGGCGGTGGCCGGGCTGGGCGCCGGCGGCGACGCGCTGGGCGCCGAGCGGGTCGAGGCCGCGATGTGACTGGACGGCGCGGCGGTCACCAGCGTGAGCTCGGCGAACGAGATGCCGTCGCCGCTCGACCGCTCGGCGAGCATCTTGCGTGCAGCGGCCTCGAACCACGGCGGGATCTCGACCTCGCCGCCGCCGTAGCGGCCGCCGGACCGGCCGGTCTGGACGTACTCGGGCTCCGCCGTCGGTGGCCGCAGCACGGCGCCGGCGCTGGTGAGGTCGCTGCTCCGCTCGCGCGGGGCGCCGGGCGGAGAGGCCGGCGCGATGTAGGAGCCGAGGGCCTCGCCGGCGCGGGACGCCAGGCCCGACAGCCCCGGGCCAGCGACGTGGACCTGCGGGATGTCCGCCGCACCGCCGAGGTCGGCACCGACGACCTCGCGGTCGCCCGGACCCGCTCCGGCGCGCCTGCGCGCACCGCGCGCTCCGGCGGTGGCGGTCGGACGCGTGCCCGGGAGCCAGCTCGGCGCGACGTGGCTCGCCATCGCCTGGGCGATCGCAGCGCTCGCCGAGGCCGAGGTGATGCCGCCCGCGGCCGCATCCGCACCGGCCGGGGTCGGCGCGCCGGCGGCGGCCGCATCGCCGAGATCGCCGCCGTACACCACAGGCAGGACCTCCCAGGCCGCCGCGGCGCGCTGGCGCGCGGTGACCGGACCGTCCTCGCCGCGACCGGCGAGCGCGAGGGCACGCGCCGCGCGCGCCGCCGGGGACCAGTGGATCCCCGACGGAGACTGGCCGAGTGCCACGTAGAGCGCCTCGAACCGGGCGCGCCGGGACGCGGGGACGAGCGCCGCCGCGGCGCCGAGCACCTCGGCCTCGCCCGGCTCGGCGCCGGCGGGCGCGGCGTCGCGGCGACCCGCGGCCGGCCCGCGACCGGCGAGCGCGGCCGGCCCGCGACCAGCGTCGGCGGATTGTGCCGCGCCCACGGCGGACGGGTCGACGGACGCCGACGGCGCCAGCACCTCACGCGCCGGCGCGCCGGTGCGCAGCGCGCCGCGGCCGGTCGCCTCGCCATCGCCGGCGATGCCGAGCGACGCCGCGTGGGCGTCGGACAGCGCGGTGTAGGTGCCGAGCTCGGCGACGACCTGGGCCGCGAGCAGCTCGAGCGCCGCGACCGACATCGACAGCTGGCCGTCCGGCGCCGCGGCGTTCATGCCCAGCGCTGCGACCGTGGCCGGCGGCCACAGGAACGCGCCGCGGGGCGCGCGGCGGTCGACGCCGAACGCGGTGCCGCTCGGAGCCAGCGCGGACCAGGCGATCGGGGCGATCGCCGCGGCGATCTCGCCGCTCGGCGTCGGGAACGCGGTCGTGATCGTCGCGCGCGGGGCGGTGGCGGCGACCGCCGCGGCGGGCTCGGCCAGCGCGGCGAGCTCGGCCGGCGTCGCGGCCGCGGGCGATGGCGCGGCGGTGACGAACGGCAGCGCGCCGGGCACACCCCGCGCGTCGCGGGCAGCTCCGGCGTCGATGCCACGGGGGGCTCCGACCGCCGTCTCGCTGCGCTCGGCGGCGCGGCGCGGCTGGCGCTCGGCTTCGAGCCGCGCGTCGCGCCCGATCGCGAGGGCCGCGACGAACGTGCGATCGACCGTGCTCGCCATCGCGCCGAGGGAACCCGGGCCGGCGATCGCCAGGCGCGCAGCCTGCGCAGCCTCGGCGGGGCCGAGCCCGTAGACCCGGGCCGCGAGCACGAGCTCGGGCGTCACGAAGTCGAGAGCGAGATCGGACACCGAGCGCTCCTCGGCGACCGACCAGCTGTGGGCGCGCTCCGCGAGCATGCCGGGCGCCGTCCAGGTGGCGGGCCGCTCGAGCGCGGACTCGCCGAGCAGCGGCAGGCTCAGGGACTCGACCATGCGGCGGGCCGTGCCGGCCGAGGCGGAGGCCGCGTCGCGGTACGACGCAGCGGTCGCCGACACCAGCGACGGTGCGGTGGCAAACGCCGCGGGGACGAGCTGCGCGGCACCGGGCGCACCGGGCTCGCCGGCCACCGCGAGCTCCCACGACAGCAGCGCCGTGCGCAGCGTGGTGAGCGCGCCGAGCCGATCGGCGGACGCGGGTGCCCCGATGGCGGTCGACGCCGAGGCCGTTGCCGCCGCATCCGCCGAAGCCGTTGAACCCGCCGAAGCAGGGGAAGCCGCCGAAGCAGGGGAAGCCGCCGAAGCAGCCGCGAGCGACGGCGACACCCCGGCACCGCGGGTCAGGCCGGCGGCGAGCGGGCCGGCTTCCTCGCGCGCCGGTGCCTCGGGAACCACGTAGGCCGCGTCGAAGCCGGGCACCAGGCGGTCGATCCGATCCGGCCGATCCAGGCGCTCCGCGGCGGCCGACGGCAGCGCCGCCTCGCCCCACGACGCCCAGACCGGCGCGGACTGTGCACCGATCTCGAGCTCGCGCGACGCCGGGCCGATCAGGCCCGCGAGGTAGGTCAGGCCGAGGTCCGCGCCGAACAGCGAGCGGACGTCGAAGCTCGGTGCCGACGGCAGGGTCAGCATGTGGCGCAGCGCCGGGGCGAACGGCGACGACGCGAGCTGCGCGGACAGCCCGGCGCCCGGCGCGCTCGGCGCGGCGTGGGCGACCAGGTCGGCGAGCACCGGGCGGTCGGCCGGCGCGACGCCCGCGGTCTGGCCCTGGGGGACGCCCTGGGGGACGCCCTGGGGGACGCCCTGGGGGACGCTCTGGGCGACGGAAGACGCGGCCGGTGCAGCCGGCACGGCAGCGGCAGCGGGCGCGCTCGACCGAGCCGAGGCGCGGCCGCGCGACGCAGCGGCGGCGATCGCCGCGAACACATCGTCGGGCGTCTCGCCCGCGTCATCGAACCGGAGGACCTCGGCGGGCGGCGCCGGACGCGGCGCGGCGGTCTCGACCACCGGCGCCGCGGGGCGTCCCGGCGGTGGGGACGGCGGTGCCGTCGGTACAACGGCCGCGGCAGCAGCCGCGGCGGCGGCACCGGGCCGGCCGAGCGACCGCTGGGGCGCAGCGTCCGCCGCGGCGTCGCCGCGCAGGAAGTCGGGCGCGACGAACACCGTGTCGGGCGCAGCGCTGGCCAGCGCGCGCATCCGGGCGGCAGGGTCCGCGGCGCCCGCGGCGGTGATCATCTCCAGCGATTGCGGCGTCGCTCCGGCGAACCGCGCGAGCCAGCGGTCGGCCCACGCGACGTGCGACAGCGCCGCCGGGGCCGCGGCCGCGGTGGCGCCGAGCGCCGTGGTCCGCGCGATCGGCTGCGGGCGAGGCTCGGCGAACAGCCACGTCAGCGTCGGAACGCGAGCCTCGCGAGCCGGCGCGGCGGCCGCGCGCCCGGCCGCTGCGGCCTCGGATGCGACCAGCGGAGAAAACGCCGAGACCGGTCGCTGACCGCCCAGCACCGCTGGGCGTTTTGTGATCGCGTGCGCGCGGTCGACGGCGTTGACCAGGCCGTCCAGGTTGGTCGGCATCACCAAACACGAACCACAAATCAGCTCGAAAACCGCACCCGCCACCGAGCTACAAACAAACAACTCGACCGTGCG
>JBGQCL010000613.1:0-6640 GCA_041495365.1 Kofleriaceae bacterium | reverse complement strand
GCTCCGACGCTCGCTGACCTCGACGCCCTGCCCCCGGGCATCGTCGGCGAGATCATCGAGGGTGTGCTCTACACGATGACCAAGCCGCGAGCGCGTCATCAGCGCACGACGCGCACCATCGGTGGCAGGGTCGGCGACCCATTCGACCACGGACATGGGGGTCCCGGTGGCTGGTGGATCCTCACCGAGCCAGGGATCGAGCTCCCGAACGACACCAAGGAGATCTCACCCGACGTCGCCGGCTGGCGCCGCGAACGCATGCCCGAACTGCCGCTCAACGTCGCCGACTGGTGGCCGCCGGCCGCGCCGGCAAGTTCGCCGTAACCTTTGCGCGCGAGTTCCTCGTTCGCGAGGGCAGCTGTCCCGAGTTCGTGAACGCGGACCTGACTGCTTGGACATAGGAGGCGGTCAGGTCCGGAGCTACGTTGTGGCGGTGAGTGGATCCGCGGCAGCCAGGCGATCCGCAGCTGCGTCAGCGCGGCGGCCCTGACCGTCGCTGCGTCCGGCTTCGGCTTGGCTTCCGCGGTGTCTTCCTTCGGGCCGCGATGACGCCGGGGTTGGGATCCGCTTGCCACGGAAGCGCTGTGCGAATCTGGGAGGCCGTGCGCGCCGCGCTGTACTGCGCCTGGAAAGCCCGCCGAGCGCCGCCTCCAAAGCTGATCTGCATGGGCGGCGACTCGAGGACGCCGTCGGTGATGATCACGTCCCGGAACGGAATAAGCACGGCCTGTACGTACATCGGGACGAACGGGATCAGCGCCGCGAACGGCGTGTAGATACCGAGGACGGCGTACACGTCCTTGCTCATGAAGATCGAATGCTTCTGGAAGTGCTTGAGGACGATGAAGTTGCCACTCACTCTGTGCTTCCAGGACGCGATCAAGTCGCGCTCCGCGTCTCCGAGATCGGCCGCCCCTTCGGCGAGAAACCGTTCGCGAAGCGCGTCCTCGGCCCAGACCACCTTCCTGATCTGATTCGCGAGAGACGCATCGATCGGGTGATCTGGCATCGGACGTGGAAAGCGAGGGACGATGCTCCTCTGATCGTTCACCCATGTGAGCAACGCCCCCCACGCTCGGTAGAACAACGCGGCGTCTTCCGGCAGGAGAAGCATGCGTTTCCATCGCAAGCTTTGGCCCGGCGGGCAAGGCCGAAAGCCGAGTGATTCGGGCTGCCAGGCTGGTCACGGCCTGGCGGCCCCGCGCTTGCGGGGAACACGAACCGTGGCGAGCGCGTCGAGGCGCTCGACGATCGCCTTCGCGGACATCGTGCGCTTGTAGACGTACAGCGCGGCGGGGAGCTCGGCGTCGAGCGCGGCTTCGCTGACGCGGAGGTGCTGGCCGACGGCGAACACGATGCGGTGCGGAAGGCCGGCCTCGACCAGCTCGACGCGCTTCCACACGGCGTCGCGGCTCCAGTAGCCGAGGACCTCGAGGTGGACGCGCTCGCCGGTTTGCGCGTGCTCGAAGGTGAGGTCGGGAACGCACACGCCATGGCCCGGCAGATCGAGGATCTCCACCGCGGGGGTCACCTGCCACGGGGTGCCGAGCGCACGCAGCGCATCGAGCAGCGTGCGCACCTCGTCGGCGAGGTGCGGTGCGGCCTCGGGATCGGGCTCGCCGCGGCCGTCGAGGCGGCAGCGCAGCGGCGTGCGGGCGGTGCCCCAGCGGAGGTCGGCCACGAGCGACCACCGGTCGAGCTCGCGGATGGCGGGGAGCGCAAGGGCAAGCGCGAGGCCGTAGCGGGTCGACGACTCGAACAGCGAGAACGGACCATCGATCTCGATGCGGTATCCGCCCCTGGCACGCGGCGCGATCGCGCACAGCAGGCGCAGAAACTTGAGCTTGCGGAACAGCATGCGGTAGGCGCCGGGGATCGCACTCTCGACCTCGACGATGACGCGGACGGCGCGGAGCAGGACGGCCTGGGGCTGGGCGAGGTCGTAGGCCGCGACGAGCTGCGGAGCGGTGATCGGTGCCAGCTGGGTGATCACGTGAGCGTCGCGGAGGTCGGCGTAGAGGCCGCGCTCGATATCGCCGACGGTGAGCCCGCGCTCGGCGGCGACGGCGGCGAGGACGGCGGACCGATCGAAGCGATCGCCTTCACCGATCTGTGCCCACGCGGCCTGGGCGCGCGCGAACACGTCGTGGCGGAGCGCCTCGGGATCGATCGGCGCGGCCTCGGCGAGCTCGGCGCGATCCCAGATCAGCTTGGCGAGGCCGGCGGCGAGCTTGCGATCCCTGGCGCCGCCGACGACGGCGTCCATGACTTCGGCGAGCTCGCCGCGGGTCTTGTCGACGTGCGCCTCGGCGAGGCCGAGCAAGGTCGCCGCCAGCTCGAGCGCGGCCGCGCGGCCGCCGGCGTCGAGCGGCGTCAGCGTGAGCTCATCGCCCCGCCGGCGGGCGCGGACCAGATCAGCGGTAAGCAACGTGCTCCCTCCGGCGCTCGCTGGTGTACTGCTCGGCGGTGTTGGCGGTGACCAGCTCGTAGAGCGTCGCCCGCTTGCCGGCGAGCGGGCGAAGGATGCGGCCGAGGCGCTGGACATGCTCGCGCACGGCTCCGGATCCGGAGACCACGATCGCCACGCTCGCCGCCGGGATATCGACGCCCTCGTTGAGGACCCGGGACGTCACCAGCGCGCGATAGGTGCCGTCGGCGAGGTGGGCGAGCAACGCGCTGCGCTCCTTCACCTTGGTCTGGTGGGTGATCACCCGGATCGCACTGGCCCGGCGCCATCGCAAGCTTGGCAAGCTCAAGCGTCAGTTCCGTGCGCGGTAGATGTCAGGCATCGTCGCGCGCATCTCCCAGTTCCTCAGCTTCGCGGTCACCGCGGGCGTCGAGTTTCAGCTCTGGCGGTCGCTGTTCGCGCCGCAGATTTCGAACCCATTCGTGCGTGGCAGATCTGCGGATCGTGCGGCTGGGCTCGCATGCGACCCCGACCACTGGATCGGTCGCTACGGTCGTTGTCGGTCGGCGCCCCGACCGAACCGGGACGCTGGCACGGCGCGTGCTGGGCTCGCGGTCACCGGGAGACCGCTCATGAACCGAAAACACGGTACCTACACAAGTGTTACGTTCCACGATCGCATCGACATTCCCATCGCTCGCGCGCATCGACGATGGCTGCCGGGGCTCGCGACCACGCTGCTGCTCGTCATGGGCTGCGGCGGCAGTGCGCCGACGGCCGCAGCGCCGTCCGGGGCCAGCGGCTCGAGCGACGTCGCCGAGGCCACGCTGCGGGGCGATGTCGCCCAGGTCGGGGTGGGCGAAGACGAGGATGAATCGACGGCCGATCTGGCGGAGCATCACCGCCACCACCATCAGGGCGGGTTCGCGATGTTCATCGCGATGAGCCTCGATCTCCTCAATGTCTCGCCGGACCAGACGACCGCGATCGTCAAGATCCGGAATGACATGCGCGTCAAGATGCAGCCGGCGCGCGATGCGGAGAAGGTCGTGCTGCTCACACTGGCGAACGGGATTGCCGCCGGGAAGATCGATCAGCCGACCGTCGATGCCGCGATCGCGCAGGTCACGACTGCCGGCGGCATCCACGACACCGTCGTGGACTCGCTCAACGAGCTGCATGCCACGTTGACGCCGCCGCAGCGCGCGGCGCTGGTCGACAAGGTCGAGGCGCACTTCGAGGTCTGGCACCGCACGAACGCGCTCAACGAGGCGGCGACCCGCGATGGGCGCGTCGTCGGCAGGCTCGCCAGGCTGTCGAACGAGCTCGCGCTGTCGCCGGAGCAGGTCGAGGCGATTCGCGCCAACCTCGCATCATCGGAGATCACCGGGCGGCAGTTCGATCGTGGGGAGGCCGAGGTGCACATCAAGGCGTTCAGCGCAGCGTTCGCGAGCGATGACTTCGACACCAGGATGATCGCCAACAGCGGCCCGCTGAACGCTCACATGGCGACCTGGGGCATCACGCGCACGGTGGGCTTCTATCAAGCGGTGATGCCGGCGCTGACGCCCGAGCAGCGCACCAAGCTCGCCGACAGCGTGCGCCACCACGCGAACTACCGACAATCCGCAACTTCGAATGAGGTGAGCCCATGACGTCCCTCCTGTCCACGGCACTGCGCCTCGTCATCCCGGTCGCAGTCGTCCTCGGTGTTCCCGGCGAAGCGCGCGCGCAGATCGTGATCACGTTCGCTCCTCCTGCTGCATACATCGCGACATCGCAGCCGGAGTACTTCGCGGGCCGGCCGGTGTACTGGTACAACAACGCCTGGTACTACCGAGACCACAACGCATGGCACTATTACCGGCGCGAGCCGGTGTACCTGCGCGACCGGCGCGCGCACTGGGCACCGCTGGCCCACCGCGACTACCGAGGCCAGCCGTCGCGTGACAGCCGCCCCGATCCTCGGCGCGACGAGCGCGGAGTGAACCGCGGTGGCGATTGGAACGCGCGGTACCACTACCAGCGCTAGCGACGAAGGACTGTCACGCGTAGAACCGTTGTCTTCAGCTTCCAGCTTCGCCACACTGCTGCTTGTCGGTTGCAGCGACGCGAAGCAGCCGGTCAACCTCGGTCCGTGCGACACCACGGACGGCCAGTGCATCCTTCGCCATGATGCGCTCGGGGACGAGCAGCTGTGGACTTACACGCTTCGACTCCACGAGGTTGCCAGACGCTGACTCCGAAGGTCGCGCTGTCCGTCTGGCTCAAGGTCGCTGCCGAGGCGGTCCCGCCGGGTGTGCTGACGAGCGCGGATCATTTGGCTCCAGACTAGCTCCAGACTAGTCGCTGCGGTCGTGGTCGTGGTCGTGGTCGTGGTCGTTGCGGATGCACCGGTCGTGGTCGCGGTCGAGGTGGTGGCCCGGTGGGCACGCGCGACCCGCCTGCACCGTCGTCGAGCCCGGGCGAGTTCGAATCTCGCAACCTCCGACCGACGCCAGGAGCGAGCACGCGACGAGAACTTTGATAGTTGCATTGATAGCTGTCATGCTGCCGAGGAGTGCAATGATCGTGCGCGGATGACGCTGCACCCACGACAACAGCCGCGCAGGGACCTACGAGGTTCTGGGCTCGGCTCGGATGCGCGAAGCCGCACATGGCGTCACCGTCGCACGGCGATCGGTGCTGGTCCGCGACGCCGCGGGACGCGGTCACAGCATGAAGTCGAACACGACGATGCGCGCGAACGATGCGCTCGCCGCGACCGACCGACCGCTCGCTCGACCTCGATGCCGCGGCGCGCACTCACCTGCTCGATGCCGTTCGCCACGACCCGGATCCCCGGGAGGACGCCGCCAAGCGGATGATCAGCCGATCCAGCTACGACCACGACGCGGCGCGGATCCTGCTCGACGACCTCCTGGCCGCGGCGGATCGTCACGCCGCACGCGCTGCGTTCGAGCTCCGGCTCGCGGAGCTCCGGGCGGGCACGGCGAGGTTCCGCCGGTTCTGGCAGCGCTGGGATGCGGCACATCCCGCGGGAGCAAAGGTTGCGCCGGCGACCTGATCGGCGCCGGAAGCGAGAGCTACGAGAACAGCAGCTCGAGATCGGCAGCGGACAGGCTGGCCAGGCCGCCGCCGTCGTCGGCGAAGATCCCGGCGGCGAGCGCGCGCTTGCCAGCCTGTAGCTCGAGGATCTTGTCCTCGACGGTGTCCTGCGCGATCAGCCGGTACGCCAGGACGGGGCGGGTCTGCCCCGGCCGGTGGGTGCGATCGATCGCCTGCGCCTCGACGGCCGGGTTCCACCACGGGTCGAGCAGGTACACGTAGTCGGCGGAGACCAGGTTGAGGCCCGTGCCGCCCGCCTTGAGGCTGATCAGGAAGACCTTGCGGGAAGGGTCGGTGTTGAACCGCGTCACCGCTTCCTTGCGATCGCGGGTGTGGCCATCGAGGTACTCATAGCGGACGCCGCTGGCATCCAGCCGCGCGCGCAGCAACGCCAGGAACGACGTGAACTGAGAGAACACCAGCGCCTTGTGGCCGGTCTCGGTGACCTCGGCGAGGTGCTCGACCAGGGTATCGAGCTTCGCGCTGGCGGCACGCACGTACCGGGCATCGATCAGCGCCGGGTGGCATGCGGCCTGGCGCAACCGCAGCAGCGCCTCGAGCACGTGCATGGTGGAGCGCGCCATCCCGTCGCGGGCAACTCTCGGCAGCAGCGCTGCGCGGTAGTGGGCGAGCAGCTCGTCGTAGTGGCGGCGCTGATCGGCGCCGAGCTCGCAGTACAGCACCTGCTCGGTCCGCGGCGGGAGCTCGGGCAGCACCTGATCCTTGGTGCGCCGGAGCAGGAACGGTCGCAGCGCCCGGGCGAGCGGCGCCAGATCCGTGGCGGTGCCGGGCCCGATGTCGAGCAGCGCGCGGAGCGCCCCGCTGGCGTCGGTCAACCCCGGGTTCAAGAACTCGAGGATCGCGGCGAGGTCGCCGAGGTGGTTCTCGACCGGGGTGCCCGTGAGCGCCAGCCGGCGACGCGCGCACAGCCGGCGAGCCGCCTCGTGGACCTTCGCCTCGGGGTTCTTGATCATCTGGGCCTCGTCCAGGATGACGTGGTCGAACTGCCAGGTCGCCAGCTCGTCGATGTCGAGCCGCACGACGGGGTACGAGGTGACGACCAGATCGGCGGCCCGGGCGGCCTCGCGGCGCGCGGCGCGGTCCGGCCCGGTGTAGTCGACGACG
>JBGQCL010000612.1:0-6660 GCA_041495365.1 Kofleriaceae bacterium | reverse complement strand
GACGAGGTGCCCCGGCTCCGGGAGCGCGACGTCGGCTGCGCCGGCAACCTGTTCCTGGTCCGGAGACGAGGATGACGGTGGCCGCGATCGGTCCGAAGCAGATCGCCGACAACGTCACGCGCATCGTGGCGGAGGCCGGAGCTACGCCCTGGCTGGTCGGCTACGACGCCAACGGCATCCAGGAGCTGATCACGGCGTCGGGACGGCCGATCTCGATGCGCGGGGCGAGCGAGGCGATCCTCGCGTTCGACCAGGAGGTGAGCCAGGGAGATCTGCCGATCTTCGGCGGCGGTGGTCGCGGCGTCGTGCTGGCGCGGTCCCCGGAAGACGCGGAACGGCGGGAGCGCACCCTGGTGGACCGCTACCGCCAGATCACGCGCGGCGGGGTGATGGCGACCTCGGCGGTGCCGCTCGAGCGCGGCGGCGATGCAGAGGCGCGGAGCATCCGATGGCTGCGCCACCGGCTCGATCTCGCCAAGGATGAGGCGTTGCCGCCGCGCGGCGATCTCCCGGACACGAAGGAAGCCGAGTGCGCCTACTGCCGCGGGTATCGCGGGGTCCGGCCGCGCAAGCGCGACGAGGCGATCGAGCTCGTGTGCGTACAGTGCGACGCCATGCTGGATCACGGGCGAGCCATCGGGCGCGAGACGGGCGAGCGGTTCGGCGAGATGAGCCAGTCGATCGAGGGCATGGCGCCGGACGGATGGATCGCCGTGGTCTCGGCCGACGGCAACAACCTCGGGACGCTGTTCGAGTCGCTGGGCAGCCTGGTGGAGCTCGCGGTCGTGAGCAAGGCGATCGCCGCAAGCTTCCGGGCAGCCCAGGAGCGCGCCGTCGAGGGGATCCCCGAGAAGAAGCGGCTGACGCTCATGACCGGGGGAGACGATGTCCGCACGTTTCTTCCGCCCGGCGACCTCTTGCACTACGTGCCGGCCCTGGTCGGGGCCGTCGAGTCCGCGGTGGCCGGCCACGTGCGCGCCGCCAGCGGCCTGCTGTCGGAGAAGGTCGTCGAACAACTCGGCAAGCTGGGGATCGGGATCGGCGCGGTGATCGCGCATGTCTACTATCCGGCCTGGCGCCTGGTCGCGTACGCCCACGAGTTCGAGGACAGCGCCAAGGCCGCTTGCCGCAAGCACGGCTGGCGATCGGGCTTCGACTTCGCCGTCGTCACGACCGAGGATGCGATGATCGGCGGGCCGGTCCGCTCGCTCGATCCCGGGGACGTCCGGCCGCTCGCGCCGGGCACCGAGCAGTGGGACGCCGCCCTCCGCAAGGCGCACGCGCTCGCAGCCATCCCGTCCGCGCAGCTCACGATTCTCGCCGCGGCGCCGGCGGATGCCGCCGAGGCCCACGCAGCGTCCACGCAGGACGGCAAGCGCCGCGATGACGCCGACCACGGCGGCGAGCTCGGCAACCTGCTTCGCTACCAGGTGGCGCGGTCGAAGGCGTGGCGCGACTGGTACGCGGCGTGTGGCGCCGACTGGCGCGATCCGCGACAGGTGTTCGCGCACCGGCCCACCCGCGACGCGCTGGAGCTCGCGCGTCTGCTCGCCTTCCAGGAGGCGTCGCGATGAGGCCCTTCCACCTGACCGTCCAGTTCCCGGGCGGAGGCCCTCTCGTCGGCGGCGCCGCGGTGACCCCGGAGGGGTTCCACGCCAGTCACGCGCGGCTCCCCGACGGCAAGCCCTACCTCCCTGCCACCGCCCTGCGCGGTGCGCTGCGCGAGTCGTTCGAGGCGCTGCTGCGCGGGAGCGGCGAGCACCAGGCGTGCTCCGGCGGCGACGGTGTCGATCCCGAGCACGCCGAACCCGGCGCCGGGGCTGGGGCCGGGGCCGCCGACAGCTCCGGGCACGTCTGTGCGCTTGGCAGCAGCGGCACGCCGTGCCTGGCGTGCCGCCTGTTCGGCACGCAGCGGCCGAGCATCGGCGCCACGGAGCGCGCGTTCTCGGGGCTCGTGCTCGGAGACGCCGCGCTCGTCGGTGATCATCGCTGGACGGCGCGCCCGAGCGTGGCTCTGGCGCGCGCCAGCCGCAGCGCGGCGGATCAGCAGCTCGTGTTCCGGCGCATCCCGGAAACCACGAACGACCAGCCGCTGACCTTCCAGGCCCAGGGCTGGGTGAACGATGCCTCGCTCGAGCGCTATCTCGAGGCCGCCGCGCGAGCGACCACCCACCTCGGTGCGGGTCGCAGTCGCGGGCTCGCTCGCGTCGACATCGCGGTCCGGTGGGACGTTCCGCCGCGTGCGGACAAGGCGCCTGCGTTGCCCGGATCGAGCGGCGACGTGCGGCTCCGCGTCACCCTCGAGTTCCCGGCGTTGATCGGCTCGTCCATCGCCGATGCCAACTATCGTGAGACCCGGCAAGAGATCCCCGGCGCGGCCGTGCGCGGGGCCATCGGCTTCGCGCTGCGCGCACTCGTCCATGACGCGGATGCCGACGGGGCGACGCAGGAGCTGCTGCACGCCGAGCAAGGCGCGCGGTTCGGATTCCTCTATCTCGCCGGGCCCACGGCGGCGGCGCCCCACGCCCGCGGCGACCGCATCTCCGGCCTGCTCCCGATCACCGCCACCTGGTGCAAGGTCGGACAGCGCCAGCATGGCGTGGCCGACACGCTGCTCGACCGGCTGGTGCTGCGGCACGCCACGTCCGCCGCCGAGGCCGAGCGCGCGCTCGAGCGCGGCGCGAACCGGTGCACACACTGCGGCGAGCCGATGCGCACCGCGCACGGCAGCCGGCTGGCGAGTGCCCCGGTCGCGACCCGTACGAACGTCCGGGTCTCGATGGATCGCACGCGGCAGTCAGCGCGCGACGGTCAGCTGTTCAGCCAGGTCCTGCTCGCGCCGGGCACGGTCCTCGAAGGGACGATCCGCGGCATCCCCGCGCACAGCCGATCGCGCCTCGCCCAGGCGCTCGGCAGCGGCATCCTGTCGTTCGGCCGTGGCCGGTCCGCCGGGTGGGGGCAGGCCCGCATCGACGCCGAGTCAGCTCCCGCGCTGCGCCCGATCGCGGACCGCGCGGCGGCCTTCGATCGCACTCTCCGTTCCCGCCTCCAGGACGCCCGGTTGACCTCCGATCGCATCGGCCGGCTCGTCCCGGTGACCCTGCTGTCCCCGCTCTGGCCGTCCGGTGGCGATCGAGACCCACCCGACTCCGACGAGGACGGCGAGCGCGACCTCCGCGACGCCGTGGGCTCTGCCGGCTGCTTCCTGGCCGCCCGGCGGTTCGCGCGCGAGGGCGCATGGGATCAGCGCAAGGGCAAGATGAACACGTTCCGCGCAACCGCCGCCGGCGGCGTGTTCGTGCTCGAGCTCGGGCAGGCCACCTGGCGCGACATCGTCCCCAGGCTCGAGGCGCTCGAGCGCGAAGGCGTCGGGCAGCGTCGCGATCAGGGCTTCGGCCAGGTGCTGTGCTTCGACCCGCATTTCCTCGCCAGCTCATAGAACGGATGAACCATGGATATCGAATCTTCGCTTCGCTCCCTCCGAAAAGCGCTCGTGATCGCGGCAGAGGCCGCGATCCGGGAGACCGGCAGTGAGCTGCCCGAGAAGACGCAGCTCAACCGCCTGGTCTCGATCTGCGGCGAGGCCATGTGCGCGGAGGAGAACGCGAGCTTTCTCTATTACCTGGCCAGCCGCAGAGACAAGCTGTGGCCGCGCGGGTTCGTCGACACCGTGATCGCCAAGATCCAGGGCCCGCTGGAGATGCTGAGCGGCACGCTGCGCGCAGCTCTCGAGGCCGAGCGCGATCGAGCCCGGGTCGCGGCGTGGCGCGTCTATGCAGTGTTCCTCGCCCGCGCGTTCACCTATGCGAACTCCGTCCGGGACAGCAAGAAAGGCCAGGACAATGACCGCGCGCGTCGCTGACTTCCATCGCCTGGAGTCTCGGCTCCGGCTCCAGGGCTCGCTGATCGCGCGCACCGCGCTGCGCATCGGCGGTGCCGGCGGGGACCTCGACGGCGCCGACCTCCCGGTCATCAAGGATGCTGCCGGACGTCCGTTCATTCCGGGCGCGAGCCTCAAGGGCGTTCTGCGGTCCACCGTCGAGGCGCTGCTCCGCGGCGTCAATGGCCGAGACGCCGGGCTGTGGGCCTGCGACCCGCTCGCCGAGAAGGACGGACCGTTCGCTGCCAAGAGCTGCGGACACCACGAGCACGGCAAGCGCAGCGCGGCGGACCCGGAAACGCACTGTTCGGCGTGCCGCCTGTTCGGCTCGCACGTGGTCGCCAGCCACGTCCGGTTCTGCGACGCGCTGCTGCAGGATCGCTCGCCGGGCCGGATCCCCGTCGAGGTGCGCGACGGCGTCAGCATCGACCGCGACCTCCGCCGCGTGTTCGGCAACCGCAAGTACGACTTCGAGGTGGTCTCGCCGGGCACGGCGTTCGCCGTCGAGATCTTCGTCGAGAATCCCCAGCCCTGGCTTCTGGGCCTGCTCGCCATGGGCTTCGACCAGCTCGCCGAGGGATTCAGCGCGCTCGGCGGCTTCACCTCCCGCGGCCTCGGCCGGGTCACGTTCACCTGGTCGTCGATCGCGAAGACCACCGCTCGGGAGCTCCTCCGCGGCGAGCCGTACACCACCGTGCCCGGCGACGCCGTCGCCGGCGAACTCCGGGCCTGGCGCAGCGCGCTCGCCGATAAGTTCAAGGAGGTCCCTGATGTTTCGCCGTAGCTACAACCGCGCCGCCCTGCGGATCCGGATCACAACCGTCACGCCGCTGCGCATCGGCGCCGGCGAGCTCAGCCTCGATCCGAGCGGCGCCGACTTCACCTGCGTGCGCACCCGTCACGCGGCGCACGGAACCACGGTCTACATCCCGGGCTCGAGCCTCAAGGGCGTGGTCCGCTCCGCCGCCGAGGCCAGCCTTCGCGGCCAGCGGCTCGCCGGCGGTCAGGTCGGCGCGTGCGACGACCCGCTCGATCAAAAGGATGAGCGCAAGAGCTGCGGTGCGCGCCGCTACAACGGATCGGATCCACCCACGCATGTCATCCACCGGGACCACTGCCTCGCCTGCAGGCTGTTCGGCTCCCAGCAGATCAAGGGCCGGGCATCGTTGCGCGATCTGTTCCCCTGGTCCGACGACCCGCAGATCGGCTCCGCGCTATCCCCCGGCGGCGACAACCACGTCAACGCCAACCGGCTCGAGCTGCGCCACGGGGTGGCGATCGATCGCATCCTCGGCTCGGTCAAGCACGGCCCGTTCGACCAGGAGCTCGTCCCCGCCGGGGTCGCGTTCTTCGGAGACATCGCGCTCGAGAACTACCAGGTCTGGCAGCTGGGACTGCTCGCGACCGCGTTCGACCAGCTCAACGACGGCATCGCCCAGCTCGGATCCAGCAAGAGCCGCGGGCTCGGCGTCGTCAGCGCCGTGGTGGAGCAGATCGTGCACGAGCAAGCCGGTCGTGTTGCGCAGCCGTGCGGCGTCGCGGCGCTCGCCTCTTCCGAAGAGCGCAAGGAGTACGGCCTGCTTCCCGAGATGGCGCTCCCGGCCAGCGATGGCGAGCTGCGGGGGCTCGCCACCCGCTTCGTCGTCCGAGACCAGGCCGACGCCTGGATCGCCGCCGGCCGCAGCGCGCTGGAGGCACTGCTGTGAACGACCCAGGATACGATTTCGTGCCGCTCGCCCCCGACGTGCGCCGCATCGCACGCGCCGAGGCCCACTGGGATCGGCGCGCCCCGGGCACACTGGCGGGACGGATCGACATCACGCTGACCGCCGAGCAGCCGCTCCACGTCGGCGGCGGCAGCAAGGAGGCGCGTCCGCCTCACGTCGTACTCCGCGGCGCTCGGATCCGCGGGCGGCCGGGCATCCCCGGCTCATCGCTCAAGGGCGTCCTCCGCGCTCGCTTCGAGGCGATCACGCGAAGCTGTACCAGCCTTTCCCCGGGTTTCACCCCGATCAAGATCCGTTCGTCTACAACCGACATCAAGAAGGCGCGCTTGACGCCCTCATTGCGCCCAGCGGCACTGGGCGGCGGCTGCACGGAGCGGTGTGCCTGTCCGGCATGCGCCCTGTTCGGGCGCATGTCGCTGCGGAGCCGCATCACCGTCACCGATCTCGTCTGTACCGGCGACACCGACTTCGCGATCGCAGCCATGCCCGAGCGTTTCGGCCCCAACCTGCACCACGTCGGCCCCGCACGCATCAACGCCTCGGGCGATGCCTTCGAGGTGATTGGTTTCCACGGCCGCAAGTTCCATCGCGGCCACGGACCCGCCACCGAGGCTCGCCAGCACGTCGAGACGATCCCTACCGGCGCAGAGATCGTCGGCCAGATTCGACTGTTCAACGCAACGCCCGCCGAGGTCGGGGGGCTGCTCGCCGCGCTCGGATGCGACCCAGTCAGCGCGATCAAGCTCGGCGGCGGCAAGGCACACGGCTTCGGCCGCGCCCGGTGTCACGCCCGCTGCGCACTCGTCGCGCACGGTTCCACGCCTCTCGATCCGGCGCAGTGGCGCGCGGCGTTCCTCGACTCCCCCGATCGCTGGGACGACGGTGAAACCCGTCTCGTCGCGCTGCACCGAGGAGATTGCTGACATGAACCTCACCGGGCCAGAGATGCAGCGCCTCGAGCGTGACGCCCGCGGGATCGCCACGCACGGCAGCCTCTCGTACCTCGCCGATGCGCTGCGGTGCCTCCGCGATACCCGCGACCCGATCGCCGCG
>JBGQCL010000611.1:0-6668 GCA_041495365.1 Kofleriaceae bacterium | reverse complement strand
GATCCGCTTGTGCTCGGCCGGAGTCGTCGGCGCTGGCGCGGCCTTCGGCGCGGCGGCGCGGACGCGCCGCACGGGCCGCCGCGGTCGCTGGCGCGTCGGCATCACCTCGACCACGCGAGCCGCGGTCGATGTCGTGGCCGCCACCGGCTGAGCCGGCCGGCGCGCCTCGGCGCGCGCGCGCGCGGCAGCGAGCTCGCGCTCGAACCGCATGCGAACGTCCAGGAGCTCCGGCAGCGGCTCGGGCTGGGGTGCCGGCGTCGGCGCTGGGGGCGATTGGGCGATTGCGGGCTGCGGGCTCGGCGCCGCTGGAGCAACTGCCGGGGTCTTACTCGGCCGGCGACGTACGACGACCGACGCACGTGCTCGGTGCTCGACCTCGGCGCGTACCTTGGCCCGCAGCGCGTCCGCCGCGGCTGCGTCCACCACGGACATGTGGCTCCGCACCGAAGCGCCGCTGGCGCTCAGCTCGCGAACTGCCTGTTCGCTCGAGAGACCGAGCTCCCGGGCGATTTCGTAGACCCTGATCTTTCCCACGGACGATGCTTTTTCCTTCTCCGGCCGCCTCGCGCTCCGAGCCCCGGAGGGCGGACGCACGCGGCACGTGTGACGAATATGGATCGTGTACGCGGAACGTCAAGTTGGCCTCGCGAGATGCGAACGCGTTATGGAGCGGATCGCGGGACGCGAAGGCCTGCGCGCTCCCGTGCTGTGGTTCCGCGAAGCGAGCGGCACGTCGATTGCTCTCTACGGCCTGTGTCGGCGGCTCGGATGAGTCGCTCGGATCGAGAGCCTTGCTGGTAGCCACCAGCGGACCAAGAACCTCGAACGGGAAGGATTGCTCAGCAAGCATGAAGAGCCGGCATCGATCGAAACGCTGAAGATCACCGCCCGAGCGAGAGCGACGGCGCCAAGATCAGGAGCGGACGGGACGCCAACACGCCCCCAAGATGTCCGGTGGAAAGCCCGAAGGAGAAACCTCGACGAGAGGAACGCGCGCGCGGGAGACCACGCGTGGCGAACGCGCCCGGATGAAACCCGAAGCTGGCCTGCAAACGGCGGAGGGCCGGCTGGCGATGAACCAGACGACCAGGACGCGGAAAACACCGATCGCGAGTCAGAGCAGGCGACCCGAGCGATTCATCCGAACCGCCGATCCATTCAGAACAACCTGGCCCAGGAGCGCATGCAAGTCCCCGCGGTCCCTCGCTTGCAGCGACGTTCTGCATGAGCATCGACGTCCAGGACATCGCGATTCCCATCGATCGCATCGAGCTCGAGGGCTCGCTCGCGTTCCCGACGCGTGCAGCCGGGCTCGTGATGTTTGCCCACGGTAGCGGCAGCAGCCGCCATAGCCCGCGCAACCGCCACGTGGCAAGGCTGCTGAACGAGCGCGGGCTGGCCACGCTGCTGTTCGATCTGCTCACCGCCGAGGAGGAGCGGAGCGATGCGGTAGATGCCACGCTGCGCTTCGACGTCGACATGCTCGCGGAGCGGCTCATGGCCGCGACCGATAGCCTGATCGCGAGCGGGCGGTCGCGCGGCCTCCCGGTCGGCTACTTCGGCGGCAGCACCGGCGGCGCGGCGGCCCTGATCGCTGCGGCGCGGCGACCTTCCCGGATCGCGGCGGTGGTGTCGCGCGGCGGGCGCCCCGATCTGGCGAGCGCATCGCTCGCGGCCGTACGCACGCCGACGCTGCTCATCGTCGGAGGCGCCGACACCTGGGTGCTGCAAGTGAACCGCGAGGCTGCCGCGCGCATGACCGCGCCGCACGAGGTCGCGGTGGTTCCTGGCGCGACCCACCTGTTCGAGGAGCCGGGTGCGCTCGACGAGGTCGCGCGGCTGGCCGGCTCATGGTTCCTGGACCATTTCGCCGCCGCGCGCGCCAAGGAGGCATCGTGAACGAGCCGGCGTTCGACCCACTCGACCTCTTGCGCAAGCTCGGCGACGAATACCGCCATGTCGAGCAAGAGCACCGCCGCGAGCCGCCGTCGCGTGACGCGACCCGTCACCGCCTCGCCGAGCAGATGCGCGTGCTCGAGGGCCACTTCGAACGGATGCTCGCCGAATGGACGACCGACGAAGCTCTTCGTGCGAGGTGGCGCGAGTTCCTGCACGGGCGTGAGCCTGCACCGGACGAGCCACGTGTCGCACCGCCGCCGCTGTTCAGGGGCCGCACGGATGCAGGCGCGCTGGTCGAGATCCGCACCGCGCTCGACGCCTACGATATCTTCGTCGACGGCGCCCGCAGCGATCACTCGGGCATTCCATGGCACCTCGACCCGGACACCCGCGGCCCGGTGTGGATCGGCGAGCACGCGTGCGAGGAGACGTTCGATGCCCCGCCCTCCGCGATCGCCGCACTGACCGAGTTCCTCGCCGGCCGCGCTGGTCCGCCTTGGCCGTGGGCACGCGAGCTGTTCGAGGACGGCCTGATCGATCCCGAGCTCGCGCTGACCCCGCGCGGGCGCCGCCGTCTCTATCGCGAACGACCTGCCGCGCAGCCCGCGCCGCAGGCTCGCAACTTCTGCGTGCTGGTCGCCGACGCGGCGCGCGCGCGCGTGCTCGCGCTCGACGTCGACCGCACAGGGGTGGGCCCAGGGACCTCCGAGCTCGTCGAGCTCGCGAAGTTGGCCAACCCGATGCTGCGCGCCCTCGACGCCGAGGCCGTCTCCGAGACAGCGGGTCGGGGCGCCG
This sequence comes from Kofleriaceae bacterium, assembly GCA_041495365.1. GTDB lineage: Bacteria > Myxococcota_A > Polyangia > Haliangiales > Haliangiaceae > JABFXX01. The sequence goes on along the minus strand of JBGQCL010000611.1, from coordinate 3,974 downwards.
TGGCGGTGCGAAGACCCCGCTGCACTCGACGCCGGATCACCGCGACCACCGGCGCCGCGACATCGAGCGCCACTTCGCCGCGATCGTCGCGGAAGAGGCGGCGGCGGTCTGGCGCCAGTACCCGACCTGCGAGCTGATCGTCGTCGCGCCCCCGGTGATGCTCGGCCTGTTGCGGCCCGCGATCGACCGGCAGATCCGCGCCAAGGATCAGATCGCGATCCACGAGGTCGCGAGCGATCACACCAAGCTGAGCGCCCCGATGCTGCACGACCTGCTCGCCAAATCGGACCTCCTGCCGGAACGCGGGCGTCGCGCGCCGATCTTGCCGACGCCTGGTCTGCCGACGTGACGACGTCGGAACATGACCTTCGCGCGGGGTGGCGCGCACGCTGACGCCGTCAGGCGTCGAGCGGTTCGATATGAATGTTGTGGTCTCTTTCGTCCGGATTGCGGACGGACCGGGCGAATCGCGCGCTGGCGTCGCCGCGGATCTCGACGCGGGTCTCTCTCATCAGGATCTGGATCTTGCCGATCTCGCGTTTCGCGATGTTGCCGCGCCGGCACAGCAGCGGGACCAGCCACTTCGGATCAGCGTTCTCCGAGCGCCCGATGTTGATCGTGAACCACGCCGATCCTTCGGCAGCCTGCTCCCTCGGCTCGCGGACCGGCCGCTGCTCGCGCAGCTTGCGGTGCTCGCGCGGTTCGCCGTGCGGGCCGTCCGGCTGCGGCCTGGCCTCGCGGCGCGGCCGCTCCGACGGCGGCGGCGTGAGCTCCTCGGGCGCCGGGCGCGCCTGGCGGCGCATGCGCACGAGCTGAGCCACGAGCTCTTCGGCCGGGCGCTTCTCGAGCAGCGCGCGGGCGACCTGGCGGTCGTCGTCGGAGAGATCTTCGCTCAGGCTCTCGATCTCGCCGATCACGAGCTCCTGGTCGCGGGCGAGAACCTCATCGGCCGTCGGTGGACGCGACCACGTCGCATCGACGTGCGCGGCGTGCAGCATGCGCTCGACGTGCCGGCGCGCCGGATCCGGGACGAGGATGATCGCGACGCCGTGCCGCCCCGCGCGCCCGGTGCGTCCGCTACGATGCACGAGCACCTGCGGGTTCTGCGGCAGGTCGGCGTGGATCACGAGGCCGAGGTCCGGCAGATCGAGACCGCGCGCCGCCACGTCGGTCGCGACGCACACCCGCGCGCGGCCGTCGCGCAGCGCCTGAAGCGCCGTGTTGCGCTCGCGCTGGCTGAACTCGCCCGACAGTGCCACGACGGCGAACCCGCGCTCGGCGAGGTTGGCCGCGAGGTGCGCCACGCCGTCGCGCGTCGCGCAGAACACCAGCGCGCCGACGGCCTCATGATACCGCAGCACGTTGACCACCGCCAGATCGCGCTCGCGCGGCACGATCGGGATCGCACGATACTCGATGTCGTGATGGCGCTCGGCCTCCGACGAGGTCGCGATCCGCAGCGCGTGCTTCTGATAGCGCTTCGCGAGCGTCGCGATCTCCTTCGGGATCGTCGCCGAGAACAGCAGCGTGCGGCGCTCGGCGGGCGCTGCCTCGAGCAACCGCTCGAGGTCCTCGCGAAACCCCATGTCGAGCATCTCGTCGGCCTCGTCGAGCACGATCGCCTGCAGTCCCGAGAGCACGAGCGCGCCGCGGTCGAGGTGATCGCACAGCCGACCCGGCGTGCCGACCACGATCTGCACGCCCTGCCGCAGCACGTGCTGCTCGCGCCGCGGATCCATGCCGCCGACGCAGGTCGCGATCCGCGCGCCGGTCTCGGCGTACAGCCAGACAAGCTCGCGCTGGACCTGGAGCGCCAGTTCGCGGGTCGGCGTCACGATCAGTGCGCGCGGCGCTCCGCCCGGCGAGAACCGCGGCGCATCCCCGAGCAGCGTGTGGGCGAGCGCGAGGCCGAACGCCACGGTCTTGCCGGACCCGGTCTGCGCCGAGACGAGCAGGTCGCGGTCGCGCGCCTCGTCGGCCAGCACCGCCGCCTGGACGGGCGTCGGTTCGACGTACTGGCGGTTCGCGAGCGCGGAGAGCAGGCGAGGATGAGCAGCGGGAAACGGCAAGAGCCCCGATGTATACCCGATCCTGGGATCCGCGCTCGCACGTCGCATTCGCTCCGTTCGCGTCAGTGCCGCCGTTCAGAGGACATGCCGTCGCCGCCCTCGGGCCCCGCTCCGTCCCGCCCGACCTGACCTACTGCCGATTGGCCGTCGAAGCGCACGGCGGCCGGATCTGGGTCGGAGACAACCAGCCCGGGGCAGCCGGTTCCACATCCTCCTGCCCACACGACCGCCTTCGCCTCCGTGAAAGCCCGCCCCCCGCGGCGGAGCGGCGCGGCATCGACTTAGATCGGCGCGAGCTGACGCGCTCCGCCGGCCCTCATGCCGCGTTCGCCTTCGCCCGCGGTACCGCGATTGCGGCTCCGCCAGGCGCCTCGGGTTCGGCCTCCGGGGAGCGGGGATCTTCGGACACCGCTGGCTCGCTCCGCACAACCACCGCCGCACGACGCTGTCGAGCACGTTCTTGCCGCTGGCGCCGCCGCTCGGCACGCTCCTCGCGACGACGCCGCACACGGTCCCGTCGCTCATCCACTGGCTCTTGAACAAGCGCTCGCTCTGACCACCTCGCCGCAGCCGCCGGAAGAGGTTCGGGCACCGCGGGCACCGCTGCTGCGATGAGCTCGGCGCGCAGCACGTCCGTCGACGCGGTCACCGGGGTTGCTCGCCGTACCGTGACCGGCGGGCTCGCCGTCGACGCTGCCCCCGAGTTCGGTCCCGCCGTCGCCGGCGCGCGCCCGATCGGCGCAGCTGCGGCGAGCGCCGTCTGCGATGTTGGGACTGTCGATACCGCCTTCTCCGCCGGCTCAGTCTTCACCGAACTCGGCTCTGCCGCGCGCCGCCGCGCCGCCGCGCGTGCTTCAGTCACTGCAGGCGTGCGCTCCACCTTCGGAGCAGGCGCCGACATCCCCACCAGCGGGTGCTCCACCATCGGCGCCGGTACTGAGATCCCCGCCGGCGCTGGCATGAAGGTCGCCGCCGGCGGTGCCACGGGCACCCTACGCTTTCGCCGCGCCGAGCTCACTGCCCGCGGCCCGATCGGCGCCATGGCAGGCACGCGCATCGCACGCGCCCCAGACGTCACCAGCGGAATTGTTCGGAGGCGGTCGATCTCGGCCCGAGCCAGATCCAGTGCCAGCCGTTGCAGATCCCGCTCAAATCGCGCGATGGTGTCGTCCAACGGGGGCCGACGCTCTGGGCGCTTCCTGCTCATACAGCGCATCATGCGTGAAGTCGCGCGTGTTGCAAGCCTCACACCCGGGATCAAGAGCCAGGTCGACACCCCCGCCGATCGACGAGGTGGCGCCTCGCTGCTCGAGCTGAACACGCACGGTCGTCCGCTTGCCGATGGGTCAGGGCCGAGCGCCAGGTGATATCCCCTGGCGCTCGATATCGGTCGCGAACCGCGTCGCGCTGACCGCGCGTTCCTGACCGAGGAGCTTCATGCTCCGAGATCGGACATCGGCGATGCCAGTCGCCCCGCGCGGTTCGCGCTCCCTGCGCTGATCGACTTGCCGAGATCTTCGTCGATGATTCCCTCGGCGCAGAGGCGACCGAAGCAATGGCCTGATCGTTGCTGTTAACTGGCGACGGAGCAGCAACGCGAACAGGCACGCTGAACGGAGAAATGACGATGAAGGTCAGAGACATCATGAGACCCGCGCGGTGGACGATCGATCCGGACGACACCCTCGGGCGAGCTGAATGGAGGATGTCACACCGCCGCATCCGCCAGCTGCTGGTGGTCGATGCCGGTGCACTCGCAGGCGTCCTGTCCGAACGGAACGTCTTCGACTATCGTGCGAACGCAAAGACCGACGAGGACTGGCGGCGCGCGCCGGTTCGCCGGGCGATGCAGGGAATCCCCGCGAACGTCAGCCCCGATGAACCACTGGCGAGCGCGATCGAACG
>JBGQCL010000610.1:0-6675 GCA_041495365.1 Kofleriaceae bacterium | reverse complement strand
CGCCGGCGCATCGTTGATGCCGTCGCCGGCCATCGCGACGAACCGGCCCTGCGCCTGGAGGCGCTTGACCTCGTCGGCCTTCTGATCGGGCAGCACCTCGGCGCGCAGCTCGTCGATCCCGAGCTTGCTCGCGACCGCCCTGGCCGTGGTCGCGCTGTCGCCGGTCAACATCACGATGCGAACGCCCGCGGCGTGGAGCGCTGCGAGCGCGTCGGGCGTGCTGGTCTTGATCGGATCGGCGACGCCGACCAGCCCCGCGGGCTTGCCATCGATCGCGACGAACATGACGGTCTGACCGTCGTTTCGCAGCGCCTCCGCGCGGTCCGCCAGCTCCCCGACCTCGACGCCGAACATGTCCATCAGCGCGCGGTTGCCGAGGATGATGGTCTTGCCGTCGAGCCTGCCCTTGACACCCTTGCCGGTGATCGACTCGAACTCGACCGCGCGCGCGAGCGCCAGGCCGCGGTCCTCGGCGCCGCGGACGATCGCCGCCGCGAGCGGGTGCTCGCTGCCGCGCTCGAGCCCGGCGGCGAGCGCGAGCACCTGGGCCTCGTCGAACCCCGGCGCGGCGACCACGGCCACGAGCCTCGGCTTGCCCTCGGTCAGCGTGCCGGTCTTGTCGACGACGAGCGTGTCGACCTTGCGCAAGGTCTCGATCGCCTCGGCGTTGCGGAACAGCACGCCCATCGTGGCCCCCTTCCCGGTCGCCACCATGATCGACATCGGCGTCGCCAGGCCGAGCGCGCAGGGACACGCGATGATCAGCACGGCCACGGCGTTGATCAGCGCGTGCGCCAGCTTCGGCGACGGCCCGACGGTCGCCCAGACGACGAACGTGGCCACCGCGATCAACACGACCACGGGAACGAAGTAGCCGGATACGAGATCGGCGAGCTTCTGGATCGGCGCGCGGCTGCGCTGTGCCTCCGCGACCATCGCGACGATGCGCGACAGCAGGGTCTCGGCGCCGACCTTCTCGGCGCGCATCACCAGGCCGCCGGTCCCGTTGATCGTCGCGCCGATCACACGGTCGCCGGGTTGCTTCTCGACCGGGATCGGCTCGCCCGTGACCATCGACTCGTCGATCGACGTCTTGCCTTCGAGCACGACGCCATCGACCGGCACCTTCTCGCCGGGCCGGACGCGCAGGCGATCGCCGACCCGCACGGCATCGAGGGGCACGTCGCTCTCGGTCCCGTCGTCGGAGAGCCGCCGCGCCGAGGTCGCTGCCATGCCGAGCAGTTGCTTGACGGCGGCGCCGGTCTGGCTGCGCGCCCGGAGCTCGAGGACCTGGCCGAGCAAGATCAAGGTCACGATCACGGCGGCCGGCTCGAAGTACACGGCGACCTGGCCGGCCTCGTCGCGGAAGCCCGGCGGGAACATGCCGGAGAGCAGCGCTGCGATCACGCTGTACCCGTACGCGACGCTGACCCCCAGGCCGATCAGCGTGAACATGTTGAGGCTCCTGTGCGCGATCGATTGCACCGCCCGCAGATAGAACGGCCACGCGGACCACAGACACACCGGCGTCGCGAGCGCGAGCTCGACGTAGGTGCGCGTACGCCCTGATAGCCACGCCGACGCGAACAGCTCCGACATCGCGATCGCGAGCAGCGGAACCGTGAATAGCGTGGCGGCAAGGAGGCGCCACCTCATGTCGCGGAGCTCGGGATCGTCGACGGGCTCCGCGGTGTCCGTTCGCGGCTCGAGCGCCATACCGCAGATCGGGCAGGCGCCCGGCGCGTCGCGCACGATCTCGGGGTGCATCGGGCAGGTCCATTGCGTCGTGGTCGCAGTCCGCGCCGGCAGGATCGGCTCGAGCGCCATCCCGCACCTGGGGCAGCTGCCCGGCCCGGCCGCCTTCACCTCGGGATGCATCGGACACGTGTAGATCGCAGCGGTCGCCGGCACCGGTGCCGCCTCCACGCGGGCCGGCTGGTCAGAGCCCTGTCCGTGGGCGGCGTAGCCTGCAGGATTTGCGAGAAACCTGTCGCGACATCTCGGGCCGCAGAACGCGTATTCGCGCCCCCCATGTTCAACCCTTCCCCCCTTCGCGGTCGCCGGATCTACCGTCATTCCGCAGACCGGGTCCTTGGCTGGCGGCGCAGGAGCTGGAGGAGCTGGCTCGTGGCTGTGAGGATGTTCCATGCGAAGCATTCCAGTCGGCCTTGCAAGCAAGGGACCGCGTCACTCGTGTCCATCGCGAAACCAGTCGGGATCGATGTCGTGCCGGCGGATCAGCCGGTGCAGCGTCTCTCGCAGCAGGCCCGCTTCGCGCGCGGCCTCCGCGACCACGCCGCGATGCCGGTGGAGGAGCGCGAGCAGGTAGTCGCGCGTCGTTCGAGCGCGGGCGAGCGCGACGTACTCATCGTAAGGTAGCGCAACGAGATGCGCCAGCTTCGAGGCGCGCGTGCGCTGATCGAGGCGAGCGCGATGACGGATCGCTGTGAGCTCGTCGAGGACCTCGGGTCCCGCCGCGTCTGCGACGCGGATGATCGGGATGTCGGTCGACAGCTGCGCGAACCCAGCGGTCTTCACGATCGCGAGGTATGTGCCGACCGCGGCGAGCGCCATGACTTTCTCGGGATCACTGCAGGTCGTGACCTCGAACTGATCACCGATCGCGTCGGACAGCTTGCGCGCGACGCGGGCAGGTGCGGCGATCAGTACCTGACGGGCCATCGCCCCATCCTTCTGCAACTCGCAAGCCCGAGCCAATGCGGCGGAACCGCACGCTGACGACCACCCCAAGCGTGATCCTGCCAGTCACGCCGTGACCCGCCGGGTCACAGGTCAGAACACCGCGATTCGACCGCTCACCAGCTCATCGCGTAATGCATCGAACCGCGAGAGCTCGCCGCGAACGATGTCCTCGACCTGCGCGCGCAGGCGATCGCCCGGAATGGCTGCGAGGGTCACGTCGGCGATCGCGGGCTCGTCGATCCGCGTCCCGATGCGGCTCACCAGCGTGCACGTCGCGGCTGCCGCGTCGGGGATCTCCGTGACGATGCGGTTCGCGATCCGGTTCGCGATGATGTTGTAGAGCTTGCCGACGTGGCTCACCGGATTCTTGCCGGCGGCTGCCTCCATCGTCATCGGCCGATATGGCGTGATGAGGCCGTTGACGCGATTGCCCCGACCGACCTCACCGTCGTCTCCCGCTTCTGCCGAGCTGCCCGTCACCGTGAGATAGACGTCGCCGCGGCTCGCATCGTCCGCCGCGTTGAATGCGATCGCGGCGGGTACCGATGACACGCGGGAGACCACGGCAGCGACAAGCTGCTGCGCATCCGATTTCTTGGCGACGTATCCACCGATGCTCTCGACGTACCGATCGACGAACGCGCACGCGATCGTGAGCTCGATCCGGTCGCGATGCCGCATGCCCATCACCTTGACGTCGCTGCCGAGCTCGGGATGCTCCCGCTTCACAGCGCGATCGTTGAGCGCGCGCTCGACCTCGAGCACGATCCGCTCGAGCTCGGTGAGCGGCGCGAAGCCAACGCCGCACGACGTGTCGTTCGCCAGGGGAACCCGGCTGCGCGTGAACAGCGTGGTCAAGTCGCTCGATCCCGGCCGGATCCGCGACACGATGCGAGCCTCCGGGTACAGCGGCAGCAGCTCGGCAAGCACCTCGCGACACGCGCCGATCGCCAGGTCGTCGACCGGTACGCGAACGCCGCGCCACTCGGCGGTCGCGCGACCGCCGAGATAGATCTCGATCGGCTGAAGGATCGTACCGCCGCCAAACCGCGGTCGCGATGCGCCACCGCACAGCAGCACCTTGTCCACGTTGTGGTGAAGGATCGTCCCGAACCGTTCACGGTAGGCGCGGCACAGCGCGGTGCATACCCGCTCGGCGATCGCGTCGCACAGCGTATCGGGATGGCCGAGGCCCTTGCGCTCGACGATCTCGACCGGCGCGTCGTCTGGCCAGTCGCTGCTCGTACGCGTGATGATCTGCATGGTCAGTGTGCTTGCGGAGCCTGGGAGCGTGCCCGCAGCCGCGGGATCCAGCGTGGCGTGCGTGTCGCGTAGGCATCCCAGGTCGCACCGAGCTCCGCCTTCACCTCGCGCTCCTCGCGCTGCGCCAGCCGAAGAAGCCGGCGATCACGGCGAACGCACCGAAAACCAGGAGACTCGCTGCACGTAGCCTCGGCGTTCGAGCTCGGGTGGTCATCGTACTTGGTCGAGCAACCGGGATGCCTGCGCGTGTGATCGCGGTGATCACGCTTTCTCCGTCGCGGCTGCCCAGGAAGGGCTTCCGTCCGTCGCTGGCCACGCAAGCCTTGCGTCCGGCCTCCTTCGCTCGGCGCATCCGAGGCCGAGGCCGAGAATGCCGGCGCCAAGCGCCGAGGTGAGCTCTGCGAGCCGAAACCGCGAATCCGAGGTCGTGGCGTGCATGCCGCTGGTCTCAGCAACGCGCATGCCGAGCAGCCTCCCGCTGCGGATCGAGAGCGTGGGCGAGGCGCGCGCGATCGACGAGCGGATCGCCGCGGTGTGGGCGCGCCACCCGCGGCGGTTCGAGATCGCACCTGCGAGTGAGTTTGTCGCGAAGGCCGCGCACGCGGTCGAGATCCTGCGCGGCGAGCTTCCCGAGTGCTGCCGGCGGCACATCCCGCTGCCCGGCAAGTGACGATCGGATCTTCCCGGAGGACCATCGCGTTCTGTGCGGCGCATGCGTTCTGCCAGGCGGCGGGCGCAAGGCGTGCGCGTCTGGGCAGCTCCGCTGCGGCGGTCGCTGTCGAGGTGTGTGTGAGGGAAGCGATCACAGGTGCTGGCATCGGAGTTGCTGCTTGTGCCGGCATGAAGGCCCTGAGCAAGACCGGAATCACCGCGATCGTCGTCATCGCCGCTCTCGCCCTGCTGCTCGGCGGGAGCGTTGCGACCTACAACAAGCTGGTCCGGCTAGATCAGGCCACCAAGGCCCAGTGGGCGCAGGTCGAGAACACGTATCAACGGCGCGCCGATCTGGTGCCGAACCTCGTCGCGACCGTCAAGGGCGCCGCTGCCTTCGAGCGCGGGACGATCACCGACGTGACCGAGGCGCGTAGTCGAGTCGGCCAGCTCGCGGTTCCGAAGGACATCACGACAAATCCGGATGCGTTCAAGCAGTATCAGAGCGCCCAGGACCAGCTCGGCGGGGCGCTGTCGCGCCTGCTCGTGGTCGCGGAGGCATACCCGAACCTGAGGGCGACGGAGAACTTCCGCGACCTCCAGGCGCAGCTCGAGGGCACCGAGAACCGGATCGCGGTCGAGCGCATGCGCTACAACGAGGCCGCGCGGGACTTCGACACCGCGCGCGCGAGCTTTCCGAACTCGATCGTCGCGGGGATGTTCGGAGGGAAGTTCGCGGAGAAGCAGTACTTCGCGGCGAAGGCGGGCAGCGAGGTTCCGCCGAAGGTGACGTTCTGATGTCCGCGCTCGCGCTGACCCTGGTGGCGGTCCTCGCGGCGGCCGCGCCGCCACCGGTGCCGACCCGGTGGGTCGAGGATGATGCCGGCTTCCTGTCTCCCGCCGCGCGTTCAGCGCTCGACGCGCGACTCGAGGGCTACGAGCGTGCGACCGGACATCAGATCGTGGTGTGGATCGGCAAGACGCTCGCAGGGGCGCCGCTCGACGACTGGGCGGTGCGCACGTTCACGGCGTGGCAGATCGGCCGCAAGGGCCTCGACGACGGCATCGCGATGTTCGTGTTCGCCGACGATCGGAAGATCGACATCGAGGTCGGCTACGGGCTCGAGGACAAGGTCCCCGACGCGATCGCCTCGCGGATCATCCGCGAGGTCATGGCGCCGAGGCTTCGCGCCGGCGATCGCGACGGCGCGGTGACGGCCGGGGTCGATGCCGTGCTCGCCTCGATCGAAGGCAAGCCGTGGGCCGGCGCGCCCGCCACGGCGCCGCCCCAGGCGCGCACACCGTCCCTCGTCAACTGGATTCTCGGGGGCCTCGCGCTGATCGCGTTCGTGATCTTCGCGATCACCCACCCCCGGATGGCGATGCTCCTGTTGTGGACGATCATGTCCGGTGGCCGGCATGGTGGCAGCGGCAGTGGCGGGGGCTTCGGGGGCGGCGGGGGCCGGTCCGGCGGCGGTGGGGCACGGGGAGGCTGGTGAGCCATGCCGCGCGCGACGACCCAGCGCAAAGCGATCGATCTCACGCGCGTGCGCGAGGCGGTCGAAGCCGCCGAGCTCCGCACGTCCGCGGAGATCGTGGTCTCGATCTCGCCGTTCTTCCTCGGCCGCGTGTGGCCCACCGCGCGGCGCGTGTTCGCGCGACTCGGCGTGGCGCACACGCGCGGCCACAACGGCGTGCTCGTGTTCGTCGTGCCGTCGCGCCGTCAGGTGGTCGTGCTCGCCGATGACGGTGCACTCGCGCGGATCGACGCGGCGGTCTGGGGCGATGTCGCGGCGCAGATCGCGGCCGCGTTCGCGCGCGGTCACGGCACTGCCGGGCTGGTCGACGGGATCGACAGGCTGTCACGCGCCCTGAGCGGGGCGTTCCCGCACGAGCGCACAGACGTCAACGAGCTGCCCGATCAGCCGTTCCTGGGAGGACCGTGACGCGGAGGTGCTCGACGATCGCGCTCTATCGCCTGGAAGGCGCAGGCCACGGTGCGGACCATCCGCCCGGCCCCTCGAAGCTGGTATTCGGGCGGTCTCGACGACGCAATCG
>JBGQCL010000609.1:0-6710 GCA_041495365.1 Kofleriaceae bacterium | reverse complement strand
TCCGCGAGTGGACCGCCGACTACACGAATCTCCACGCCGAGTTCCTCGCGCCATTCGCGCGCGAGTGCCGTCTCGTCTCTCTCGCCCGGCTCGACTTTGCCGCCGGGCAGCTCGTAGAGCGACGGGCGCAGCTTGTTCCGTCGGCGCTGTCCCATCAGGATGCGACCGTCGGGCAGCGCGAGCAGGCCGGATACGACGCGCATCATCGCCACGTGCCGTTCCTCCAGTCCTCGCCGCGGAGTAGCCCGGCAAGTAGCCGCGTCATCTCGCGATGCGTGCGCGGCGCCGACGGCGAGGCGATCTGCAGCTGCAGCTCGGTCAGCTGATCGCGCAGGAAGTCGCGCTCGCGCTCGGCTGCGTCGCGGTCGTCAAGTCGCTCGCGCTTCCGTCTGGAATCGATCTCAGCGTCGCGCTCGTACCGATCGAGCTGGCGCTGCGCCTCGGCAACCTCGGACTCCAGCCGCTCGAAGTACTGCGCCGCGGTCTCCCCGGCGAGTTGCTGGGCACCCCTCACGACGGCACCTCCACCCGGATCTGATCCGGCATCTCGGTCCGCTCACCCGCCGCGATCGGAGCGTGCAGCGTCGTCGCGGGCAGGTCGACCGTCGGATGCCCGAACGCCAGCCCGGTGGGTGGACCGAGGAACCGGAACGGCACACCGCAGCTGGCGCAGCTGACCCTGACCTCGGCCATGATGTGGCTCGGCGGGTCGCCGATGCGATGCACGGAGACGTCGGCGGTGAAAGTGGAGTGGGGACAGGCGGCCGGCGGGTCGCCCTGGTCTGCCGCGGCGGCGTGCTTGCGCCATGCCGCGCGCGCCGTCGCCTCGGACTCCATCCACGTCGATTGCGGCCGACCGCAGGTACAGCGCCAGGCATGGCCGAACATGTGGCTGCGGGTCTCGATGATGCAGTCGTGCGTCATGCAGCCTCCAGTGCCGCGGGCAGCTGGTTGCCGATCGCATCCCAGCGAGCGCGCCTCCGCCGAGCGAACAGCTCAAGGCACGGTCCGCCGACGTATGGCAGTCCGATCAGCGGCTCGACGATCTGCGTGAAGAACGCATCGGGCTTCGCGCTGTGGACGTACCGGCCATCCGCGTCGACAGGTACCGGCGCCGCGAACGTCGAGCGCACGCTTTTGCCGACAACCACCATCGACGCTCGACCGCGCACGCAGATCAGACAGGTCTCGTGGCTCGCGCGCACCGTGCGCCCCATCCCGAACCAGGCCAGGCCGCGCTTGGTGAGTTTTTGCCAGACAGCCTCGCTCTTGGCGTCGAAGCCCCAGGCCTTGGCAACGTCGAGCGCATCCTGCTGCATCGACGACAGACGCCAGAGGAATAGGATCGCGTCGTCGGCCACCGCGATTTGCTGGTCGACGAGAAACGCCATGACGTTGGCCGTCCGCATCACGGGGTACTGCCGTGCAGCGCCGCGCGTCTTGCCGGGGAGCTTGTCGCGCGGCGCCCACGGCGGGTCGGCGACGATGCAGCGGTAGGCAGTCACGACCACCGCTCCTCGTCCGGCTCGGAGGCGCTCACGATTGCTGCCACATCGATGTTCGTCGCCGCCGCCTCGATCCCCTGGTAGATGCGGGCGACGACTTCGGCACTCGGTTCGGCCCAGTTGATCAGCTCGTCGCGCGTGATGTGGCAGGCGAACCAGTCGGCACATCGTCGCGCCTGATCCTCGGTGAGCGGCTTGGGGTGCAGCCGTCGTCCACACGGCAAGTACGTCACAGTCCAGCCCGGTTGACAGACGGCCATATGCGCGGCCCACTCGCCGTAGAGCCATGCGTTGACCGAGCGAAACCCGTCTCCTATGGTGTGAACGGTTACGCGGCGCATGCCGGGTGGCGCCGGGACGGGATCCGTGGCGAAGATGACGGCCGGCGGTCCGGGCTGCTTCTTGGCGCGCGCCTTCACGCCCTTGCCCTCACCGCCACCGGCCGACCGATCCACGGGTACCGCTTGGCGACCGCGGCTACCCGCTCGGCCCTGGCCTCCTCCGTCTCGCCGATCGGCCAGAGCCAGAGGTGCGCGTTGTCGATGGAGTAGCTGCCGGCCTCTGACGTCAGATCGGTGACGTAGCGGCCGTCGCCCATGCGGAGCGCGTAGGTGCAGGTGGCAGTGGGCGGGAGGTGGGAGCGGGTCACGTCCGCACCGTCCCGACGATCTCGATCAGGTGATCCCAGTCCGACGTGCACGGCCCGTCCCAGAGGTCGCGCCGGTTGTGGAGTGTCGACCAAAGCACCGCAACGCCGCTCGGCCACGCAGCACGCCACTGGTCACAGGTGCTGGTCTTGTCGTCGACGAGGACATCGCCCGCGATCAGGTGCTTGGCGCTGGTGTGGATCACTCGCGCGTGCGGGATCCCGAAGTGCCGCTCGAGCCACGCCTCGCGGTCGTGGCACCACGTGGGGTTCGAGTTCCACGGCGACGTGACGATGTAGACCTCTGCGATCTGCTGCAATCTCCGAACGCCGTCGATCGCACCCGGGTAGACGTCGAGATGCCGAGCAAAGCCGGATGCCGCGCCGATCGCGCGCTTGGCCGCGGCGGCGGCAGGCGGAGACATACTGAGCGCCTTGGTGAAGTCGAACTCGGTGACCTGCTCGCGCCGGAACGAGGTGTCGTAGAGCTCGTTCAGCATGGCGAGTGCCCGCCGATGAAATCCGCGATCACACCGTCGACGTCGAGCAGGACTCGTGGCTTGCGGTCCCCCACGGCTACTCCCCCTCCGCGAACGGCTTGCCATCCTTGTGCGTCACCTCGACGATCTCACCTCCGGTGTCGATACTGAGCCGCGTGCTGTACGGGTGCTCCTGCGCGAGCGCGAACGTCCAGCCGGACGGCAGTGACCGGCCGTCCTCGAGCTGGCCGACCGCGAATGACCAGCAGCCGTCATAGATTGCGTGGACGCGGACGCCTAGCGCGCCGCCGATCGTGCGCACCTCGAGCGCGCGGCTGTAGTTACTGCTGTCTGCGATGTACCCGTCGATCTCGTGTCGGTCCTTGCCGTCGATGCGGATCTCGATGAGGTCGTCGCTGTGGCCGTAGAAATCGATCTTCACCCTGGGTGACCTTTCGTTGTGCCGCGTCTCCACGCGGCGGTGTGGTTACTTGCGGATCGGCCCGGTCGGCAGCAGCCAGAACGCGATCGGCGGATCAACGGGCGGAGCCGGTCTGCTGCGAGCCGGACGCCGCGCGGCCGGGACCGCGGTGAACGTCGCCTGCTCAGACCGCGCCGCGGATGCAAGCACCTCCGCCACCGCCTCGTCCACGATCCACGTCATGGCGACGTCGTTGTCGAGCGCGAACTCCTTGACACGCCCGAACATCGCTGCCGAGACGGAGACGGATCGCTTGCCCGGCGTGGCGCCGGGTGCGGCGACGTAGCGGCCGTTTTTTCCGCGGCGACGGCACGAGCGACGCCTCACGCAGCCCTGCCCATCTTCTCGACGTTGGTGCGCCAGCGGTAGACGACGTTCAGCGACACGCCGCACGCGCGCTCACCGATGTGCGGCATAGACGGTGCCTGTCGGCCGGCGCGGCTGGGAGAGATGTGGTCTCGGCGCGCAGCAACACTGCGTGCGCCAATGCTGCGTTCCGGATTAGCACGCTGAGCAAATTCACAGCATTGCGGCGTGATAATCACGTGAGCATCAGAGTTGGAGTGCGAGTTGTTCTGAACGCATTCCGCGGCTGGTTGATCGCGCATCTACCTGCCCTCCGGTACGGCCCCGACGCAGTGCCACTCGGCGTTGCCGAGGTCGATCACCGTGCCGCCGTGCTAGCGGCAGACGCGCTTGTCGGCGGCGTTCTGCCAGGCCCAGACGCCTGCAGCGGAGGCGGCCACGAGGCCGACCAGCACGAACGCGAGGACGACGATCACCGCGCTGATTTCACCGAAGTCCCGCATCTACCTGCCCTCCGGCCAGCAGACGCATCGCAACGCGCCATCCTCGACGAGCATCACCTCGCCGCCGCGGGCGCGGCACGCGGCCCGGGCGTTGATCCGGTCGACGCGCTCGAGCTGCAGCGCGAGCAGCGCGGTTGCCGTCATGACGATCGCGGCGACAAGCGTGCCGAGCGCAGCGCCGAGCCAGAAACGGGTGGGGTCGGGCATAGTTGCCTCCGTGGAGGTGGGGCGGAGCGGCGACGTCACGCGGCCTTCGCGCGTCGAGATCGACGGGGATGCTGGATCTCTGGAGCTCGGCATCCGGTGAGGAGCTTGGCAACGCTCGTATCCAGACCCCGGGCGATGCGCAGCAACGTCCCGAGCCTGGGTTCCTCGTTGCCGTTGATCCATGCGTTCACCGACGACACCGGGGAGCCGATCCGCTCGGCGAAGGCTAGCTGCGTCAAACCCCTGGCCCTCAAGGCTTTGCCCAGGGTCTGACCAAAGGTGTGCGCCGCTGTCACCCGGTCATATTCGCTTAGGTCGAACGATCTGTCAACGGCCAGATTCGGAGTAGGCGAATGCTCCGTATGTTACGCACCCTTATGACCAGACGTGCCGGCAAGGCGTACCCGATCGACGATGCGTGGCGACGTATGGTCAGGAGCAAGATGGAGCGCAAGGGCTGGAGCCAGGCCGAGCTGGCCCGTGCGGCCCACTGCTCCCCGGCCACGATCTCCGAGCTCCTAGGCGGCAAGTCGCACGAGTCACCGCTCGTGCCGCAGATTCACCTGGCGCTCGACGTGACGCCTCCCAGGATGCCCGTGCTGGAACCGGAGGCCGAGGAGCTGTTCGAGCACTGGGAGAAGCTTGATCCGTCGCGACGGAGCCGGCTCCTTGAGCGCGCCGCGGTACTCGCCGAGGAAGCGCTCCGGGACACCGGCAAGAAGCGGTCGTAGATCGCCGCGGGCGTCGCCTAGCGCAGCGCGTTGATCGCGTGCCGGACGCTAACGATGTCGCTGCGTTCGATCGAGGCGTTCGCTTTCACCGAATTTCCCACTTGCACCCGGAGGTGAAGTCGCTTATATCGAACGCATGACGCTCCCTCTTCCGCTCTCTCCCGCCCCCTCCGGGCCCGCCCTGCTCATCCTTCGCATCCTCGCCGCGCATCGCCTCCTCGTGAGCGCGCGCCGCCCGGTCGCGCTGCTGCTGCTCGCCGAGCTCACGCAGCTCGGCGCGCCGACGATGACCACGCTGCGCAGCTGGAGCCAGATCGGCTGCCTGCTGACCAGCTGCGCGGTCGGCGCTGGTGGCGAGCAGTTCGCGCGATTTGGCCGGCAAGCCACCGAGATCTGGAGCGCTGCGCTCGAGGAGCTGTGCGCGGCACGGCCGAGCGAGCGGCGGGTGCAGAGGATCATCGAGGCGACGTGCACGGAGGTGCGCCTGTGAACGGCACCGGGGTCTACGCGACCGTCGACGAGATCGAGTCGCTCAGGCAGGCACTTTCTGCGCCGGCAATTGCGCTCCAGTGCGGGTCTCCCGTGTCGCCCGACGTCATGTGCCACTCGATGGCGCTCGCCCATGGACTTCCCGAGGTGACCGGGTACTACGGCATTGATCTCCGTACCCGCGAGTTCATGCAGGCGGTGCGCTGATGCCGGCCGAGTACCGCAAGCCCGGACCGGCCGCGGTAGTCCACCGCGCGCATCGCCGCGCACATGCGGTCGTTGCTCCGTTTCCGATGGCATCTCCGCAATACCTGACCGGACCGCGCCACGGTCAGCAGCTGGCGCTCGTTCGCAGCCTCACTGATGCGTGGAGGGGCTTGTGACCGCCGAATGGGAGGAAGTCCCCGGCGAGCGCGACATGCGCGTGCGTCGGATCGTGGTCCCGGGCGGCTGGCTCTACCAGACGCAAGGCCGCATCGACTGGTACTTCATCGACGCCGAGCGGAACCATCACTGCATCGGGTGGAACACGCCGACGTTCGTTCCGGACGCCGCGCCCAACACCGCTGCTCTCGACAAGGTGGCCGCTACCGTCGCATCCATCCGCGCGATGACCATGTCCGACGAGGGCGCGACCTATGCCGACCGGCAGGTTGTCGCGGCGCTGGCGGACATCGTCACGCTGCTCAGGGGGCGCCCGTGATCGTCGACACCGAACAGGTACCGGCCGCCGACCGCCGGACCGTCGTCATCATTCACCGCGACTCGCAGGACGATGTCGTCTACTGGTGCGGCCCTGCCCGCGGCAGCGGATCCGGCTGGACCGCCGATCGGTCCGAGGCGATGGAGTTCGCCACGTTCACGGCAGCGAACGCTGAGCGCCGGGTCTGTCGGCGGATGCACCCGACGATGCGGACCGAAATGCAGGCGTCGTGGATTGGAGACGAGCCATGACCGCCTCCATCCACTGCACCCAGGCACTCCACGCCGCGCTGACCGCTGACCGCCGCGCGTTCGAGTCGCAGCCCTACCTCGGCCTCGAGCTCTTCGGCGGTGATGTCGTCGAGCTTCGCTGCTGCGCGCTCTGCACCGCTGAGCTGCGCCGTCCGCTGGGGATCGACGTCCGGCTCGCCGCAGCGCGGGCAGCGTACGGCGGCGACGGCGATCAGGACATGATCGGCCGCTGCAAGCGCGCGCTGGGCGGCGACGAGGGCGCGGTTCGGTCGTTTATCGAGGCGGTGGCGTTCGAGGATCTGATGCGGACGGTGCGGTCATGACACGCGTCTCCGCCGGAGAACTCACCGCCAAGCAGATCGGTAACGCCCGCGCCGCGTCCATGATCGACCGCGACACCTACGAGGCC